>DASXKA010000150.1:0-42834 GCA_036497085.1 Steroidobacteraceae bacterium | reverse complement strand
CAACCATCTGGGAGACCTCGGCGCGCTGGGGAACGACGCCGGCTTCGCCTTCGGTCTCGCGCAGTTCTCGCGCCTGAAGGAGCAGCTGCTGCGCGCCTGCGCCGCGGCGCTGGGCGAGCGCTATCTGATGAGCGCCGTCGTCCCCGGCGGCGTAGCCGTCGACCTGCCCGGCGACGTTGCGCAGCTGCTGGGCTCATGTGCTGGTGAGATTGCGCGCGAGGTGCGAGTGCTGCGCACGATCTACGATGAGCACACAGGCGTGCGCGATCGCTTCTCCGGCACCGGCACCATCGCGCCGCCGCTCGCGGCGCGGCTCGGCCTGACGGGGCTTGCGGGGCGCGCCAGCGGCCAGGCATTCGATCTGCGCGTCGACTTGCCCTGTAACCCGTACGGGGAGCTGTCGGTCACCAAGGCAGGCAGCCAGACGGGCGACGTCGCGGCCCGGGTTGCCGTGCGCTTCGACGAACTGGCCGAATCGGCGTGCCTGATCGAGCGCATCATCGCAGGTCTGCCCGCCGGATCGTGCCGCGCGGCGGTCGGTCTTCCCGCGGCAGGATCACTCGGTGTGGGCGCGATCGAAGGGTGGCGCGGGCCGGTGCTGGTCGCGCTCGAGGCTGGCCCCGAGGGCACCATCAGCCGCTGTCACCCGCACGACCCCTCGTGGCAGAACTGGCCCGCTATCGAGCACGCGATCATCGACAACATCGTGCCCGATTTTCCCCTCATCAATAAGTCCTTCAACCTGTCCTACAGTGGGCACGACCTCTAGGAGCGCGCACCATGCTGAAGACTCTGCGCCAGATCGCCTCGGTCGGGATCGCGAGCGAGCCCGCGCCCGCCGCGGATGAGTCCCTGCGGGTGCGCGCGGCCCTGCAGGCGCGCATCCTCAGCGTGCTGGGGCGAGCCCTGTGCGTGCGGGCGGTGGATGCGGGGTCGTGCAACGGCTGCGAGCTCGAGATCCATGCGCTCAACAATCCCGTGTACAACATCGAGGGGCTCGGCGTGCGCTTCGTCGCGAGTCCCCGCCACGCCGATCTGTTGCTCGTGACGGGCCCCGTCTCGAGGCACATGGAGATCGCCTTGCGCCGCACCTTCGAGGCCACGCCGCACCCGAAGCTGGTGGTGGCGGTCGGGGATTGCGCCTGCACCGGTGGCATCTTCGGCGAGGGCTATGCGAGCCGCGGCCGCATCTCCAGCGTCATTCCGGTGGACGTGGCCGTTCCGGGATGTCCTCCGGATCCGACGCGGATCCTCACCGGCATCCTCACGGTGCTCGAAGCGCGCTCAACGCCCGCTGGCTAGGACCTCGCCGATGGGCGCCGCCGCCTGCGGCACCGCCTGGCGATAGTCCTTGCCGAGCAGCGCCGCGATGGTGGCGGCGATCTGTGCCTGGTGCACCTCGCCGGTGTGGCTGCGCTCCCCGAGCGGCGCGGTATCGGGGCCCATCACCGCTATCCAGATGTTCTCCGAGCCCTTCTGCTCGACACCGTGCTCCTTCCATTCGACCGGTCCGCTGCCGCGCCCGTGATCGGCGGTGAGGATGAACGTCGTCTGATCACGGTAGGCGGGCATGCTCTGCAGCGTGTTCCACAGTTGCTCGACGTAGTGGTCGAAGGAATGGGCGGCGTGCAGCAGCAGGTCGTAGCGGCCCATGTGTCCCCAGTTGTCGGTCTCACCATAGCCGACGAACAGCACGCGCGGCTGCGCTTTCGCGAACGAGTCCATCAGCGGGATCTGCAGGAACGAGTCATAGACGTCCGTGTCCTCGAGTTGCGTCGTGGTCCGATAGACCTCGTTGAGCATCGCTTCCCGCGGACTCACCTCGCCTCTGTAGGGCGGGTCCCAGCCGACCTGCAGCGGCAGGTGGCTGCGGCCGACGTTGAAGATGTCCTTGAACGCCGCCCAGGTGGCGTACACAGACACCTGCCCCTTGAAGTCCGGCAGGCCGTTCAACCATTCGAACACCGTGATGTTGGGGTTCGGCCCGAACTCGTTGGAGTTGACGCGCGCATCGGCGTGACCCGAGAGCATCTCGTTGTACCCGGGGTACGAGAACCAGAATGTGTTGGTGACGCGCGCGACACTGCCCTTGAGCTGGTTGCCGAAGATCTGGCCGTGCGCGGCAATCGAGGTCCAGATGAAGGGGAACAGTGCCTTGCGACGCTCGTTCACGTCGTCGCGCCAGAACGTGCGTTTGAGGTCCGCCTCCTGGTCCCAGATGCCGCCGTTCTTCTCGTTGAGGAGCGTCGGGTCGGCCCCGGTGAAGATCTCCTGCCAGCGCAGCCCGTCGCTCACGATGAGCACGACATTGCGCGTCTTGAGCGGCGCGGCCGCATCCGCGCGCACGGGCGGCGCGCCGAGCCAGAGTGCCAGCACCATGGCGGTGAGCGCTGACCTGACAACGATACGGTTCGACATCGCACCCCTCCACAGGTCGTTCGCGGCGCAGGCTGCGCGGCGGTTATCGCTACAATAGCAGGCACCGACCGTGGACAAGCAGTCTCAACCGCGTGCCACGAGCCACGCCGCTGTCATCGCCCTGCTCGCGCAGGCACTCGTGTTTCTTGCCGCGCCGCAGGCGCTCGCCCATGACTTGAGCGCGGTCGAGTCCGCAGAGCCGGGCACGCTGCGGGTGGGCAACCTGACCCTGCATCGCTGCGAGACTCCCGCGCCCTGGTGCACAGTCCTCGAGCGTCCGCTCGACCCGCGCGGTGACGTGAGGGGAACGATCGGGATCTACTTCGAGTATTACCCCCACACGGCCATGGGTCCCGCGGCCGGCACGCTGGTGGCTACCGAGGGCGGCCCGGGGTATCCCGCCACCGAATCGCGCAGCGAGTACCTGGCGCTCTACGCGCCGCTCCGTCCGCGCTACGACATCGTCATCATGGACAGCCGCGGCACCGGCCGTTCGGCTGCCATCGACTGCCGGGACCTGCAGAACGCCGCCGTCCTCACCGAGAGCGGCATCGGCGCGTGCGGGCGCGCACTCGGGCGCAGCGCGGGGCTCTACGGGACGGCGCTCGCGAGCGACGATCTCGCGGCGATTCTCGATGCGCTCGGAATTGCGCGCATCGGCCTCTACGGCGACTCCTACGGAACCTACTTTGCGCAGGTGTTTGCGCTGCGCCACCGCGCACGGGTGCGTGCGCTGGTGCTCGACGGAGCCTATCCCCTCGAGGGTCCCGACTACGGGTGGTACCCGCACTACGCGCCGGCCATGCGCGCCAAGTTCAATCTGGCCTGCGAGCGTGCCCCCGCCTGCAGGGCGCTGCCCGGAAGCTCGCTCGAGCACGTCGCTCCCGCGCTCGAGCGGCTGCGTAGCGCACCCTTTGCGGCCGACGTGCGCTCCGGCGACGGACGGATTGTGCACGTTACCGCCAATGCGAGTGCGCTTGCGATCGTGATGTTCGGCGGCTCGCCGGCTCTCGCGACCGTGCGCGAGCTGGATGCCGCCGCGCGTGCCTTCACGGATGGAGACGCGCTGCCGCTGCTGCGCCTCATGGCGGAGACCTCGTCAAGCGTCGACTCGCGCGATCCGACGCATGCGCCGGAGAGATTCAGCGCCGGCCTCGCGGCGGCGGTTTTCTGCCACGACGCGCCGCAGATCTTCGACATGCATCTGCCGGTCGCCGCACGCCTCGCCGCCCGCGACCGGGCGATCGCGCAGCGCAAGGCGCTGGCGCCGTCGACCTATGCGCCCTTCACCATCGATGAGTACCGCGGGATGCCGCTCGACTACGCCTTCATCGACGAGTGCGTCGAGTGGCCGCCGCCGGCGGCATCGCCGCCGTCGCCGCTGTCCTTCCCCGCCGCCGGCTATCCCGACGTGCCGGTCCTCGTGGTATCGGGCGAGCTCGACAACATGACGGGCGTCGCCGACGGCCAGGCCGCGGCCGGGCACTTCCCGCACGCGCGCCACGTCGTGATCGCCAACAGCTTTCACGTGAACGCGCTGCCGCATGCGCGCAGCGAGTGCGCTGCGGTGCTGGTGCGGCGCTTCATGGAGAGCCTCGCGGCCGGCGATGAAAGCTGCGCGTCCGCGGTGCCGCCGGTGCGGCTCGTGCCGCGCTTCGCACGCGCCGCGCACGAGCTCGCGCCCGCTCGGGCCTCCGCCGGCAACCGGGCCGCAGAGGAGGTCCTGCGGGTCGTCAGCGCGGCGCTACTCACCGCCGAGGACGTCATCGTCCGCGCCGCGGAGAACGGCGCGGGTCCCGGGGTAGGGCTGCGGGGTGGAAGCTTCGCGGTGCAGGCGGCGGGCGGGGGCTATCTCCTGACGCTCAGGGCCGTCCGCTGGACGGAGGACGTCGCCGTCTCAGGGCGCATCAACTCCCCGGGGCGCTCGGGGGTGGTGCACGCGGCGCTCGAGCTGCAGGCGCCGGGCGGGTCCGGAACGCTCGAGCTCGAATGGCCCGAGGGAGTGAGCGCAGCTCACGCCACCGCGCGCGGCAATCTCGGTGGCCAGGTCGTCGCGGCCGAAGGCTCAGCGCCCTAGGCGTGGCCTGCCCGCCGCGCCGCGTGCCGCGCGGGATCGACGATCAGCCAGGTGGCGGCGGCGATCAGGGCGAACGCGCTGCCGATCAGAAACGGCGGCGTCCACGCTCCCTGGCCGGAGAAGTACCCGGCCACCGGCGCTGCGATCAGTCCCCCCAGGTTACCGCCGGTGTTGAGGAGTCCTCCCGCCGCCATGGTGTCGGCGGGAGCGGCGTGCATGATCGCCGCCCAGTAGGGCCCTTCGTTCACCTGCTCGCAGGCGAAGGCCAGCGCGACTGCGACCACCGCGACATAGCCGCTGGCCGCTGCTACCCCCACCAGCAGCAGCAGCGCGCAGGCCGGGAGACACACGAGCGGGATGAGCGCGAGGCCGCGGCGCACTCCCAGTCGCGCTGCCAGCTGCGTTGCGAGGACGCCGCCAATACCCGCGCCGGCCGCTCCCACCACGGCGGGTGTCGCGGCCAGCCAGCCGCTTTCGAGCGTCTCGAAATGCCGCTCCTGCACGAGGTACAGGAAGCACCAGTCGGCGATGAAGTAGAAGACGTAGTTGGCGCAGATGTAGGAGAAGGTCAGGGCCAGGACGTCGCGGTTCCAGAGCAGCCGTCCGACGCGCGGCCAGGAGAACTCATGATGGATCGTTGCGCGCGCGCCGATCTCGGCGAGCTCCTGCCCGCTCACGGAGGGATGCTCGGCCGGGGTATTGCGGCCGTACCAGGTCCAGAGCAGGGCGAGGATGAGCATCGGCAGGTTGGTCCACAGCAGCGCATGCTGCCAGCTGTACGCCACCATGAGATTCGCCACGAGCGGCGCCGTTACCGCCAGCCCGACCCCCAGGCACGCGCTCGCCAGGCCCTGGACCAGTGGCCACAGCTGCGGCGGAAACCACGCCTCGAATATTCCGTTGGTGACCGGAAATATCGGCGCCTGCAGGGCGCCAAGGAGCGAGCGCCCGAGGAGCAGTGTCAGAAAGAGCGGAGCGCCTGCGACCACCAGCGGCGCCAGCGGCACGACCAGCGCCGCCGCGCAGGCGCCGAATCCGAGCACCGCGAACACCAGTCGCGGGCGAAAGCGCTGACCGAGGAGGCCGCCCGGGAACTGCATGACGCTGTAGCCGGCGATGAAGGCGGCCTGGAGCCAGCCGATCTGCTGCTGCGTGAGCCCGAGCTCCGGCATCATGCGCAGTGCCGCCACCGCCAGACCCTTCTGCTGCAGGTAGGCGAACACGCCGAAGGCGAACATGAACGCAAAGATCTTCCAGCGCACACGCACGCGCGGCGGCGCCGGCAGCGGGACTGCGGCGGCCGGCGGGCCGGTCAAGACCCCTCGACCGCGTCGCCGATCCGCTCGAGGACGTAGCGACGGATGTCGTAATTGAAGTCTTCCATGGGGGCGTAGTAGCCACGCTCGTGGACGCGCGCGCCGATGCCCTGCTGCAGCGCCTCGCAGATGGCCCAGTCCTGTCGATTGACCAGATCCCAGAATTCGGTCGCATCGCGCGGATCGAAGTCGCTGTGCTGCATTTCGTAAGGTTCGAAGAGGAAATGGCACACGACGTCGGTGTGCCCGGCACTGCGTGGCCTGAGGATGAACGCCGCGGCGTGATCGCAGGCGAGACTCAGGAACAGGTTGGGATACGCGAGCTCGCCCTTGTGGCGCTCGCGCTCATCCTCGTTCAGCGTCGGAAAGGCACGCCGCCGGGTCGTTCCGGAGGTCGTGAAGGTATAGGCGCCGGCCCGATGCGGGATACCGCGCGCCCAGTCGAGGCCGGCGCCGCCGCGCTCGCGAAACGCCGGCACCACGGCGCACAGCTCCGGATGCACGCCCGCGCAGTGGTAGCACTCGTTGTAGTTCTCGCACAGCACTTTCCAGTTGGCCGCCACGGAATAGCGGATCGTATGGCCGATGCGCAGCTCGGCGAGCGGGTAGCGCTCGATCCGGTCGGGCATTCCGGCAAGCTGTGTGGCGAGCGGCGGCGCCGTTGCGGGCGAGAGGTTCAGGAACACGAAGCCACCCCAGCAGTCGAGCGCCGCGGGATAGAGACTGAAGTGCGCCTTGTCGAAGCCCGGCTCGGCGCCGAGGTGGGGCGCGCCGACCAGACGCCCGTCGAAGTCGTAGGTCCACTGGTGATACGGACAGGTGATGCGTCCTGCGGCGATCCCTCCGGGGAGCGGCGCCTGCGTTGCGGGGTCGCCCGGGTTGCGGCACAGGCGCGTGCCGCGGTGCCGGCAGACGTTGTAGAAGGCACGCAGCGTCCCCTTCGGGTTCCGCAGCAGCAGGAGGCTCTCGCCGAGGACGTCGATCACGCGCCAGGCGCCCGGGTCCGCGAGCTCCTCGGCGCGCGCAACACAGATCCAGTCGCGGCAGAAGATGCGCTCCTTCTCGAGCGCAAACACCTGCTCCGAGGTATACCAGCTCGAGGGGAGCGTCGGTTCGAGGCCGGCAACGCGCGGCGGCGGCTGTGTGCTCACTGCGCCACCCCGAGCGGCGCATCGCGCCGCATGCCGCGGGCGGCGGGATCGGCGTCGAGCTCGCGGGCGTAGCGGTGGCCGCTGTACACGGCGTGCACGATGGCGCCGGGCGCGAGCGCATCGCCGATCCGGGTGACGGAGCGGATGCCGGTGTCGGCGAGCTCGTCGCCGCGTCCGTTGAGCTCACCGTACAGACGGTCGTCGCCGAAGCGCGTTCCGACGATCACGAGCGCGCGGCACTCGAGGTGGGTCTCGGCGTTGGTGAACTGATCGGCCAGCGTAACAGCGCCGGCGCCGAAGGCGGTGACCCGCGCGAGCGTGTGCCGCGACACGCCCGCGGCGGCCAGCGCCCGATGAACCTGTGGCTGCTCGTTGCTCATGATAGTCCATGCCGAGACGTGTCCGGCCGGTGTCACGTAGCTCACCGAGTGTCCGCCGCGCGCCAGGTGTTCGGCAAGCACGCCCCCGAGGTAGTAGTTGTCGTAGTCGTACACCACTACCGGATCCTCGGGAACCACGCCTGCGGCCAGGTCGTCGGGCGTGAGCACGCCGGGCCCGTCGAGACTCCCCGCGGCCACCTCGAGCGGCGAGTACAGGAGCCGCGCCCAGCGCGCGCCGGTTGCAACGACCACGTGGGTAGCGCCGAGCCCGAGGACGTCGTCCGCCGACAGAAGGTTGCCGCGGTAGACGGTCACGTTGGGGAGCTTGCCGAGCTGAGCACGGCGCCACTCGAGCACGCGCGCCCAGGCGGCGAGCCCGGGAAGGCGTGTCTCGAAGCGCAGCCGGCCGCCGATGTCGTCGGCCGCCTCCGCGACCGTCACCTCGTAACCACGCCGGCCGAGCGACAGCGCACACTCCAGTCCCGCCGGACCCGCGCCCACGACGAGCACCGAGGCGGCGCTCCCGGCGGCGGCGATCTGCTCGGGGTGCCAGCCGCTGCGCCATTCCTCGCCGACGGTCGGGTTCTGCGTACAGCGCACCGGGACGCCGTCGTGCCAGCTCGAGATGCAGATGTTGCAGCCGATGCACTCGCGGATCTCGGCCTCGCGGCCCTCGTCGATCTTGCGCGGCAGGAACGGATCGGCGATCGAGGGGCGCGCGGCGCCGATGAGATCGAGCACGCCGCGACGGATCTGGCTCACCATCGTGTCGGGCGAGGTGAAGCGGCCGACACCCACCACCGGCTTCGCGGTCAGCTTCTTCACGAAATCGATGACTGGCTCGTGCGAGCCCTCGGGCGCGAAGCGCGACGGCGGACAATCGGTGGGCGAGGAGTCGAGCTTCACGTCCCAGAGGTCGGGAAGATCGGCGAGCAGGGCGACGAGCTCGTGCGCTTCGGAGGCCGCCTGCGCGCCCGGCCGGGCGCGCAGCTCCTCGAGGCTGATCCGCAGCGCCACCGCGCACTTGCCGCCCACCGCCTCATGGGTCACTTCGAGGAGCTCGCGCACGATGCGCGCGCGGTTGGCGAGGCTGCCGCCGTAGCCGTCCGTGCGCCGATTCCACTCCGGCAGCAGGAACTCGTAGGGCAGGTAACCCATGCCGGCGTAGACGTAGACGATATCGAAGCCCGCCTGCCGGGCGCGGTGGGCGGCGGCGCGCTGGGCGGCGAGCAGCGCGCGAATGTCGCCCGCATCCATGGCGCGCGGCCGCTGGTTGCCCATGAAGCCGACGTGCGTCGCCATCCACGACGTGCCGGACGGCGACATCGGCGCGATGCGGCTCGAGCGGTTCATGACCGACCCGCCGCCGTGCCACAGCTCGATGCCGGCGAGCGCGCCATGCCGGTGGACAGCCTCGGTAACCAGGGCGTGCGAACGGACGTCGGCATCGTCCCAGAGCGTCGCGTAGGGGAGGGGCGCATCGTCGGACCCCGGGTCGATCGACACGTAACCGGTGCACACCACGCCCCAGCCGCCCTCGGCCTTGACGCCGCGGAAGGCGGCGCGCATGTGCGGCATGGAGTTGGTCATGCCGGCGGCGTGCGGCACGGCGTAGAAGCGATTGCGCGCGGTGACCGGCCCGATCCGCACCGGCTCGAACAGCAAGTCATAGCGCGGGTTGCGTGCCATGCAGCGCGAGTCTGCCTCTCGTTGAGCGAATGTTCAATAGAGGCAAGCGGCTATACTCGCCAGCCATGCCTCATAAGTGGCTCATTGCCCTGACCCTGGTCGCCCTCGAGCCGGGCGCACTGCCGGCGCAGCCGCCCGCTCCCGATACCGCCGAGCCCGGCTCGATCGAGGAGATCGCGAGCGCTACGACCGAGGCGCGCTTCCTCTCACCCTGGGTCGCGTACCTGCCGGCCTCGGCGACCGTGGTGTCGCCGCGCAGCTTCCTGCACCGGATCCCCGGGGCGGCGGGCGAGCTCGTCGATACGGGCGCCGCGTACGGCTACTGCCGCGCGCTCGCCGGCTCCTCTGCGCGCGTGCGCCTCTTCACCATCGGACGCTCGGAGGAGGGACGCGACATCGTGTTGCTGGCGATCGCCGACGAGCAGGCATCCGCGACCTCGAGCAGCTCAAGGCGGCGACCGCGGCGCTGGCGGATCCGCGCCGCACCGATCCGGCGGCTGCCGAGCGGCTCATCGGCGCCGCCCGCCCGATCTACTACATCAACGCGGGGCTGCACTCCGACGAGACCGGGTCCACCGAGTCGGCTCTCGAGCTCGCCTATCGCCTGGCGGTTTCGGAGCAACCGATGATCCGGCGCATCCGCGAGAGGCTCGTGGTACTCATCAACCCGATCGCCAATCCCGACGGCCGCGACAAGCAGGTCGAGTGGTTCTACCGCTACCTCAAGGGCAGGACGGACCTCGCACACCTGCCGCGGCAGGCGCCGCCCTACTGGTCGAAGTACGCCTACGTCGACATCAACCGCGATGCGCACCAGCAGGTGCACGCGACCACCCAGGCGGTGTTTCGCATGATGTGGGCTTGGCATCCGCAGGTGATCCACGATCTGCACGAGAGCGTGGCGCTGCTTCTGACCTGGAACGGCACGGGGCCGATCAACGAGCACGTCGATCCGCTCACCTACGACGAGCGACTCGAGCTCAGCTTCCACGAAGTGCAGGCCCTCACCGGGCTCGGCATGCCGGGTGTCTGGACCTGGAACTTCGGCGACGACTTCGCTCATCTTTATCTCGATGCCATTGCGACCAATCACAACGCGGACGGACGCGGCTACGAGACCTTCGGCAACGGCACCGCCGAGACGCTCGCCCCGCAGCAGCCCGGTCAGGACACCTCGATCGAATGGTACCGCCCGCTGCCGCCGCCGGCGCAGGGCACCTTCCTCTGGTCGGCGCGCGACAACGTCAACTACAACGAGACAGCGCTGCTCGCGGCCCTCGACGACGTGGCGCAGCAGGCCCCGCAGCTGCTGCACAACTACTATCTCAAGGGCCTGCACTCCTACACCCGGGGGCTCGAGCGCCCGCCCTTCGGCTTTCTGATTCCCGATGAGCAGGGCGATCCGGCACGCGTGGCACAGCTCATCGCCCGGCTGCTCGCGCAGGGCATCGAGGTACAGCGCGCCGCGGCACCGTTCAGTCTCAAGGAAGGAACGTTTCCGGCGGGCACGTACGTGGTGCGGCTCGACCAGCCGTACCGCGACTACGCCGTCGATCTGTTGACTCCGCAGCAATACCCGAAGGACGCCGGCGAAGCCTATGACGACATCTCCTGGGCGCTGCCCGTCAACTATCACCTGACGGCGGTGGCGACCGCGGACAGCCGGGTGCGTGAGCTCGACCTCACCCCCCTGCACGGGGCGCCGCAGCCGCGGGGGGCGGTCGCGGGCACCGGGCCGGTGTTTGTGCTGAAGGACACGGGCCAGGAGGGGCTACTCGAGGCGCGTTACCGACTCGCCCGCTTCAAGGTGGCGATAGCCGAGCGCCCGTTCACGCTCGCTGCTGTGGAATACCCGGCGGGGTCGTGGATTCTCGGGGCGCAGCCGGGTCTGGCCGCTGCGGTACGGGACACGGCCGGCGAGCTCGGGCTCGAATTCGCGAGCGCCGCGGCCGTGCCGGAGGTGGCGCGGCACGATGCTCCAGTGCCGCGCCTCGGTCTCTGGGTACCTTGGGCGGACACCGACACGATCGGCTGGGCGCGTTACTCGCTCGATCAGCGGCACATTCCTTACGCGTATGTGCGTGACGAGGACATCCGCGCTGGAAAGCTGCGTGACAGGTACGACGTGCTGCTCTACGGTCATGTCGACCTTGAGCTCGCCGAGCAGATCCAGGGAATCCCGAAGGCCTGGGGACCCATGCCCTTCAAGAAGACCAGGGCCACCCCCGCCTTCGGCACTCCCGCCGAGTCCGACGACATCACCGGTGGCATCGGCTACGGTGGCCTCGCGGAGCTCGAGCGCTTCGTGGGGTCAGGGGGGCTGCTGATCACGCTCGGCAGCGGCTCGATGCTGCCGCTCGAGGGTGGAATTGTACGCGGCGTGCGCCGTGAGTCCGGCGGCGTGCCGCGCAGCACCCAGGGAGGCGGCGCCGCTTCGGCGGCGGCCTCGCAGTCCGCGGTGACCCGGACACCGGGGTCGCACGTGCGGGTGAGCTTCGCGCGGCCCGAACACCCGATCGCCTACGGCTACGCGGCCCGCACCTATGTCTTTCGCCAGAACTTCCCGCTCTACTCCGTGCCGCGGCGCTGGCTGCGGATGGCGTATTGCACCACGTGCCTCGACGGTCCCGTCGATCGCAGCGGCGTGGTGCTCGAGTGGGGCGACCGCGAGGGCGCGCCGTTCGTGGTGAGCGGCCAGGCGTGGGGCGAGGAGAACCTCATCGGCCGGCCCGCGATTCTCGACCTGCCCGCAGGCGGAGGCCACGTGATTGCGTTCAACTTCAACCCCCTGCACCGCGACTTGAACCGCGGCGACCAGCGCCTGCTGTGGAACGCCATCCTCAACTGGCGGGCGATCCTCGCCGGCCCGTGAGCCGCGGCGCGCCGCGAGGGAGCCGCGCAGCGCGGCGAGGGAAGTGCCGCTGCTACTTTGCCAGCCGGTTGTATTTCGCGAGCACCGCGCGTAGCTCCTCGTGCGGCAGGGCGCGCACATGATGCCCGTCGATGCCAGTCATATCGGTCGCCGCGACCATGGCGTTGTCGATCGCCTCCTCGGTGGCCTGCACGGTCGCTGCGAACAGCGGGTCCATCGAGTCATTCGGCACCATCTTGAGATCCACCACGCGGCCGACGTCGCTCGCCGCCGGGTTGGCCGTCGAGAAGGCGATGAAGATGTCGCCCGAACCGTTGCCGGCGATGCTGCCGGTGCGGCCGATGCCGAGCGATACGCGCCGCGCGATCCGCTTCAGCTGGTGCGGCAGGAGCGGCGCGTTGGTGGCGACGACCACGATGATCGAGCCGCGCTCGGCGACCTCCGACGGCACGAAGGCATACGGATCTTCACTCTCGATCTCGCGCCCTACGGGGATGCCGGCGATGCGCAGGTTCTGCCGTCTGCCGTAGTTGCATTGGACGAGCACGCCGAGCAGGTAGCCGCCGTCCTTGTCGGCGAGCTTGCGGGACGAGGTGCCGATGCCCCCCTTGAAGCCGTTGCAGATCATGCCGGTGCCACCGCCCACGGCGCCTTCCTCGACCGGTCCGGCGCGGGCGCTGTCGAGCGCGCGCAGCACGTGCCCGGGCTTGACGTGAAAACCATTGATGTCGTTGAGCCATCCGTCCCAGGTTTCGGCGACCACCGGCAACGACCACCAGGACTCGGTTGCATCCGCCGGTCCATGCGCCACGCGCCAGGCGATCACCGCATCGCGCACCACGCCGACGGAGTGGGTGTTGGTGATGAGCACCGGGCTCTCGAGAAAGCCCGATTCCTCGACCCAGGTCGTGCCGGTCATCTCGCCGTTGCCGTTCTGCGAGTACCAGCCGGCGAAGGAGAAACGCTGCATGGACTCGGCGCCTCGCGGCAGCACGGCGGTGACGCCGGTGCGGATCGGGCCCTTGCCGACGATGAGCTTGCCGTCGCCCGAGATCAGGGTGGTTTGACCGACCAGCACCCCCTCGACGTCGGTGATCGCATTCAGGGGTCCCGGCGTGCCGTCGAAGGGAACGCCGAGGTCGCGCGCGCGCGGCTTGTGCGCCGGCAGGTCGGCGGCACCTGCGGCGCCGGCAACGGCCGCCACCAACACGGCAAGTGCCAGAGAATGGCCGAGAGAGGCGATGAGCCGGCGCGACATGCGGTGATCCTTCGTTCCGTGACTCGGGCAGGTGGCTGGCGCGTTCTTCAGGTCGCGAGCGCGGGCCGGCGCACGATGGCGTACCACCAGTACACCGGCACGCCGGCGGCGCAGGGTACCAGCGCCCAGAGCAACGACTTGCCGCCAATGCCCACCGAGGCCCAGACGCAGTAGACGGTCGCGAGGACGGCGGCCGTGAGCCAGCGCGATTCGCGCGCCCCGAGCCGGCCGAGCTCACCGCGCCGCCACAGAATCAGCACGGCGATCGCACAGCCGAAATACACCGGCAGATTGGAGGCGGTGACGACCATATTCAGGAAGGTGAAGGCGCCGGCGGTCGAATCGCTGTAGCTCGAGAGCGTCATGAGACTGGCGAGGATGGCAGTGAGTACGAAGGCGCGCGTCGGCGCTCCGTGCGCGTTCACCTTTCCCAGGGCGGGCGGAAAGCCGCCGTGGCGCGCGAAGCTCACGGTCAGCTCGCCGAGGATCAGCGTCCAGCCGTTGAGGCACCCGAGGCCGCTCACGACCACGAACGCCGCGAGCAGCTGGCCCGAAGCAGGCCCCAGGAAGCGCGCGAACAGGTCGGCGAACGGGGCGTTCGAGCTCGCCAGCTCCGCTTGCGGGATCAGCAACATGGGAATCAGGGAGACGCAGATGTAAATGACCGCGACGGTCAGCGTGCCTATGAACGTGGCGCGGGGAATGGTGCGGCCCGGATCGCACACCCGGCCGGCCGGCATGGCCGCGCACTCCACCCCGAGCATCGCGTAGAGCGCGAGGGTCGATGCGGTGATGACGCCGCCCAGCGAGAAGGGCGTCGTGGGCAGGTGCACCGGAGATGTCTCGTGGGGCGCGAACAAGGCCCACACTCCGAGGGCAACGATCCCGACCTGCACCAGCAGTTTGACGACGGTGCTCCACACCTGTACCCAGCCCGCGGTACGCACGCCGCGCAAGTTGATCACCACGAACAGCCACACCAGCGCCACCGCCGTCACCGCGGCGAGCGGGTGGTTGGTCCCCAGCACCGGAACGAACGACGACAGGTAGCCCACCACGCCGGTCGCGAGCACCGCGTTGGTCACGACGGTGGAGATCCAGTAGCACCACATGATGATGAATGCGATGCCGCCGCCCAATGCGCGGCTCGCGTAAGCGTACGGGCCGTCGTCCTGCGGAAAGGAGCGCGCCAGTCCCGCAAACACCCAGGCGATGAAGATGCAGCCGACGGTCGTGATCAGCCAGCCGGGGACCGCGTTCAGGCCATAGGGGGCAAGTGAGGCCGGCAGCATGAAGATGCCGACTCCGATCGTGTTGCCCACGACCAGCGCGGTGCACATGAGAAGACCCAGGGCGCGCGGCTGCTCGGCGGGGGTGCCCGACATGCGCCGCTCCTTCAGACCGACGCCAGCGCTTCCTTCAGCGCCGGCTCGAGCAGTGTCAGGGCCTCGTCCACATGGCCGCGGTTGATCATGAGCGGCGGGATGAAGCGCACGGTGCTCGCGCCGCAGGAGAGCAGCAGCAGTCCATGGTGAAAGGCGCGCGTCAGCACTGCCTCGCACAGCTGCTTCGCAGGCTTACGGCTCGCCCGGTCGGTGACCAGCTCCATGCCGATCATGAGTCCCTTGCCGCGGACATCGCCGATGCAGGGGAAGCGCTGCTGCAGCTCGCGCAGGCGCCCGAGGAAGTAGTCGCCGACCGCCGCCGCGTTGGCCGCGTACTCGCGCTCCACCAGCTCGAGCGTCGCCAGCGCCGCCGCGCAGCACAGCGGATTGCCGCCGAAGGTGTTGCCATGCGCCCCGCGTTTCCACTTCTCCATGTGGGTGCGGCGCGCGACCACGAGTCCCATCGGCAATCCCGAGGCGAGACCCTTGGCGAGCGTCATGATGTCGGGCGACACGCCCCAGTGCTGGCTCGCAAACATCTTGCCGCTGCGCCCGATGCCGCACTGCACCTCATCGAAGATCAGGAGAATGCCGTGGCGGTCGCACAGCGTCCGCAGGCCCGGCAGGAAGCTGTCGGGTGGCACCAGATAGCCGCCTTCGCCCTGGATCGGCTCGACCACGATCGCGGCGACTTCGGCCGGCGGGAGATTGTTCTGGAACAGCATCTCGATGTAGTCGAGCACCGCGCGGCCCTGGTCGTCGCCCACGAACAGTGGCCGGTACGGGTTGGGGTAGGGCACGTGCGTCACGCCCGGCATGGTGGGGAAGAATCCCGCCTGCTGCGTGACCTTGCTCGAGGTGAAAGCGAGTGAGCCCATGGTGCGGCCGTGAAAGCCGCCGAGAAAGCCGATGAAGCGCGGCCGGCCGGTCACATAGCGCGCGAGCTTGAGCGCGCCTTCGACCGACTCGGTGCCGCTCTGGCACACCAGCACCTGTACCGGCTCGCGCATCGGGTCGAGCTCGTTGATCCGCTCGGCGAGGCGCGTCATGCGCTCGTGCCAGTAATCGGAGGAGATGTGCAGGAAGTCGTCGGCCGCGGCCTTGATGGCCTCGACGACCCTGGGGTGCGCGTGGCCGGTGCTCGCGACGCCGATGCCGCTCATGAAATCGAGAAAGCGATTGCCGTCGACGTCCCAGGCTTCGGCGCCCCGCCCGCGCGCCATCACGAAGGGATAGTCACGCGGGTAGGAGGGCGTCGTCACGGGCCGGTCGCGCGCCATGAGTGCCTGCGCCTTGGGGCCGGGGAGCGGCGTGCGGATATGCGGTGAAGCCATCTCATCTCCTCAGGTTGATGCGGATCGGCCGCCCATGAGCCGCGCGCGTGCGTGCCTCGAGGTCGCGGAGTGCCTCGAGAGCGGCAGGGTCCGGGGCAGGAAGCGTCTCGAGGTGCCCGGCGACCCTGAGCGACCAGCCGGTGGCGGCCCGCGCGGCATCGACGCTGACGCCGGGATAGAGCGCGGCGAGCTCGAGCTCCTGGGTCTCGGGGTGTGGCCGCAGCACGCCGAGGTCGGTAATCACCGCACGCGGGCCGGCGCCGGGGCTCCCGCTGGCGGCGCGCGCGCCGGACCCCGTGAGGTAGCCAACGGAGGTGAGAAAGTCGAGCCGCGGCACGAAGCTGCGCGGCGTCTGCTTCATGACGACGAGCACTTCGCGCGCGTAGGTTGCGATCTCGGGTGCGCCGCCGGCGCCCGGCAGCCGTACGGTGGGACGCGCATACTCGCCGATGACGGTGCTATTGAGATTTCCGTAGCGATCGATCTGCGCCGCCCCGAGGAAGCCGACGTCGACGCGGCCGCGCTGCAAGTAGTGCGCGAAGATCTCCGGCAGCGGCACGACCGCGGTCGCGGTCTCGGCGAGCTCGGCGTCACCGATCGAGAGCGGCAGGACCTTCGGTCTGGTGCCCACGGTGCCCGACTCGTAGATGAGCACGAGGTGCGGCGCATGCGTCACGCGCGCCAGGTTGCAGGCGGCGCTCGGCAGGCCGATGCCGACGAAACACACGGCGCCGTCGCGCAGCTGCCGCGCCGCGGTCACCGTCATGATCTCATCCGGGGTGTAGCCGGGCGCGGTCACGCAGCGACTCCGAGCGCGCGCAGCAGCGCGGCGTGATCGGGCACGCCGAGCACGTGACGCTCCATCCAGGCCGTGAACGACCGCCGGTCGCGCGCAATCTCGTCCCAGGCGAGATAGAAGCGGTTGTCGCGCGGGTAGTAGCCCTGCGCGTAGGACGGATAGGCGCCGCCCGGCACGATGCTCGCCGCGGTGATCAGCCACGACGGCAGCACCACGGCGCTCATATCCGCAGTCAACCGCTCGACCTGCTCCTCGACGGTGACCAGTACACGCTGCGCGGCGAGCGCGGCCTCTCTGGCGGCGCCGACGATCCCGCGGATGAGGACATTGCCCTCGGCGTCGATCTGCTGCGCGTGGAGGATGGTGACGTCGGGGTTGATGGCCGGAACGGCCGTCAGCAACCGCCCGGTGAAGGGACAGCGCACGGTGCGCAGGCTCGCTCCCGGCACGCGTGCGAGATCCGTGTCGGCGTGCTGCGGCATCAGGCCACAGCTCATGCCGCTCGCGCCCGCCTGGTAAGCGAGCGCGAGCTCGGCGTGGCTGAATTCGCCGAGGGTGAGGGGCTGCGGCCACTGCCGCTCGACCGCGTCGCGCAGCCGATGCAGCGAGCCCACGCCGGGATTGCCGCCCCAGGAGAAGGTCAGCCGCGTAGCGCAACCCATGCCGATCAGCTGGTCATAGATGAGATCCGGCGTCATGCGGATCAGGTGCAGATTGCGCCGCTTGAGACGGATGATCTCGTGACCGGCGGCAAAGGGGATGAGGTGGGTGAAGCCTTCGAGCGCCACGCTGTCGCCGTCGTTTACGTGGGTCGCGATCGCCTCGTTGAGCGGCAGCAGCGGCATCGGGATCACTCGACCACGGTCTGCGATTGCTCACGCAGGTACTGCGGCAGGTAATAAAAGGAGGCGATGGCCTTGCCGGTAGTGCCCGAGCCCTTCCAGCCGCCGAAGGGCTGGTACCCCGGCCAGGCGCCGGTGGTCGCGCCCTGCGGACGGTTTGCGTAGGTGACGCCGGCCTCGATGTGCTCGTGGAACCAGCCGATCTCGTCGGGCGCGCCGTAGAAGCCCGCCGTAAGCCCGAGCGGCGAAGCATTGGCGAGCGCCATCGCCTCGTCGTTCGTGGCCACGCGATGCAGCATCAGGATGGGCAGAAACATCTCCTTGTCCCACAGCGGGTGTCCCACCGGCGCTTCGGCCAGAGTCGGGCGCACGAACAAACCGCGGGCGAGGGCACCGTCCGCGAGCTGCTGCCCGCCGCCGAGGATGCGCGCGCCCCCCGTGCGCAGCTGCGCGGCGTAGCGTGCGTAGTCGTCGTAGCCTGACTGGGTGGCGACGGGCCCCAGCCAGTTCTCCCGCCGCGCCGGGTCACCGATCGGCAGTGCCGCCAGCTGTGCGAGCAGCGCCTCGGTGAGGGGCTCGGCCACCTGCTCGTCGACATAGAGCCGTGAGAGCGCCGAGCATTTCTGGCCGCCCATGCCGAACGCGGAGCGCACGATGCCCGCGGCCGCGCGCTCGAGGTCGGCGCGCGCGGTGACGATGCACGCGTTCTTGCCGCCCATCTCGGCGATGCAGGGCCTGGGGTACGGGCCGCTCTGCAGCTTGAGCGCAATCTGCCGCCCGACTTCGTAGGAACCCGTGAACGTGACGCCTGCCGCGAGCGGATGGTCGACCAGCGCGGCGCCGATGGCGGCGCTCGAGCCGCTCAGGTAGTTGAAGACTCCCGGCGCAAGCCCGGCATCGCGGATGCAGTCCGCCAGCAACCGCCCCGCCCAGGGGGTCACGGTCGCGCCCTTGAGGACCACCGTGTTGCCGGTGATGAGCGCGGCGGCGACCGGGCCGGCGGCGAGCGCCAGCGGGAAGTTGAACGGCGTGATGACGACCCAGGCGCCGTAGGGTTTGAGCACGCTCCTGTTGTGAGACACGTGGCTGGCGAGCGGATCGTCGGGAAGTGCGCGTACGAAGCCCGCGGCGCGCTCGAAATCGTCGCAGTAGGTCGCGAAGAAGTCCGCCGCCTCCTGCGCCTCGCCGAGCGCCTCCATGCGGTTTTTCCCGACCTCGAGGGTGAGCGCCGCCGCGATGTCGTAGACGCGCTCCTCGATCAATTGGCCCACCCGCCGCAGGAGCTGCGCGCGGCGCGCGGCCGGCGTCCGCTTCCACTCGGGCCAGGCGCCGTGCGCGGCGCGCAGCGCACGGTCGGCATCCGCGGCGCTCGCGGCGGCGAAGGTGCCGATGAGCTCGTCGCGATCTGCGGGAGCGCGCTTGTCCGTGGTGCGCTCCGCCGGCCGGTCGGCGCCGGCGATGTAGAGCGGGTGCGGCCGGCCGAGTGCGCCGCGCACCCGCTGCATCGCTGCCTCGAAGCGCGTATGCAGCTCCTCGGGCGGATCGAACATGGTCGCGTAGGTGAGCTTGAAGGTCATGAGTTGCGCTCCCCGGAGACGCAGGCGCCGGGCTCGCCGAGCAGCCGGCCGACCACGCGCGGGTGTTGGTGGATGCACCAGCTGTGCAGCACCGTCTGCCGCTCCGCGGGCGTGCCGGCCGCTGTCATTGCCTGTGCGGGCATGTGCTATTATCCGACGGCTATTCGCCCGGCGAATCACATTAGACGCGCGTAGTCCCCTCGTCAACGCGACCATGCGCGCCACCCTCGCTGCTCACCTCGTCGCACTGTTGGTCGCCTCACTGCCCGGCGTGTCAGCTGCTGCGGCACCGGTGGTGGTGCCGCCGGCGCTCGATGTGCCGCACTCGTACTACTACCGCGAGATGTACCTGCCGCAGCTCACCAGCGGGCCGAGCAGCCTGGCGTGGGCGCCGGATTCGCGCGCACTCGTCTACTCGATGGCGGGATCGCTGTGGCGGCAGAGCGTCGACTCGACGAGCGCCGCGCAGCTGACTGATGGTCCGGGCTACGATTATCAGCCCGACTGGTCGCCGGACGGCCGCTACATCGTTTACGCCTCGAGTCGCGGAAGCGCGATCGAGCTCATGCTGCTCGAGCTCTCGTCCGGGCGGGCGACGCAGCTGACTCACGGCGGCGCGGTCAACGTCGAGCCGCGCTTCTCACCCGACGGACAGCGCATCGTCTTCGTGTCGAGCGCCTATCAGCGGCACTTCCACCTGTTTCTCGCCGAGCTGCACGGCAGCGAAATCGCCGAGCCGGTGCGCCTGAGCGGCGAAAACCGCAGCACGCTGCCCCGCTACTACTACAGCGCTTACGACCACGAGATCAATCCGGTCTGGACCCGTGACGGGCAGTCGGTGGTGTTCGTCTCGAACCGCGGACACATCTACGGCACCGGCGGTCTGTGGCGCATGCCGGCGACTGCCGGTGCGGAAGCGACCGAGCTGCATTACGAGGAGACCAGCTGGCAGGCGCGGCCGGATTTCTCGCCCGACGGCCAACGCCTCGTCTACAGCTCCTATCTCGGGCGCAACACGCAGCAGCTGTGGCTGCTGCCGGCGGCGGCGGGTGGCGACCCGTTGCCGCTCAGCTACGGTGACTGGGACGAGACCGGGCCGCGCTGGTCGCCCGACGGCAGGCAGATCGGCTGCATCTCCAATCGCGAAGGCGGGCTCGAGCTGCGTCTCCTCACGTTCCCCGGCGGGAGCTCGCGGCCGCTCGAGATCACCGAGCGACGCCGCCTGCGTCCGGGCGGCGCCCTGCACCTGACGGTGCGCGACGAGCACGGCCAGCCGACCGCGGCGCGCGTCGTGGTGACGGACGCGAGCGGCCGGTTCTACGCACCGGCGCGCGCCTGGATGCACCACGCCGAGTTCGACCGCAACGAGTATCCGTTCGAGGCGCGCTACTTCCACACCGCGGGCGATGAGTCGATCGAGGTGCCGGCCGGCACCCTCAGCGTCGAGGTGATGAAGGGGCTGTCGCGGCAACCCGAACGGCGCAGCGTCGAGGTGGCTGCCGGGGCGACGAGCGAAGTCCCGGTGGTGCTGGTTGCGCGCCGCTGGCCGGGCGGGCCGGGTCGGCGCTGGGTGAGCGGCGACGTGCACGTGCACATGAACTACGGCGGGCACTACCGCAACACGCCCGCGCATCTGGTGCTGCAGGCGCAGGCCGAGGATCTCGACATCGTCGAGAATCTCATCGTCAACAAGGAGCAGCGCTTCCCCGACGTCGCCTACAGCGGCCGCGGTGTCGATTCCGCCTCGACGCCGGGGACGCTGGTGGTGCACGGACAGGAATTCCACACCAGCTACTGGGGGCACCTCGGACTGCTCGGCATGCGCGGCGGCACGCTGCTGCCGGGCTTCGCGGGCTACCCCAATACGGCCGCCGCGAGCCTGTCTCCGACCAACGCCGACGTCGCCGACCTCGCGCATGCGCAGGGAGCGCTGGTCGGCTATGTGCATCCCTTCGAAGAGGAGCCCCAGCCGCTCACTCACCCTGCTCACACCGACGCCGACGAGCTGCCCGTCGACGTCGCGCTCGGCAAGGTCGACTACATGGAGATCGTGTCGTTCGCCGATCACCAGGCAACCGCCTCGGTGTGGTACCGGCTGCTCAACCTCGGCTTTCGCATTCCGGCCGCCGGCGGCACCGACGCGATGGCCGACTACGCGACGCTGCGCGGCCCGGTGGGCCTCAACCGCGTCTACGTGTCGATTCCTGCCGGGCCGCTCGCGAGCGCGGCGTGGCTCGAGGGGCTCAAGGAGGGGAGGACCTTCGCGACCAACGGTCCGTTGCTCGATTTCTCCCTCGCCGGCAGTCCGATCGGCGCGACCGTGAGTCTCGAGCGCTCGCACAAGGTCGCCTTCGACGCGCGCCTGCGCTCCATCGTGCCCGTCGACCATGCGCAGATCGTGTGCAACGGGCACGTCGTGCGCGAGCTCACGCTCAGGTCCCACCGTGACACCCTGGACGCGAGCGGCACACTGCCCGTGGAGATGAGCGGCTGGTGCGTGCTGCGAGCCTTCACCGACCGGGCCGAATACCCGATCCTCGATAACTTCGTCTACGCGACCACGAGTCCGATCTATATCACCGTCGGGGGGGAGAAGCCGCGCTCGCCTGACGACGCGCGCTTCTTCGAGGCGTGGATCGATCACCTGGTGCAGACGACCAGCGCCTACCCCGACTGGAACTCGGCGGACGAGAAGGCCGCGGTGCTCGGCGAGCTGGCGCAGGCCCGCGCGGTCTACCAGCGTCTCGAGTGACTGCCAGCGCCGAATTCGAGCAAGGCCGTCGCCGCGCGCACGCGGCACTGCGCGCCGGACAGGCGGCGACTGCCGAGCGCTGGCTGCGCGCGCTCGAGGCGCAGCGCCCGGGCGAGGTCAACTGCCTGTGGCTCCTCGGAGTGGCGCTCCTCGATCAGGGCCGGATCGAGGCGAGCATCGAGCAGCTCGAGCGCGCGCTCGCCGGCGCACCTGACTTCGCCGAAGCGCGCGTCGATCTCGCCCGCGCCTACCGCGGCGCCGGGCGTGCGGTCGATGCGCGCGCCGAGGTACGGCGCGTACTCGAAAAGACCGCACACCATCATCGCGCCTGGCTCGCCTATGGCGACGTGCTCGTCGATCTCGGCCAGTACGACGACGCGCGCACAGCGTTCGAGCGGGCGCGGCTCACCGACCCCGAGAGAGCGCGCATCGAGGAGGCGAGCGCGGCGCTCTTGCGGGACGACCGCCGGAAAGCCGAGGAGCTGTTCCGGGAGATCCTGAGGCGCGATGCAAGCCACGTAGGTGCCTTGTGCGGGCTCGCCGCGGTGTCTCTCGCGGCGGAGGTGCCCGCCGACGCGGAGCGGCTGTTGCGTCATGCGCTGCGGCAGAGTGAGCACCTGCCTCTCGCGTACCGGGGACTCGCACCCGCGCTGCTGGCGCTCGGGCGGGTCGAGGAGGCGGACGCCGCTGCGCGCTATCTCCTGAAGATCGAGCCCGAGAACCCGCAGACGTGGATCACGATCGCAGCGCTGGCATCGCGCTTCATGCGCCTGGAGCAGGCGCTCGAGGCCTACGAGCGGGCGGCGGCGTACCAGCCGGGCGACGTGCGGCTGCGGCTGTCCATCGGCCACGTTCGCAAGTCCCTCGGCCGGCGCACCGAGAGCGAGGCTTCCTACAAGGAGGTGCTCGTCGGCGATCCCGCCAACGCCGAGGCCTGGTGGAGCCTCGCGGACTTCAAGAACTATGCCTTCGACGATGCCGAGATCGCGGCCATGCAGCGGCTGATCGCGGACCAGGAGAGCGCTGGACGCGTCCGTCCCGGAGGCGCGCAGCTGTATTTCGCCCTGGGCAAGGCACTGGAGCAGCGCGGCCAGTACCGCGAGGCGTTCGCCGCGTATGCCCAGGGCAACGCGCTGCGTCGCCGCGATGACCCGTTCAACGTCGACGCGTTCGAGCGCCGCGCGGCGCGCATTTGCGCCTTCTTCAGCGCGGCGTTCTTCGCCGGCCGTGCCGTCGGCGGCGACCCGAGCAGGGCACCGATTTTCATCGTCGGCCTGCCGCGCTCCGGCTCGACGCTCATCGAGCAGATCCTCGCCAGCCACTCACAGGTGGATGGCACGATGGAGCTGCCGAACATCATCAATCTGGTCCGCTCGCTCGAGGACCTGGCACCGAACCGCGACGGCTACCCTGAGGCCATCGGCGGCTTACCGGCCGCTCAGTTCGCCGAACTCGGCGGCCGCTATATCGCCGAAACCGCGCCGCTGCGGCGCGGCCGCGAGCACTTCACCGACAAGCTGCCCAATAATTTCAGGCACATCGGCCTCATTCAGGCAATCCTGCCGAACGCGACCCTCATCGACGCACGAAGGCATCCGATGGATGCCTGCTTCAGCACCTTCAAGCAGCACTTTGCGTCCGGCCAGACCTTCAGCTACGACCTCGAGGACCTCGGCAGGTACTACCGCTCCTATCTGTCCCTGATGGACCACTGGGACACGGTGCTGCCGGGCAAGGTCCTGCACGTTCAGTACGAGGAGCTGGTGCGCGATCCGGAAGCGAATATCCGCCAGCTGCTCGAACACTGCCGCCTGCCGTTCGAGCCGGCCTGCCTCCAGCAGCACGAGACTTCGCGTGCGGTGCGCACGCCGAGTGCCGAGCAGGTGCGCCAGCCGATATATACCCAGGCCGTCGGCTACTGGCGACATTTTGCCAACGAGCTCGAGCCGTTGCGGCTCGCGCTCGGCGACTGCCTGGAGCGCTTCAAGTGAATGGGCCCCGGGACCGGGCCATGTATTGAACGAGCGTTTGACTAAGGGCTGCCTCAGGAAGGATGATTGCGGCGCGTGGCCGGTAGTATTATGGCCATGACATAAAAAAGCGGGGAGAGCGTTCATGCGTTCAGGGGAAAACCGCGATTCTTCCATCCGCTGGCTTTCGCGCAGTGCCCTGCTGCCCGCACCGGCCACCCCGTCGAGGATCGGCCTCGCAGTCGCCGCCGCCCTCGCCGGGGCGGGAGCCTGGGACGGTGCGCAGGCGCTCGATGCGGCGCCGGCGGCCGACGCCTCCGCCACCGGCGGATTGGCGGAAATCGTCATCACCGCGCGCAAGCGCACAGAGAACCTGCAGGACGTGCCGCTCAGCGTCGACGTGCTGACATCGAAGGACGTGCAGAACCTCGGCATCGTCGAGTTCAGCGACTACGCGACCAAGGTCCCGTCGATCTCCTTCATCAGCATCGGCCCGGGCACTCAGACCTTCTTCATGCGCGGCGTCTCGGACGGCAGCAACCCGAACTACGCGAACACCTCCGCCACCGGCTTCTTTCTCGACGACAGCTCGCTCAGCTGGTTCGGGGCGGAGCCCGATCTGCACCTCTACGACCTCCAGCGCATCGAGGTGCTGAACGGCCCGCAGGGCACGACCTTCGGCGCCAGCTCCATGGCGGGCGCGATCCGGTACATCACCAACAAGCCCGACGTGAACGCGTTCAGCGGCGGCGCGGATTTCGAGGGCGGCCAGATCCAGAGTGCGCAGCAGAACTGGACCTACGAGGGATTCGTCAATATTCCGCTGATCGAGGGCACGCTCGGCCTGCGTGCCTCGGCGTTCAGCGCTTCGCACGGCGGCTTCGTCGCCAATCAGCTCACCACGCGCACCTGGTTCAATGGCACGACCTCGGACAACTCCCAGTGGGCACGCAAAGGCTACAACCGCGAGCACGAGGAAGGCGGCCGCGTCGCCCTCAAGTGGGTGCTGAACGACAAGTGGAGTGCGCTCTTCAGTTACGACTATCAGCGCATGTCCTCGGACGGCGCCTGGGACGAAGATCCTACGCTCGCGCCGCTGACCGTCGAGCGCTTCGGTCCGCAGGCACTCAGTAACCAAGCCAAGATAGGGCAGTTTCATCTCGACGGCGACCTCGGCATCGCGGATCTGGTGTTCGCGAGCACCTACTGGGATCTGCCGACGCGCCGCTGGGACGAGTACTCGCAATACATGGAGAACTTCGCTCCCTCGTACACGCCGTTCTATCCGACGGGCGCTCCCGCCGGATCCCAGGAGGGTTTCACGTGCGTGAACGATCCGGCCTACGGCGGCGTGCCCTTCACGGGCTGCAGCCCGCCGCTGCAGTATTACGAGTACCACACGAACCCGGAGCGCTGGTCGGACGAGCTGCGCCTGGCGTCGAAGCCCGGCGGGAGCTTTCACTGGCTGGCAGGGCTCTACTGGGAGAAGACCCGCGACAAGAACTCCGGCAGCACTTACTTCATGCCCGGTTTGAATACCAGCGGCGCCGCGTTCACGTACGAGAACACCTACTACGCGACCACCGGCTCATCGCTGCCGCCGGGGGTGTGGTACGCGTACACGACGCGCTCGGACTACCTGCAGACGACCGAGTTCGCGGACATCAGCTACGACCTCACCGGCAAGCTGAACGTCGAAGCGGGCACGGTTCATTTTCATTCCGACGCCAAGTACTACAGCCCCTACGGACAGTTCGCCTACAACGCGGTCAGCCCTTCTCTGTCGCAGAGCTCCTCGCACAAGTGGGACAGCAAGCTCGGCATGAATTACAAGGTCACCGACAGGGTGATGCTGTACGCCGACTGGGCTCAGGGGTTCCGCGACGGCGGCTCCAATTCCGGCGATCCGCCCGGGTGCTACGCCAACGGGGTGCCGCCGGACTACATACCGGACACGCTCAGCAGTTACGAGATCGGCTGGAAGACCACGAGTCTCAACGGCCATCTGCTGTGGGACGGCGCGACCTACCTGATGGACTGGAAGGACTACCAGACCATCATCTACGATGTCAACATCTGCCCGTCGGCGAGCTTCTACGCCAACGTTGGTCAGGCGCGCATCTACGGCGCCGAGTCGAACGTCGACTACAAGGTGGACGAGAACTGGTCGTTGCAGGCGGCCGCCAGTTATACCGACTCGCACATGATCTCGACCCACTACCCCACCTTTGAGGCCGAAGTCGGCGAGCGGCTGCCCTACGTCCCGTACTTCAGCTACAGCGCCAACCTGCGCTACGAGCACCCGCTGAGCGCGCGCATGAACGGCTACGCGCAGTTCGACATCGCCCACAAGGGCGACATGTGGGATGACCTGCACGTCGCCGGCTCGAACGGCTTCCCGCGGATACTGCAGCCGGAGTACAGCATCATGAACGTGCGCTTCGGGCTGACTCCGGCGGGAAGCGCGCGCTGGCTGGCGGAGCTCTACGTCAAGAACCTCGCCAACAAGAACGCGATCCTCTATACCAACACCGGCAATTTCGACCTGCGCCAGACGGTCAACCAGCCGCGAGTCTACGGCGTGCGCCTCAGCTACCGCTTCGGCAAGGGGGCGGGCGCCGAGTGACGCCCGAGCGCGCTGTCGCGCTCCCATCTCACGCCCGCGTGGTGGTCGTCGGGGGCGGCATTATCGGCACTTCGGTCGCCTACCACCTGGCAGCACAGGGCTGGCAGGACGTGGTGCTCCTCGAGCGCGACCGCCTCACCTCAGGCACCACCTGGCATGCCGCCGGGCTCATGGTCACCTTCGGCTCGACCTCCGAGACCTCCACCGAGATGCGCAAGTACTCGCGCGATCTCTACCGGCGTCTCGAGGCCGAGACCGGCCAGTCGACGGGACTTGCGCAGATCGGCTTCATCGAGGTCGCCTCCGACAAGGACCGGCTCGAGGAATACCGGCGCGTCGCCGCCTTCAACCGCTATTGCGGGGTCAACGTCGAGGAGCTATCGCCGCGCGAGGTACTCGAGCTCTTTCCGCTGGCACGCGTCGACGACATCGAGGCGGGCTTCTATGTGAAGGAGGACGGGCGCGTCAATCCCGTGGACGTCACCATGGCGCTCGCCAAGGGCGCGCGCCTCAAGGGTGTCAGGATCATCGAGGGCGTGCCCGCAACGGGAGTGTTGCAGGCGCGCGGGCGCGTGACGGGCGTGCGCACCGCGCACGGGGACATCAAGACCGAGGTCGTGGTCAACTGCGCCGGCATGTGGGCGCGGCAGCTCGGGGCGGCGAGCGGCGTCACCATCGCCAATCAGGCCGCCGAGCACTACTACCTGATTACCGAGCCCATCCGGGATCTGCCGCCGAACATGCCGGTGCTCGAGGATCCGGCTGCCTACGGCTACTACCGCGAGGAGGGCGGCGGTCTCATGGTGGGCCTCTTCGAGCCGGTGTGCGCTCCGTGGAGAGTGGAGGGAATCCCGGGCGATTTCTCCTTCGGCGAGCTGCCGCCCGACTGGGAGCGCATGACGCCCTTTCTCGAGCGCGCCATGGCGCGCGTGCCGATCACGCAGGAGGTCGGCATGAAGCGCTTCTTCTGCGGGCCGGAGAGCTTCACTCCGGATCTGCGCCCGATCGTCGGAGAGGCTCCGGAGCTTCGCGGATACTTCGTGGCGGCGGGGCTCAACTCCATCGGGGTGCTGACCGGCGGGGGTCTCGGGCGCGTCCTTGCCCATTGGATCGTGACGGGCCACCCGGATGTCGACGTCACCGGCTTCAACATCGATCGGCTGCACCTCACGCAGACCAATCCCGAGTACCGCCGCGAGCGCACGGTCGAGTCACTCGGCATGGTCTACAAGTGCCACTTTCCGTTCATGTCGCTCACGACCGCGCGTGGGGTGCGCAAGTCACCCTTCCACGAGCGGCTCGCGGCGGCGGGCGCTTGCTTCATCGAGGTCAGCGGTTGGGAGAGCCCTGCCTGGTATGGAGATCCCGGCACCACGCCCGACCCGGGTCCGCTCACCTGGGGGCGCCCGAGCTGGTTTGCCCGCTGGCGCGAGGAGCATCAAGCCGCGCGCGAGAACGTGATCCTCATGGACATGTCGTTCATGGGAAAGTTTCTCGTGCAGGGGCGCGACGCCGGGCGTTGCCTGAACCGCATCTCCGGCAACCAGGTCGATGGACCGGCCGGGGTCATCACCTATACGCAGTGGCTGAATGAGACCGGACGTCTCGAGGCCGACCTCACGGTCACGAAGCTAGGCGACGAGCGTTACCTCGTGGTGGTGACTGACACCATGGTGCGCCACGCCGAGACCTGGATGCGGCGTCACATCCCCGAAGACGCCCATGCCTTCGTCACCGACGTCACCTCGGCCTACGGGCAGCTCAACGTGCAGGGACCTGACTCGCGCGCGCTGCTGCAGAGGGTGACCAGTGCCGATCTCTCGAACGGCGCATTCCCGTTCCGGACCGCACGCGAGATCGACGTCGGCTTCGCGCGCGTGCTATGCATCCGTATCACCTATCTCGGCGAGCTCGGCTACGAGCTGTATGTTCCAGCCGAGCAGGCGACGCACGTTTACGACCGGCTGGTCGCGGCCGGGCGCGGGCTCGGGCTCAGGCACGCCGGGCTCAAGGCGCTCGGCAGTCTGCGCATGGAGAAGGGCTACCGCGACTACGGCCACGATATCGACAACACCGACGTCCCCTATGAGGTCGGTCTCGGTTTCGCGCTCGATCTGAAGAAACCGGACGGCTTCATCGGCAGGGAGGCGGTGCTCGCGCAAAAGGCTGCCGGCCCGCTCCAGCGCCGCCTGGTGCAGCTGCTGGTCAAGGATCCCGAGCCCCTCATGTTTCATGCCGAGGTGGTGCGGCGGGACGGCGTGCCGGTGGGCTACGTGCGCGCCGCATCCTACGGCCACACTCTCGGCGGGGCCGTGGGCCTCGCGATGATCGAGCCGAAGGTGACGGTCGACGAAGCGTATCTCACGGACGGGAAGTGGCAGGTCGAGATCGCCGGCGAGCTCTATCCGGCCATGGCTTCCGCCCGTCCGCTCTACGACGCAGCGATGAAGCGCATCCGTGCCTGAGGAGCCGCGTGACCCGCGCGCGCCGCCGTCGCGGCGCGGGGCGGTGATCGGACTCTTCGTGGCACTCGCTCTGATCGTGCTCGGTGTCGTGCTCGTCAGGCTGCTCGGGCAATCCACGCGGCTCGAGGACTGCGGGCTGTCCGGCCGCACCAACTGTGCTCCCATCGATACCAACGGAGGATCACGATGATCACTCCGCGCAGAGCGTGCGCGCCGAGCTCATGCTCGCGTTCCCTTGCGACGCGGCGCCGCGGCTCAGGCTGCCGCGGCGCGCTCGATGAGCGGCACGACCGCGGCGAGGTTGGCAGCGAGCGCCGCCGCAAGCGCGTGCCGACGCACGATGTATTGCGGATCGTTCCACGCGATCCAGGTCCTGCCGCCGGCATCCTCGAAGGCGAGCGCCTTGAGCGGCAGATCGAGGCCCGCCGCGGGCTCGGCCTGCATGAGCGGTGTGCCGCCTCTCGGATTCCCGAAGATGAGCATCTGCTCCGGTCGCAGCGCAAGTCCCGCGCGGCCGGCGTCGGCGCTGAAGTCGATACGCGCGAAGATCAGCACGCCGCGCTCCTTGAGGAGGCCTTCGAGGCGTTCCAGGGTCTCAGCGACCGTATGACTCGAGGCGATGCGCACGACGCCTGACTCGTTCGCGGCAGGGCTGTCCATGGCGAATCTCCGGCTAACTCACGAATCGCGCCTATTTGAGCACATAGACGAACCGCAGGGGCTCACGCGTCTCTATCGGAAGACCCACATCGGGTGCGGACGACGCCCGGTATCATGGAGCTCATGAGATCCCTGGGACGAAGACCTGAAGGTACCCGGCTCGAGCGCATCAAGGTCTCGCCACGCTGGGCGGAAGACCGGTTCCGCAACCTGCACCCGATCCTGCCGGGCTTGCGCGACCCCGACGCGGCGATGCCTACGCTGCGCGAGTTTCTCTGCGGCGGCGAGCGGCGGTTGCCCCCGGCGCCGCTTCCTGCGGTGAACCCGCTCGACAGCTGGTCGAAGCCCCCGGGAAGCGGACTGCGCGTCACCTGGCTTGGCCACTCGACGGTGCTGATCGAGATCGACGGGCTGCGCGTGCTCACCGACCCGGTGTGGGGTCCGCGCGCCTCACCCTCGCGCTTTATCGGGCCGAAGCGCTTCCAGCCGGTGCCGGTCCCGCTGCGCGCGCTCCCGCCCCTCGACCTCGTCCTCGTCTCGCACGATCACTACGATCACCTCGACTACCCGACCATCCGGCAGCTGCGAAAGCAAACCGTCCCCTTCGTGACTTCGCTCGGTGTCGGGGCGCATCTCGAGGCCTGGGGCATACGGCCCGAGCGCATCGTCGAGCTCGACTGGTGGGAGTCCTGGTCGCTGCCGAATGCGGACCTCACGGTCACCGCCGCGCCTTCGCAGCACTTCTCCGGACGCACGATCAAGACGCGCAACACGACGCTGTGGTCCTCGCTGGTCGTTCGCTCGGCGCGGCACGCGGTGTTCTTCAGCGGCGATACCGGCCTGACGACCGAGTATCGCGAGATTCGCGAGCGGCTGGGGCCGTTTGATCTCACCATGCTCGAAGTGGGGGCGTGGCATCCCTCCTGGGGCGACATGCACCTGGGCCCCGAGAATGCGCTCAAGGCGCACGCTCTCCTCGGTGGCGGGGCGTTCCTGCCGATTCACTGGGGCACTTTCGCTCTGGCGATGCACTCCTGGGATCAGCCTGCCGAAACGCTGCTGACGCTCGGGCCCGCCGCCGGAGCGCAGCTGCTCATGCCGCGCCTCGGCGAGGCGGTCGAGCCCGCGCACGGCCGGGACGTCGAGCCCTGGTGGCGCACCGCACGGCCGGAGCGGACGCACCCGCTGCGCGACTCGCTGACCGCCGCCGCGCTTCCCAAGTCGATCGCAGTTCCGATGGACTAGCCTTTCGTGCCGTCATCTTCTTAGCGCGCCACCCACGGCGTCGAACAGCCGCTCGAGCCCGAACGAGACGTCCTGAATCCGGCCATTGACGAAGAAGCCGGGCGTCCCGCGCACCCGGCTGCGCCGCCCGCTGTCCTGATGCTCGCGGATCCGCTGTATGTAGACGTGATCGTCCATCTCCGCGGTGAAGCGCGCCATGTCGAGCCCCAGCTGCTCGGCATAGGAGTTGAGGTGCCGCGCGGCGAGATGATCCTGACGGGCGAACAGCAGGTCGTGCATCTCCCAGAACTTGCCCTGCTCGCCGGCGCTCTCGGCGGCTTCGGCCGCCGCCAGCGCGTGCGGGTGAGCTTCCTCGAGCGGAAAGTGGCGGAAGGCGACGCGCACGCGGCTCGCGAAACGCTCGAGCAGCAGTCGCACGCTCGGCGCAGCCTGCTTGCAGGTCGGGCACTCGAAGTCGCCGTATTCGACCACCACGACCGGCGCATGCTCGGGTCCGAGCGTGTGATCGCTGGGATCGACGGGTACGGCGAGATCCGTGCCGTGGATGGAATGCTCGGGCATGCGGGACACCTCGTCGTCGCATTCTAGCGCGTCGCCTGCCAGACTTGAGCAGCCTGCACGAAGTAAGCGGCTCCGCGGCTCGAAGGAGAAACGGCAATGGCGCGCGCGACGGCGGACATCGGCACCACCAACTACACCACGGCGCTCAGGGCGGGGCATCACCCGCTCACCGCCGACGAAGGCCCGGCGCTCGGCGGTCAGGACACCGGTCCGGCTCCGCACGAGCTGCTGTGCGCGGCGCTCTGCGCGTGTACCGCGATTACGCTGCGTATGTACGCCGAGCGCAAAGGCTGGCCGCTGCGGGCGGCGCACGTCGACGTGCTGTTCCAGCACGAGGGCGAGAAGCGCACGATGACGCGCCGGCTGCGACTCGAGGGGGAGGTCGATGAAGCGCAGCGAGCGCGCCTGGCGGACATCGCCGAGCGCACCCCGGTCACCCTGACGCTGAAGCAGGGTGTCGTCATCACGACGCTGCTCGAGCCACTCTGAGCTGACAGCCGTCAGGGCGAGGGCGGTGGAGCGCGGGCGGCGCGCCGGTTCGCCGGGATGGTCAGGGCGGCGGACAGCACGCTGGCGGCAGCCAGAGCCGCCGCGATCCACAGGATTCTGCGCACCGTGTCGTCGATCGAGCCGGCGATGATCGCGCGCGCCTGGCGACGCTCCTCCTCGGGGAGGCTCGGCGGCAGTGCCGGAATGACGAATCCGCCCCGCGCCGAGTTGACGGCGAGCCGCACCTCGGGCGAGGCCGGCGCGCTCTGCAGGCGCAGCTCGAGCGAGCGGGACATGGAGCCGACGGCGACGCTGCCGAGCAGCGCGATCACGAGCAGGCTGCCGACGGACGCCACGGCGTTGTTGATCCCCGAGGCCACACCGGTGCGATGCGCGGGTACGGCATTGAGGACTGCGGTGGTGAGCGGGGCGATCGTAACGGCCATCCCGAGCCCGAGTACGGCCATCGGCACCAGGATGGTCCAGTAGGGGCCCTGGCTGACCGCGAGCAGGGCAAAGCCGCCCGTGGCAATGGCCGGCCCGATGATGAGCGGCCAGCGCGCACCGAAGCGGTCGATGAGCCCTCCCGACCAGCGCGACAGCAGGCTGACGACCACGGTGAACGGCAGGTACGCCGCCCCGGCGGCGGTCGCGGAATCGCCGCGCGCCTGAATGAGGAGGAAGGGGAGGAAGAAAAACCCGCCGCCGAGGCCGCCGTAGAGCAGCAGGGTCAGCAGGTTGACGCCGCTGAAAGTGGGCGATCGGAACAGCTCGAGCGGCATCATCGGCGCACGACTGTGCGCCTCGACGATGAGGAACACCGCGAGCAATCCCGCGCCCGCCACGAGCGAAGCCACCACGCCCGGGTGGCTCCAGGTGAGCTCTGCGGAAGCGATCAGCCCGTACACCAGGCTCCCGAGGCCGGCAAACGCGAGCAGGCTCCCCTGCCAGTCGATGCCGGGCGGCGCGTCCGGATCGCGGCTCTCGGGCACGCGGCGCAAGGCGATCCAGAGCGCAGGGACCGCGAGCAGCGGGTTGATGAGGAAGATTACCCGCCATGAGAAGTGATCGAGCAGCCCCCCGCCGAGGAGCGGGGCCGCCCCACCGGCGATGGCGGCCGCGCCCGACCAGATCCCGATCGCGGCACCGCGTTCTTTCTCATCGAAGGCGGCGCTGATGAGTGCGAGCGAGCAGGGGACGAGCAGCGCGGCTCCCACCCCGGACACGGCTCGCGCGGCGAGCAGCATCGAGACGCTCACGGCGAGCCCGCAACCGAGGGAGCCAATGGCAAACACGCTGGCGCCGATGACGAACATGCGTCGCCTGCCGAAGCGATCCGCCGCAGCGCCCCCGATCAGCAGCAATGCCGACATGCAGAGCGTGTAGGCATTGATCACCCATTGCATGGCCGGCAGCGTCGCGCGCAGGTCGGCCTCGATGGCGGGCAGGGCCACGTTGACCACCGACTCATCGACGTACGAGAGAGTGGAGCCGAGGACCGCGACCGCGAGCACCCAGTATCTGGCCGCCGCGCACGCCGGCACGCTCGGGCCCGAGCGGATCGCGAGCTCGTCGCAGGGCAGTGCTTTGGGATTGGCCAAGGGCTGATCTCCAGGCGGGCTCAATTCGCCGGCTCGGACGCCTTGAGCCGTACGGCCGGAAAATACAGCCCCAGCAGGCGCCGCTCCCACCACAGGCCGTCAGCCCGGGCGCGGGCGTCGGCATAGGTGTAGTCGTAGAACCTGGCGCGAATGTAAAGCGGGGGCTCATCCGGGAAGGGATTTCTGGCGAGCAGCGAGGTGACCGCGGGCTCGTTGTGCAGCAGTCTCTCGAGGAACAGCCAGAACCAGCGCAGCTGCTGCGGATTCTCGAGCGCGGCGAACCACATCTGCCAGTCGAGTCGCGGCTGGTGCGGGATGTTCCAGGGCGGGCGCCGCGCCACAGCGCCCGGCTTGTAGCGGAATTCGTATTCGCGCCACTCGCGGCCATCGCTCGAGCCCTCGATGACGATCTCATTGCGCCTGGTCGTCATGACGGCGAACAGGCCATAAGAGCTGACGAGGTGCAGCGGCTCGATGAGCTCGTCGACCGCGCGTGCCGCCGCGGGAGGGCGGCCGCCGAAGCGCAGGTCCATCTCGATGAGGCTGCAGAATACGAGCAGCACGGCGAGCGCACCGGCGCCGACGGCGAGCGCCCGCCGCGGCCGGCTGCGCGGAGCCCACGGCGCCAGCCGCGCTGCGAGGCGCGACGGCAGGATGTGCTCCAGGGCGGCGTCGTCAAACAGTACCAGGCACAGCAACATGGTCTGGAGGTTGAACCAGTTGTAGTTGCCGGTCATCAGGATGCAGATCTGCAACAGCAGGATGCCGAACGCCGCGACGAAGCGCGGCCGTCGCGGGCACAAAATGAGGAACGGGAGACCGAGCTCGACGACGAAGGTGCTCGCGGTTGCGAAGCTGAGGAGTGCCGGCGGCAGATGCGCGGCGTACCACGCGAGCGGCGTCGGCAGGGGCTGCGTGACGAAATGATACGAGAGCGCCGAGAGGTTCCACCAGCTCGGCTCTCCCGAGAGGAGCTTCACCACTCCCGACATGAACATGAAGCGGAACAGCAGCCAGCGCAGCAGCCAGATTCCCGGCGTGACGGTGAAGCCGAGCAGCAATGCGAGCACGCCCGCCTCCAGCAGGAAGGTATCCCACTGGTAGGTCATGAAGGCCTGGCCGGCGTAAAGCAGCGAGAGATAGAGGATATAAAGGAGCAGCAGGCCGAGGCGGGGGAGGAGGTTCAGCGTCACGAGCAGCGCCAGCCCGGCACCGCCCCAGCACACCGCCTGGATCGCCGAGTCGCTGGCGTTCCACCAGAACACCATCGGCATGACGTAGAAGCGCTCCCAGCCTGCGGCGTGGCGCACTGCGTCGAGGAACTCGCCGAGCGGCAATATGCCGTGGCTGCCGATGAGACCCTGCGCCTGCACCGCGAAGGAGACGAACGCCGCGAGGTAGATCAACCCGAAGAGCCGCAGGAAGAGGAACCGGACCCGCTCGTAGCGGGGAGGCCGGTGCCCCTTGCCCCAGAGAAGCAGGCTGTTGCGATGGAAGCCGGGCCGGTGGGCCGCGATGAAGGCGTAGGCGCGCTCGGCGGCCGGCGCGAAGCCCGGGACGTACCGGTAGAGGCGGAGCCAGATACCTGAGCCTGGAGCGTGGCTTAGGGTCAGGAAGCTGGCCTCGGCGGCGCTCGCCCGGCGGCCGGCGGACCCGATGTACTGCACCGCGCGTTGAAAGTCGGCCAGTGGAATCGTCGGATGCTGGGCTGCCACCTGCTGATAGGCCCGGTATTCGACGGCGTCGCCCGTCAGGGCATTCCAGTAGTGCGCCCAGTAGGTGCAGAAACCGCAATCGCCGTCATAGATGAGCCGCGGCTTACGCTGACCGGGCGGGCCGGTAAATGCTAACTGTTGGATTTCAGGCACGTTGGCGCGCAGCGATCGGGAAGGCGGGCGATGGTCGCGCATTCCCAGTGCGCCCCGCAACGCCGAGGACTATGCTGGTGATCGGAGAAGAAGCGTCCAGGTTGGCTTGTGCTCGCCGTCGAAGGCGCAAGAGGCTTTCGTCATGAGTAACACAGATTCCTCCCAGAAGATCGTCGCGATCCTGGGCAACGGCACCGTGGGCACCGCGCTCGCGAAGGGGTTCGCCGAGCTCGGTTACAAGGTGATCTTCGGCACCCGCGATGTGGAGGGCGACAAGACCCGGGCGGCGCTCGAGGCGGTACCGGGATCGCGTGCCGCCTCCTTTGCCGAGGCGGCCGCCGCCGCCAGCATCGCCGTGCTGGCGGTTCCCTGGAGCGGGATGGAGGCGGTCATCTTCACCGCCGGCCCCGACAACCTGGCCGGTAAGGTCGTCATCGATCCCAGCAACCCGCTCGACTTCTCGGGCGACGCGCCGGCGATGGCGCTCGGCGCGAATGACTCGGCCGGGGAGCTCGTGCAGCGGCTGCTGCCGCGCTCGCAGGTCGTCAAGGCGTTCAACATTGTCTCCGCCACCAACATGGTGCATCCGCGGCTGCCGGACGGGACGCCCGACATGCTGATCGCCGGCAACGATGCCGGCGCCAAGGGGCGCGTGGCCGAGCTCATCAGGGGGTTCGGCTGGCGAGCACCGATCGACGTCGGCTCGATCGTCGAGAGCCGCTTACTCGAGGCCGTTGCGATGCTGTGGGCGATGTACGGCTTCCGCAACGACCACTGGACGCATGCCTTCAGTCTGCTCGGGCGGCGCTGAGCGCGCTCACTTGAAGTAGGCGTGAATGACGTCGATGAGTTCGTCGGCGGCCTCGGTGCGCGTGCCGGCCGAGACCCGCCCGAGCACGTGCTCGCGCACGTGATCCTCGAGGACCTCGGCGAGCAGGCTGTTGATCGCGCCGCGCGCGGCGGTGAGCAGATGCATGACGTCGGAGCAGTCCGCGTTGCCCTCTAGGGTGCGCTCGACCGCCTCGACCTGGCCGCGAATGCGGCGGATGCGGTTGAGCAGCTTTTGCTGGTCGCGGACGGTGTGAGCCACGCGGGCCTCCCGGATACCCAATAGGGGTAATCTATACTATCGGTCGGTGGCGGGCAGCTCGCGGATCCAGAGGTTGCGATAGCGGACCGGGTCGCCGTGGTCCTGCAGCGCGAGCGGCAGTTTCTCCGGCTGCACGCTGTAGGGAGGGCGCTGGTGGTGGCCGGTGGGGCCGGTGAGCTCGACAGCGTCCTGGACCAGTACGCCGTTGTGCAGCACCGTGACACGCGCGGGACGGGTGAGATGTCCCGCAGCGTCGAAGCGCGGGCCGTGGAACACAACGTCGTAGCTCTGCCAGAGGCCGGGCGCTCGTGAAGCGTTGACGAGCGGGGGAAACTGGCCGTAAAGGGCGGCGGCCTGGCCGTCCGGGTACGTCGGGCTCCGGTAGGAGTCGAGTACCTGCACCTCGTAGAGTCCCTGCAGGAAGACGCCGCTGTTGCCGCGGTTCTGATCGTCTCCCTTCGGAGGATCGGGCTCGGCAAACTCGACGTGCAGCTGACAGTCGCCGAAGGCCGCACGCGTGTAGAGATAGCCGCTTCCCGGCACGACCTCGAAGTAGCCGTCGCCGACCTTCCACTTCGGCGCGCTGCCGTCCTGGTGGCGCCAGCGCGAAAGATCGTGTCCGTCGAAAAGCAAGACCGCGTCCGCCGGCGCCCGGCCCGCGGTCGCCTGCGTGCTCGCCGTGCCGGGATCGACGACCGGTGGCTGCGGACGATCGCGGTCGTGAATCGGGTAGTTGGGGTCCACGTGTGTCTGGGCGCGCGCCGGCCAGCCGGGAGCGAGCGCGACGGCGGCGAGGAACGCGAGCGAGGCGAGCGGCTTCACGGGTGATTCCTCAAGGCGGATGACGGCGCTGATTCTAACGTTGCAGACCCCGGTCCGCCTCGCGCAGCCACTCGTCGCGGTCCGCCGTTGCAGGCAGCGCGAGGGCCTGCTCGCGTGCCTGCTGCCAGGCCGCGCGCGCGGCCGAAGCGTCTCCGCTCTTGACCAGAGCCTCGGCGAGCGCGAGCAGATTCGGCGGATACTGCGGACGCAGACCTACGGCGCGGCGCGCGACCGCGACGCCCGCGGCCGGATCTCCGGGACCGAGCGGCCATCCCGGCGCCCGGGTCAAGACCAGCGCGCGCACGCGCGCCGGACCTGCCTCGTCGTAGTCGGGCTCGGCCGCGTCCGCGGCCTCGAGGTCGGCGAGCATCCGCTTGAGCAGCTCGCCGGCATGCGCCGGATGGGCGCGCGCCTCGAGACCGAGCGCGAGTGCGTGACCGTAGAGACAGGCGGCAGCCTGCGGCTCCAGTGCAAGACACGCCCCGGCCTGGCGGCCGGCATCCTCGGCCAGAGCGGCGCGGGTCGTCGCATCGGCATCGTGCTCGCCGCCGCGCGCGTCCTGCATGATCGCCTGCAGCCGCTGCTCGATCGACGTTGGGGGCTCCGGGGGCTGCGGCCGCGGTGCCGGCGCCGAGCAACCACTCGCCAGCAGCGCGAGCGCAGCACCTCCGAGCCCGGGCCTCACTGCACGGCCATGCGGCCGGGAAGCTCGGTCGGCACGAAGCCCTTGAGACGCAGCGCCGCCAGCAGCTCGGTGTTGCCGGGTGCGCGCGCGAAGCCGAGGAGGGCGGTCCGCAGGCTGCGCGCGCGCGCAGGGGGCACGCGTGAATGCACCACGGCGAGCACCGCGACCGGCAGCTCGGGGGATTGCGCGACCGCCTCGAGGTCGCCCGCAAACGGCAGGCTCGCGAGCGCCGCCGTCTCCGCGTGATCGAGGAGTACCACGACGGGCTCGCCCGCGGCGGCGCGCCGCAGCGCACTCAGCACCTGTCCGCTCGCCTCGATCTGGACATCGGGCGGCAGCGGCCAGGAGGGGAGTGCGGCGCGCGTGATGAAATTCTGTGCGTAGCCGGCCGTACTGACGAGCGTGAAGCCTGCGAGCGACGCCGGACCCTGCACGCGGCCGCGCCGCGCGATGAGCTGCCAGCGCTGGCGGGGGCCTGCGCCGGTCACATCGGCTTCGACGAGCGGCGCGAGATGCAGCTTCGCGGCGTGTGCGACGTAGAAGGGATAGGGCACGAACGCGAGGCCGGCCTCGGGACTCCCGAGTCTCGCAAGGCCGCCCGATTCGCTCGGGTCGTAGACCGCGGTGATGCTCTCCCTGGGCCAGCCGGCGGCCGTCGCCAGCGCGTGCGCAAACTGATCGACGTAGGGTTGGGCGTCCCCGGTCTCCCCCGGGTACCCCGGAGCGCAGAAGACGAGAGTGACCGCCGCGGCTGCGAGCAGTGTGGCCATACGGTTAGGCTATCATCCGTGCGCACCGGGGGCCCGCGCGGTCGGCAGGAGCACCCATTCCATGAGTGTGCCCGCCTCGCCGGGGCTGCTGCGAATCTTCACCCGCGTCCTGCTGCTCAGGGGCTGGATCGCGTGCGCCTTCCTGGTGCTGGCCGCAGCCGGAACCTACGGCGCGCTGCACATTCCGGACGATCTCGCCATCGAGCATCTGATGGTGCCGGGCGACCCGCTGGCGCGCGCGACGCGCGATTTCGAGCGCCTCTTCCCCGAGGGCGACCAGGCACTGCTCGTCCTCGAGGCGCCCGACCCGCTCGGCGATGCTGCACTCGCCGCCGCCGACCATCTGGAGGGCGAGCTGGCGCGCATCCCCGGCGTCGAGCCGCACAGTCTGCTGACCCTCTACCGCCTCGCGGTTCCCGGCGCCGGAGTGAGCGCCGCCGAGTCCGGGCGTTTGCGCACGTTTGCGACCGGCACGGAGCTCTTGCGGCGCGCGGGTCTCCTCGGCGACCACTATCTCGGCGTCGCGCTCGAGTTGCGGGTGCGTTCCCCGGCCGAGCGCGACCAGGCGCTCGTGGCGATCGAGGCGCGGCTCAAGCCCCTCGAGGCCAGCGGCTCGCCCTTCACTGCCATGCGGCGTGTCGGATCGCCCTGGCTCGATGCCTGGCTCGAGCGCCAGACAGGTCTTGCGACCAAGCGCTTCATGCCGCTGTTCGGTGTCTTCCTGCTCGCGCTGGTGCTGATCGTCTATCGCTCCTGGCGCACCCTCGCGGCAGTCGTTCTGACGCTCGCCACCGTGGTCGCAATCGCCATGGGCCTCGCCGAGGTGTTCGGCTTCTCACACACCGTGGTCTCCTCGCTGGTGCCGCTCGCCGTGATGGTCACGACGACCGCGACGCTCGTCTACATTCACTCGCGCTACCTCGATGCGGACGATGCCGCGACGCCACTCGAGCACCACACACGCGCGCTCGCCGACAAATTCCTGCCGTGCAGCGCCTCGATTCTCGCGACCGCCGTCGGATTTGCTGCGCTCGCGGTCTCGGACATCCGCCCGGTCCGGGAGATGGGCCTGTGGACTGCGAGCGGACTGCTGGTCGCCTGGATCGCGAGCTTCAGCCTCTTTCCCGCACTGCAGTCGCTGCTGCGGCTGCCGCCGCGCGCCGCGCGCGCGCCGGCCGCCGCGTGGTTTGCAGGCTTTGCCGACCGGCTCGTGCCCTGGACCCGCCGCTGGCGGTGGCCACTGGTCGGTGGCGCGGTGGTGTTGATGCTGTGCGGAGCCGCGGCGCTGTTCGGCATTCCGGGGCGGCTCGCACCGCTGCCGCTCGAGACGGATGCGCTGAGTTACGTCGACGCGAACGAGCGCGTCGCGCAGGACACGCGGCGGTTCCGCGACCTGGGCGGAGGGCTCGACGTGGTGGAGCTGTGGCTGCAGACGCCTCCCGGCCATGCGCTGGACGCGGATTTTCTGCGCGCGGTCGCGGCACTCGGCGAACGGCTCGAGAGCGATCCGCGTATCACCGCCGTCGACGGACCGACCTCGGTGCTGCGCTGGGCGCACTATGTCCGGACCGGCTCCGATCGGCTGCCGGCTGAGCCGGCCGCGTGGCCGAAGCTCGCCGCCGATCTCGAGCAGATCCTGCTCACCGAGCCGGGTGCGCGTGGCTACGTCGACATTGCCGATCTCGCGAGCGTGCGCCTCAGCGTCCGTGGACGCGCCGAGCTCTTCGGGCCGCCGGGGGCGATGCGCGGCTTCGCCGAGCAGGCCGTGCACGCGTGGCAGGCGCATGAGCCGGCAGTGCGCGGCGTGCGGGCCCGGGCCGTGGGCCGCGGCGTGCTCGCGGTCCAGATCAGCGAGCACCTGGTACCGACGCTCACCGAGAGCTTCGCGCTCACGGCGGGCGTCATCTTCCTCGCCTTCCTGTTCGTGTTTCGCAGCCCCGCCGGGCGGCTGATGGCCATGATCCCTTCGCTGTTCGCCATTCTGAGCGTTTTCCTGGTGATGCGGGGCACCGGCATCCCGCTCAACATCGCGACGATCCTCATCGGCTCGACGGTGCTGGGCGCGACCGAGAACGACCAGATTCACTTCTTCTATCACTTTCAGCAGGGCCGCTCGAGCGGCCCGACGGCCGCGGCACTGCATCGCGCGCTCATCGTGGCCGGCCGGCCGATCCTGTTCGCGACGCTCATCAACGCCAGCGGCTTCCTCGCGCTCGCGCTCTCGGACCTGCCGCCGATGCGTCAGTTCGGAATCGTCACCTCGGCGGCATTCGTGCTGGCCCTCGTGGCCGATTTCACCGCCCTGCCGGGCGCGTTGTGGATCCTCAGCCGGCCTGCTGAGGGAGCGGGCCAAAAAATAGGGGTGTCAGGTCCATAACCTGGGGTGATCGCCCGATTCGGGTCGTGATTCGCAGCGCTAACGTGCAGCCAGTCCTGAATCGGAGGCAACCCAGTGAAGATTCTGACTGCGCTGATTGGATCCGTTCTCGTCGCGACCAGTGTTCACACCGGCGCGCAAACCCCGCCTGCCGCGGCCACCGGCAGCACCCCTCACCGGTATGTCGTCGAGCGCACGTTCCAGCCCGGCGCACTCGACGGACTCGATGCGGCACTCAAAGCCAAGGTCAACGCCAACAACGCCAGATACGGCGTGCATTGGGTGATGTCCTACGCCAACGCGGCGAAGACCAAGACGTACTGCATCTACGAGGGGCCGAGCGAGGAATCGATCCGCAAGGCGGCGACCGCGAACGGCCTGCCCGTCGATTCCATCACCGAGGTTCCGGTGACTCTGTCGCCGAAGTAGGAGGTGCCCATGCCACGCTATATGGTGGAGCGGCAGTTCCCCAACGGGCTGCAGATTCCCGTCGACGAGGCCGGCGCCGGCGTCTGTCTCGCGGTGATCGAGAGCAACCTGCCGGAGCAGGTCACCTGGGTTCACTCCTATGTGAGTGCGGATAAGAAGAAGACGTTCTGCGTGTACGACGGGCCGTCACCGGAGGCGATCCGCCGAACCGCAAGCCGCAACAAGCTTCCTGTCGAGCGGATCACCGAGGTTCGCGTTCTCGATCCCTATTTCTACAAGTAACAAGCAACCATCGGAGCAAGCACATGCACAACCTGTCCAACAAAACGAGCCTGGGTGTGCTCGGCGCCCTCCTGGGCCTGCCGCTACTCGGCGGCGTGGCCCAGGCGGATCCCGCGACCCCGCTGATCGACGCTGTGCGGAACGGCACCGCGCGCTACGTGGATATCAATGAGGCTTTTCGCGACGGCTTCGTCACCGGCACGCCCTGCGTCAGCGGACCGGACGCCGGCGCGATGGGCGTGCATCTGGTCCTGCCGGCCCGTATCGCCGCGGGTGGGCTCAACCCGGCGCAGCCTCAGGCGCTCATCTACGAGCCCAAGGCGGACGGCACGATGAAATTTGTCGGAGTCGAGTTCATCGTGCTCGAAAGCGTCTGGGTCGCGAACAGTCCGGCCGGCGGTGTGCCCGCGCTCGAGGGAAACCTGCTGAACTACGTTGGGGCGCCGAATCGCTACGGGCTGCCCGCCTTCTATGAAATCCATGTCTGGGCCTGGCAGAGCAACCCGCAGGGCAGCTACGCCGACTGGAACACCCAGGTGACCTGCTCGCACCAGCCGATTCCCTGAGGGGAGCTCTCTTCGGCAGGCAGGCTGAGTGCTGCGCGGTGCGCGTCACGGTTCCGGAGCCGGGGCGCGCGCCGCTTGCTTGCGCAGCAGCGCGACGGCTTCGGCGCGCGAGGAGACGCCGAGCTTGTCGAGGATCGCCGAGACGTGATGCTCTACGGTCTTGGGCGCGACGAACAGGCGTCGGGCGATCAGCGAGCTGCGCAGCCCTTCCGACAGCAGCGCCAGAATCTCGGCCTCGCGCCGCGTCAGCCCGAAGGGATTGCGGCGCGTCGAGCCGTGCGACCCGCGCGGTATCCGCCGAACTCCCTGCGAGCGCATCCGCTGGCGTACCAGGCGTGCTGCCGGCGCGGCGCCGAGCTGCTCGAACCGGGTGAGCGCCTCGCGCTGCTCGGCTTCCGCGCCGTACAAGGCCAGCACACAGGCCTGCTCGTAGGGGCAGCCCAGCATCTTCCATGCGCCGGCTGCGGTGCGCCACTCG
>DASXKA010000149.1:0-3939 GCA_036497085.1 Steroidobacteraceae bacterium | reverse complement strand
ACGCTGGTGCGCAACAAGGTCACCGAGGAGGAGATCGCCGAGGTGGTCTCGAAGTGGACCGGGATCCCGGTGTCCAAGATGCTGCAGGGGGAGAAGGAAAAGCTCCTGCACATGGAGGAGGCGCTGGGCAAGCGCGTCGTCGGTCAGGACGAGGCGCTGCGCATCGTGTCGGACGCCATCCGCCGCTCGCGCGCCGGGCTCTCCGATCCGCGCCGTCCCAACGGCTCGTTCCTGTTTTTGGGCCCGACCGGTGTCGGCAAGACCGAGCTCTGCAAGGCGCTCGCCGAGTTCCTGTTCGACACCGAGGAGGCGCTGATCCGAATCGACATGTCGGAGTTCATGGAAAAGCATTCGGTGGCGCGCCTGATCGGGGCACCACCCGGCTACGTGGGTTACGAGGAGGGCGGCTATCTCACGGAAGCGGTGCGCCGCCGGCCTTACTCGGTGATTCTCCTCGACGAGGTCGAGAAGGCGCACCCCGACGTCTTCAACGTACTGCTGCAGGTGCTCGACGACGGGCGCCTCACCGACGGCCAGGGGCGTACCGTCGACTTCCGCAACACCGTCATCATCATGACCTCGAACCTCGGCTCGCAGCAGATCCAGGAGCTCGCGGGCGAGAAGAACTACGCCAAGATGAAAAGCGCGGTCATGGAGGTCGTGCAGCAGAGCTTCCGGCCCGAGTTCATCAACCGCATCGACGACATCGTGGTATTCCATTCGCTCGGCACCAGGCAGATCCGCGCGATCGTCGACATCCAGCTGCTTTATCTGCGCAAGCGGCTCGCGGAGCGCAACATGGATCTCACGCTCGATGATGCGGCGCGGGATCTGCTCGGCGAGGCGGGTTTCGATCCGGTGTACGGGGCGCGCCCGCTGAAGCGGGCCATCCAGCAGCAGATCGAGAATCCGCTGGCGCAGCGGATCCTCGAGGGCGAGTTCCAGCCCGGAGATCGTGTGCGCATCGGTGCGCGCGACGGCCAGCTGACCTTCGGGAAAGTCGAGGAGCGCAAAGCGGCGCGCGCCTGAAGCGCGGCACGCACGCCGGCCGCGGGACGCAGGGTCGCGTCCGTTATAATGCCGGCCAGTCAGTTTTCCAGGCTCCAGCCAACGACCCATGCCCTTCTACGAGTATGAATGCCAGGCCTGCAAGTTCTACGCGGAGGTCATGCAGAGGATCAGCGACGCGCCTCTCACCCGTTGCCCGTCGTGCGGCAAGCGGCGACTGAAGAAGCTGTTGTCGGCACCGGTGTTTCGCCTCAAGGGCAGCGGCTGGTACGAGACCGACTTCAAGTCGGACAAGGAGGGAAAGCGCAACCTGGTCGGCGCGGACAAGGAGGAGGCGAAGGCGGAGAGCAAGCCGGAGAGCAAGCCGGAGCCGAAGGAAGGCAAGCCCGAGGCGAAGGATGCCAAGGCCGCCGAGACCAAGGCGCCGGCATCCAAGCCGGAAGCGGCGAAGTCCGCGAGCGGCGGACGCCGGCCGGTGAAGAGCGCCAAGGCCAGGAGCACGCGGCGGCGGCGGCGTTAGGGAGCCGCGCGGGAGTGATCGATGCCAGCGACTGAAGGCGGCGTCAAGAAGCCGGAGGGCGTGCCGAGAAAATGGGCCCTGCGGCGCTACCTGGTCGCGGGGATTCTCGTGTGGCTGCCGATCCTCGCCACCATCTGGGTGGTGAACTTCATGCTGCACCTCATGGATCGGACGCTGCTCCTGCTGCCGCCCTCGTACCGGCCCGAGGCGCTGCTCGGATTCTCGATCCCGGGCGCGGGGCTCGCCCTGGCGCTGGTGTTGCTGCTGCTCACCGGCTTGCTGGTGACCAACCTGATCGGCCACCGCCTCGTCGGGTGGGGCGAGGAGCTCCTCAACCGCATTCCGGTGGTGCGCACCGTGTACGGTGGCGTGAAGAGCTTCGCCGAGAGCGTCTTCTCGCAATCGAGCTCCTTCCGCAAGGTTGTGATGGTGGAGTATCCACGCGAGGGCGCGTGGAGCATCGGCTTCCTCACCGCCGAGGACGTGCCGGAGATCAGCCAGAGGACCGGCGAGAACCACGTGGCCGTGTACGTCTCCTCGGCGCTGAATGCCACCGCCGGCTGGCTCATCGTGGTCCCGCGGCGCATGGTGCGCGAGCTCGACATGTCGGTGGACGCCGCGCTCAAGATGATCATCACCTGCGGGGTGGTGGTGCCGCCCCATCCGGCGGTCAAGTCGCAGGCGGCGAAACCCGCGGCCTGACAACCGTGAAGGCCATGCGCCTCACTGCGCGCGGCTCGCCGCTCGAGCTCAGCGAGCTCGAGCTGCCGCCGCCCAGCGCGCACGAGCTCCGCATCGGCATCGAGGCCTGCGGCGTGTGCCGCACGGACCTGCACGTTCTCGACGGGGAGCTGCCGGACATTCCCTGCCCGCTCACCCCGGGTCACGAGGTCGTCGGCAGGGTGCTCGAGACCGGCTCCGCGGTCGAGCGCTTCCGGGTCGGCGATCGTGTCGGGGTACCGTGGCTCGCTTCCACGTGCGGCAAGTGCATCTACTGCCTCTCCGGCCGCGAGAACCTGTGCACGGCCGCGCGCTTCACCGGGTACACGCACGACGGCGGCTATGCCGAGCAGGCGCTGGCGGACGCGCGCTACTGCCTGCCACTGCCGCGGGGGCCGGCCGCGGAGCTGGCGCCGCTGCTGTGCGCCGGGCTCATCGGCTACCGCGCGTACCGCGCCGCGGGGGAGGGGGCGAGTCTCGGACTCTACGGCTTCGGTGCCGCGGCGCACCTGCTCGCCCAGGTGGCGAGACAGGAGGGCCGGCGCGTGTTTGCATTCACCCGTCCCGGCGACGGCGAGGCGCAGCGCTTTGCGCTCGAGCTCGGGGCGGAGTGGGCCGGGGGATCGGATGAGCCGGCGCCCGAGCCGCTCGATGCGGCGATTCTCTTCGCGCCCGTCGGCGCCCTGATTCCGGCGGCGCTCGCCGCCGTGCGCCCGGGCGGACGAGTGGTGTGCGCAGGGATCCACATGAGCGACGTACCGGCCTTTCCCTACCGGCTGCTGTGGGGTGAGCGCCAGGTATCATCGGTCGCCAATCTCACGCGGCGCGACGGCGAGGAGTTCATGGCGCTCGCCGGGCGTCTGCGGCTCCATGCCCGGGTGGAGCGCTTTGCGCTCACCGACGCCAACCGTGCGCTCGAGCGGCTACGCCGCGGGGCGGTCACGGGGGCCGCGGTGCTGGAGATGCCCGCCGCGGCCTCGGTTGCGACGTCCCCGGCGCCTCCGTAACATCGCGCGCCTCATGCGCTCACATTACTGCGGACAGGTCGACGAGCAGCTCCTCGGCCGCGAGGTGACGGTAGCCGGCTGGGTGCACCGCCGCCGCGACCACGGGGGAGTCATCTTCGTCGACCTGCGCGACCGCGAGGGACTGCTGCAGATCGTCTTCAATCCGGAGGCCGCGCAGGTATTTGCCGAGGCCGAGCGGCTGCGCAACGAATACGTCGTGAGCTGTACCGGCACCGTGCGCGAGCGGCCCGCCGGTACCGTGAACCCAAACCTGGCCTCCGGGAAGGTAGAGCTCATCGCGCAGCGCATCGAGCTGCTCAACCGCTCCGAGCCTCTGCCGTTCCAGCTCGATGAGCAGGTCGGCGAGGAAGTACGGCTGCGCTATCGTTATCTGGATCTGCGCCGCGAGGTGATGAGTCAGCGGTTGCGGCTGCGCCACCGCCTGACGCGCTCGATGCGCGCCTACCTCGATTCCCGCGGGTTCATCGACCTCGAGACGCCGATGCTCACCAAGGCGACCCCCGAGGGGGCGCGCGATTACCTGGTGCCGAGCCGCACGCATCCGGGCAAATTCTTCGCCCTGCCGCAGTCGCCGCAGATCTTCAAGCAGCTGCTGATGATCGCGGGCTTCGACCGCTACTACCAGATCGTGCGCTGCTTCCGCGACGAGGACCTGCGCGCCGA
>DASXKA010000148.1:0-2841 GCA_036497085.1 Steroidobacteraceae bacterium | reverse complement strand
AGACGCCGCGGCAGCGGAGCAGGGGACTCAAGGCCGCGGCGTGCTCTTCATCCCCTATCGCGCCGGACAGATCGCCGCGCTCCGATCGGTGATCTCCGCGTGGATGCGACTTGCGATCTTCGAGGCGATGAATAGCACCGGCGGCGACCAACGCCTGTGGTTCGTCGTCGATGAGCTCGACGCCCTGGGGCAGATCGATGGGCTGAAGGACGCGCTCGCGCGGCTGCGAAAGTTCGGTGGCCGCTGCGTCCTGGGATTTCAGTCGGTCGCTCAAGTCTCGAGTACCTACGGATCCGGCGAGGCGCAGACGCTCGTCGAAAACTGCGGAAATACCTTGATTCTCCGCTGTGCGGGCAGCGAACACGGCGGCACCTCGCAATTCGCCTCGCGCCTCATCGGTGAGCGCGAGGTACTGCGCAGGTCGGTGTCGCGCTCGCAGCGGCCCCTCGAGCTGCTGCCGGTGATCAACCGCTCCGAGAATCCGACGGTTGAAGCCGCCGTCATGGCATCGGAGATCGAGCAGCTGCCGGATCTTGCCGGATATCTGAAGGTCGCCTCACGTCGCGAATGGCTGCAGGTGGCGTTGTCGCGTCCCACTCCGCTGCGCTCCGCGGGGCGAGTGCCGGCACGCAGCGCCGGAGTCTCGGGACCCGCGCTCGCATCCGCAGAAATCGTGGATGGCACGCACCCGGGGCTCGGAATGGAGTGAGACCCGGTGGACGACGACGCCATGAAGCTCGGACTGCTGCTGGAAGGCGCGCATGAGCACCAGCGGCTCGCGCAAGGCGTCCTCGAGAAGCTGAAGGTCCACGTCGGCGAGCTCCCCGGCCTCGCGCGCGATGAGATCCGCGCCACGATGCTGGATGAGCTCAATGCACTTCAGGAGGACAGCCGGCGGGCGGCCGAGACGCTGCGCCGGCTCCGCTACGTGGCGGACCTGCGCGTGGCGCTGTGGACGCTCGTGATGACGGCGCTCGCGTGCGCCGTGCCGCTCGGCGCTGCGTGGTGGGTATTGCCCTCGCGGGCCGAGGTCGCCTCGCTCAACGCGAGACGTGACGCACTCGAGGCGGCCGTCACGCGCCTCAAGGCCCAGGGCGGAGAGCTCGAGTGGCGCCACTGTGGGGCCGCGCAGCGGCTCTGCGTGCGCGTCGATCGCAAGGCCGGGGCTTTTGGCGAGAGTGGGGATTTCCTGATCGTGAAGGGCGATTGAGCCATGGATCTCGCAGTCCTCTCGGTGTGGACGCAGCGCGGGCCCACCCTCGTGCCCATGGTCGCACTGCTGGCGGCCGCGGGCTGTTTCGCGCTGCGCCGAGTGCGCACCGACGCTCATCGACGCGGTGCTCACGTGGTGGACGGAAGGCGCGCCCAGCGCCACGCGCGCCGGCTGCAGAGGCGCTACGGCGAAGGCCCCCTCCTGCTCGCGGGCGTGGCCATCCCTGCGCGCGATGAGACCAAGCACTTCAAGCTGATCGGTACCACGGGCACAGGGAAGTCGACGGCAATCGCGGGCCTGATGGCGGGGGCGTTGCGTCGGGGTGACCGGGCGGTAATTACCGATCCCGATAGCGGTTACCTCGCGCGCTTCTATCAACCGCGGCGCGGAGACGTGATCCTCAATCCGTTCGAGCCCGACTCGGTGAGCTGGGACCCGTTCGCCGAGCTCGGCGAGCGCTGGGACGTCGAGCAACTCGCGAGCGGCCTCATTCCGACGAGCGACGATCCTTCCGGCCGCGAATGGCGCGGCTACGCGCGCACCTTCGTAACGGCCGTCACCCGTCGCTGCCACGAATGCGGCGAGCGCGATCCGGCAGAGCTCTGGCGCCTCCTCACGGTCGCGAACGGCAACGAGCTGCGGCCGATGCTCGCGGGTACCCCGGCACAGCCGTTTCTCGAGCCGGAGAACGCCCGCCTGTTCGGGTCGATCCGCTCCGTGACCGCCTCGGCCGTCGCGGCCCTCGAGCATCTCCAGGCACAGCGCGGCCGGCCATTCTCCGTCCGCACCTGGGTGCGCAACGGCCGGGGAGTGCTGTTCATGCCCTATAGCGCCTCACAGATCGCGGCGCTGCGCTCGATCATCGCGACCTGGGTGCGGCTCGCGATCTTCGAGGCGATGCGAGCCGGCGCGGACCAGCGCTTGTGGTTCGTCGTCGATGAGCTCGACTCGCTCGGTGCGATCGATGGCCTGAAGGACGCACTCGCCCGCCTGCGGAAGTTCGGGGGACGGTGTGTACTTGGGTTTCAGTCTATCGCGCAGGTCTCATCGACCTACGGCGCCGAGGCTCAGACGCTGGTCGAGAATTGTGGAAACACGCTGATCCTGCGCACCGCAGGCAGCGAGCACGGTGGCACCTCGCAATTCGCATCCCGCCTCATCGGCGAGCGTGAGGTGGCGCGCCGACAGACCTCGCGCGGTCGCGACCGGGAGGGCTGGCTCGGCGGCCGAGGCAGCCGTCGCTCGACGCAGGTGAGCGAGCAGCGGATCACCGAGCTGGCGGTGATGGCCTCCGAGCTCGAGCAGCTGGCCGATTTGACCGGGTACCTCAGGACCGCATCGTCCGGTACCTGGCTGCGCGTGAGCTTCCGGCCTTGAGATGCAGTCTTGGCGATGTACCATTTTCACATCAGCTCCGTCGGGCGCAGCGCCGGACGACGTGCGACCGCCGCGGCCGCTTACCGCGCCGGCGAGCGGCTGCGCGATGAGCGCAGCGGCCGACAGTACAACTACTCGCGCCGCAAGGATGTGGTGCATACGGAGATCTTTCTTCCTGCGCATCTCGCGGGAGCGGCCGATGCCTGGGCGGGAAGCCGCGAGCGGCTGTGGAACACGGCGGAGCGGGCTGA
>DASXKA010000147.1:0-8554 GCA_036497085.1 Steroidobacteraceae bacterium | reverse complement strand
GGTGACGCGCCCGGCGAGATAGTCGGGGAACGCCTGCGGCAGCTCCTCGAAATCGATGGTGCGCGTGACGATGCGCGCCAGCTGCCGGGGCCGGAGGTCGGTCGCGATGCGCTGCCACACCGCGAGCCGCCACTCGCGGCGGGTCGCCGAGGAGTTGATGCCGATGAGCGCCACCCCCCGCAGGATGAACGGCATCACGGTGGTCTTGAGCTCGGGCGAGCTCGCGAGCCCAATGCTGGCGATGTTGCCCCAGAAATCCACGGTGCGCGTGAGCCAGGCGAGCACGTCGCCCCCGAGGTTGTCGATCGCGCCCGCGAAGCGCGCGGCTTCGAGCGGCCGGCTCCCCAGGTCGAGGCTGTTGCGGTCGAGCACCTCGGCGGCGCCGAGCGCTTTCAGGTACTCGGCGGCGTCCGCCTTGCCGCTCACCGCGATCACCCGGTAGCCGCGCGTGGCGAGCATGTCGACGGCGACGCTCCCCACACCCCCGGTGGCGCCCGTGACCGCGATCGGACCCCCGGCCGGCGTCTGCCCGTTCTGCTCCATGCGGTGAATAGCCAGCGCCGCGGTGAAGCCCGCGGTACCGAGCGACATGGCGCTGCGGGCGTCGAGGCCCGCCGGTATGGGGATCACCCAGTCGCCAGGCACGCGCGCGAACTGCGCGAAGCCCCCGTCGTGCGTCTCGGAGAGCCCGCAGCCCGTCACCAGCACCGCATCGCCCGGCTTGAAGCGCGCGTCGCTCGAGCTCTCGACGGCGCCGGCGAGGTCGATGCCGCCGACCAGCGGGTAGCGGCGCAGGATCTTGCCGGCGCCGGTCGCGGCGAGTGCGTCCTTGTAGTTGATGTCGGAGCAGGCGACGCGGATCACTACCTCGCCGGGGGCGAGGTCATCGAGCGTCAGGTCCTCGAAGCGTGCGGCGATCTTGCCGCCCTCGGAATGAATGCGGAACGCCTTGAAGGGTTTCATGACTTTCGCTCCGTATCGCGATCGAGCCAGGCGATGAGTCCCTGGGTATTCAACTCGAGGTCGCCGGCAAGCGCGCGCTCGAGTGCGGCGTCCCCGAGCGCGCTGCCCTCGCGCCGCGCCAGGGCGATCCAGAGCGCGAGCATGTCGGCGCGGATCGCCGCGGCGCGGTCAGCCGCGGCGGCATGGCGGCGCGCGAGAGCGGCGAGCTCGCGGATCTGGCTCTTCAGGAGCTCGGCGAGCCGCGGCACGCCGGTCACGCGGCTGAAGTGCATGAGATAGATCGACTCGGGGCGGTAGCTCACCATGCGGTCGATGGAGGCGAGGTGCTGGTCCGGGTCGAACTGAGTCGGTACCGTGGACGGGGTGATGAAGCTGCCGCGCGCAGTGGCGAGCGGCGGGTAGGCGATACCGAAGGTATCGCCGCTGAAGATGCTGCGATGCGCGCCGTCGACCACCGCGTAGTGATGCATCGCGTGGCCCGGGGTGTGGATGAGCTCGAGCGTACGGGCACCGAGCGTGAGGCGCTCGCCGTCGGCGGCCACGTGCACCTGCTCGCGCGCAACCGGAATGAGCTCGCCGTAGAGGCGCGCGAAGCGCGCCGCGCCATACACGGCCTTCGAGCCGGCGATCAACCGCGAGGGATCGATCATGTGCGGCGCGCCGCGCGGATGCAGCACGGCGCGCGCGCCGGGGAGTTCGCGCATCAGCCGTCCGGCGCCGCCGGCGTGATCGAGGTGCACGTGGGTGAGCAGGACGTAGTCGACCGCCGCGCGTGCGATGCCCAGCTCCTCGAGTGCCGCGAGCAGGTACGGCACCGAGTCGTTGGTGCCGACGTCGACGAACGCGGCTCGGCCCGAGTCCTCGATGAGGTGTGCCGCTGCGTGGCCCGAATAGAGATACTCGGCGTCGATCGCGCTGATGCCGTGCGGGTGGCGATAGATCCTGGGGGTGACGGGGGCGTCTGGCACTGAGCCTTCCGGACCGGTGCGCGGGGGGATGCGTGTACACATCGTAACCCGTGCGCTAGGTTAGACACATGAGCCGAGGAGCCAGCGTTTTCGGCCGCGCCCGGCTGCCCTGCGCCGCGGCCCTGGCCCTTGCCATGTGTGCGACGGCGCCGGGACGGCAGACTGCCCTGCCTGAGCCCCCGGCTCCCACGCAGCCGACGCCGGCGCATGCGTCAGCCGCCCAGCTGCTGCCGCTGCTGCCGCGGCGCGAGCGCGGCAACCTCGTCTACGACAACATTCCCGCGCCCGATCCGGCGCTCGCGGCGCGGCTCGGCAGCTACCTGCAGTCGCGCCAGGCGACGTTCCTCGACTGGCTGCCGGACGGCTCGCTCCTCATGTCGACCCGCTTCGGCGACACCGAGCAGATACACCGGGTCGCCGCACCCTTGGGAATGCGCGAGCAGCTCACGTTCTACGCCGAGCCCGTCGGCTTCGCACGGGCCGCGGAGCGCGGCGACGGCTTCGTCTTCCTCAAGGACAAGGGGGGCGATGAGAACTCGCAGGTCTACTACCGCGCCCCCGACGGCGGCGTGCGCGAGCTCACCCACGGCGACTTCATCCACGGCAATCCCGTGTGGGCCCACGACGGCAAGCGCGTCGCCTTCTACGGCAACGACCGCGACGGTGCCGCCTACGACGTGTATGTCGCCGACGTAACGAGCGGCGCCGCGCCACAGCTCGTCGTGGGCGGCAGGCAGGACACCTGGTATCCGCTCGACTGGTCGGCCGATGACGCGAAGCTCCTCGTGTGGCGCTACGTCTCGATCAGCGAGGGCTACCTCTACCTCGCCGACGCCGCGAGCGGCGCGCTGACGCCGCTCGATACCAGCGGCCGCAAGATCGGCATCCGCGCGGCAAAGTTTGCCCCCGGCGGCCGCGGGATATACGTGCTGTCGGACGAGGAGGGGGAATTCTCGGCACTCAGGCTCGTCGATCCGGTGACGCATCAGTCGCGCCGCGTGACGCCCGAGCTCAACTGGGACGTCGAGGCGTTCGATGCGAGCGCCGACGGGCGCTATCTGGCCTACGTCGTGAATCAGGATGGCCGCAGCCGTCTCGTCGTGCAGGACACGCAGACGCACGGCGAAGTCTCGCCCGCCGGTGTTCCCGAGGGCGTGATCGCGCGCATCGCCTTCGATCGCGCCGGACGCCGCCTCGGCCTGTCGGTGGAATCCCCCGAGGCGCCGCGCGACGTCTACTCCTTCGACCCCGAGCACGGGCGGCTCGAGCGCTGGACGAGGAGCGAGCCGGGGCCGCTCGGCAGCCGCGTCCTGGTGACGCCCGAGCTCGTCCGCTTCCCCACCTGGGACAAGGCGGCGGGCCACGCGCGGCTCCTCTCTGCTTACGTCTACCGGCCGCGCCAGGCGGTCCACTGTCCGGTCGTCGTCGACATCCACGGGGGACCGGAATCGCAGTTCCGCCCCGGGTGGGACCCGTTCATACAGTACCTGGTGAACGAGCTCGGGATTGCCGTGGTCGCGCCCAACGTGCGCGGCTCCTCCGGCTACGGCAAGAGCTTCCTCGCCCTCGACAACGGCGAGCTGCGCGAGGACGCGGTGCGGGACATCGGCTCGCTGCTGGTGTGGATCGCCGCCCAGCCGGCCTTTGACCGCGAGCACGTCGCGGTCATGGGCGCTTCCTACGGCGGCTACATGGCGCTCGCCTCGCTGGTGGCGTACGGTGAGCGGCTGCGCGGCGGCATCGACGTCGTCGGCATCAGCGACTTCGTCACCTTCCTTACGCACACTTCGGCCTACCGGCGCGACCTGCGCCGCGCCGAGTACGGCGACGAGCGCGACCCGCACATGCGCGCATTCCTCGAGCGCATCTCCCCGCTCACCAATGCGACCCGTATCAAGAAGCCGCTGCTGGTCGTCGAGGGGCAGAACGATCCGCGGGTTCCGGCGTCGGAGTCCGAGCAGCTCGTGTGGCGGGTGCGCGCCGCGGGCGGAGAGGTCTGGTACCTCATGGCGAAGGACGAGGGCCATGGCTTTCGCAAGAAGGCCAACCGCGACGCCTACCTCGAGACCGCCGCGACTTTTCTGCAACGACTTGGCCGGTAGGAGCTGCGATTCAGGCCGGGAACGACACGATGACGCGCAGTCCCCGCCCGTCGGGACCGCCGGTGAGCGTGAGCGTCGCGCCATGCGCGTCCGCGATCGCCTTGACGATCGAGAGCCCCAGGCCACTCCCGGAAGGCGCGGCGCCGGCGCGCCGGTAGAAGCGGTCGATCACCCGCGCGCGCTCCGCGGGCGGGATTCCCGGCCCGGAATCGGTCACGGCGAGCTGTGCGCGCGGGGCATCAGCGCTGCCGCCATCCTCCACCGAGACGTCGACGCGGCCGCCGTCGCCGCCGTAGCGCACCGCGTTGTCGACCAGGTTCCGCAGCAGCGTGCGCAGCGCGTCCGGATCGCCCGATACGCTAAGTGGCCGTGTGACGCCGAGTCCGAGGTCGATGTGGTGCGCGTCGGCGAACGGCAGGAGCTCGGCGATGACCTCGCGCGCCAGCGGCTCGAGCTCCACCGGCACGCGCCGCGGCGGCGTGCGCGGCTCCTCGCGCGCGAGCGCGAGCATCTGCTCGACCAGGCGGATCGCGCGCTGCACGCCCGCGGACAGCCGCTCCATGGCGGCGCCGCGCTCGGCCTCGCCGCTCGCACGCGCGAGCATGTCCATCTGCAGATGCAGCGCCGTGAGGGGCGTGCGCAGCTCGTGTGCGGCGTCGGCCATGAAGGCGCGCTCACGCCCGAGCGCCGCCTGCAACCGCGCCAGCAGCTCATTGAGCGCGCCGACCAGCGGCCGTACCTCGTCGGGGAGCTGCGCATCGGATAGCGGCTCGAGGGCATTCACGCGGCGCGCCTTGACGAGTCCCGTGAGTCGCTCGAGCGGCCGCAGCGCCTGCCCGACCGCCACCCAGATGAGGAGCGCCAGCACCGGCAGCAGCAGTCCGAAAGGCGCGAGCGTACGGAGCGCAAGATCCGCGGCGCGCTTCTCCCGCACGCTCATCGGCTGGGCGACCTGGACCACGCGCGTCAGCGCCTGCGCGCCGTAGACTCGCCAGCGGCCCTCCGTGGTGCTCACGGTGGAGAAGCCGAGCTTGGTGATCTCGGGCAGGGTCGCGTGCGGCCGCGACAGATACACGCGCACTCCGTCGAGCGACCACACCTGCACGACGAAATCGTAGGCCGCGTCCGCGGGCGCGATCTGCTGCGGCAGCATGTACTCCACCGGCTGGTCGCGCAGGATGAGGGCCGTCTCGCGCAGGTGATAGTCGAAGAAGACGTCCGCCTCGGCGAGCGCGTTGCGGTACACGATCCAGCCGCCGGCGGCACCGACGATTACCACTCCCGCGAGCAGCCACGCCAGCAGTCGCGCGCGCAGCGAGCTCACGGCTTGGGTCCCAGGCGGTAGCCGACGCCGCGCACCGTGAGGATGAACTGCGCACCGAGCTTGCGCCGCAGGCCATGGATGTGCACTTCGACCGCGTTGCTCTCCACTTCCTCGCCCCAGCCGTAGAGGCGCTCCTCGAGCTGGCCGCGCGAGAGGATCGCGCCCGGGCGCTCGAGCAGCAGCTCGAGCAGCGCGAACTCGCGCGGCGAGAGCGCCACATCGGCACCGCCCTGGGTCACGCGGTGCGCGGCGGGATCGAGCACCACGCCGAGGTGCCCGAGGTGCGGCTCGCTGCGCCCCGACTTGCGGCGCAGCAGCGCCCGGATGCGCGCCGCCAGCTCATCGAGATCGAAGGGTTTGACGAGGTAGTCATCGGCGCCCGCGTCGAGCCCCGCCACCCGGTCGGCCACCGCATCGCGCGCGGTGATGACGAGCACCGGCAGGCCCGAGCCGCGCCCGCGCAGCGCCTTGAGGAGCGTGAGGCCATCGCTCCCCGGAAGCCCGAGGTCGAGCAGCAGCAGCTCGAACGGCTCGGTGTCGAGCGCCCGGCCGGCGGCCCCGGTGTCGCGCACCCAGTCGACCGCGAAGCCGTCGCGCTTGAGTCCCGCGCGGATCGCCTCGCCGATCATGGAGTCGTCTTCTACCAGGAGCAGTCGCATACCGGTCCGCGAGTATGATCAATTGCGGCCCGAATCGTTCAAGGAGCCCTCAGGTTGAGACCCACCGAGCTTCTGGCGCGCGATGCCGCGCTTCTCGGGGTCACCCTGGCACCCGCCGACGCCGGGCGCCTCTTCACGCTGCTCGATGAGCTCGAGCGCTGGAACCGCAGCTACAACCTGACCGCCATCCGCAGCCGGGAGGAGATGATCACCCATCACCTGCTCGACAGCCTGTCGATCAGCCCCGACCTCGCCGGCGAGCGCATCGCGGATGTCGGCACGGGCGCCGGCTTTCCCGGGCTGCCGCTCGCGATCGTCAACCCGTCGCGGCAGTTCACGCTCATCGACTCGAGCGGCAAGAAGGTGCGCTTCGTCGCGCACGCGGCCCGCACGCTCGCGCTCGGCAACGTGACGGCGCTCCAGGCGCGCGCCGAGGCGCTGCGCCCGCAGCAGCCGTTCGACACCGTCACGGCGCGGGCGCTGGCGGCGCTGCCGGAGCTCCTCGGGCAGCTTGCGCCGCTCTGCGGGCCGGCCACCCGCGTGCTCGCCATGAAGGGGCGCTGGCCCGCGGCGGAGCTCGAGGAGCTTCCCGCGCCCTGGCGCCTGACGGACTCGCGCACGCTCAGGGTTCCCGGGCTCGATGCGAAGCGGTGCGTGTTGATGTTGTCTATGGGCTGAAGAGATCGGGCCAGTTGACCCACAATTGCAATTTGTAGGTCAACTAGGTAGGGTTGACCTACATTCAGTAAATGTAGGTCAACCTACCAGGCATCGCACGTGGAAGAGATCGATCTTGCCGCCCAGACGCTATTCGCTGAGCTCTTGCAACGGACCCTCGACGCCGAATTCGACGCCGAGTATCGCGAAAATGGCCGATTCACCCGGAAGAGATCGAAGGATCGCGAGTACTGGCATTACCAGTGGCGCGAAGGCGAGCAGATCCGCAACAAGTACGTCGGCCCGGTGAACGACGCGAGCATCACAGCTCGAGTCGAGCGCTTCTCGAGCCTGAAAGACAGCTTCAAGCGTCGACAGACACTCGTCCGAGCCTTAGAAGCCACGGGACTTCCCGCGCCGGATCCGCTCTCCGGCCGCATCGTCGAAGCCTTCTGGAAGGCGGGCTTCTTCCGGCTGCGGGGGGTCCTCGTCGGCACGCTAGCGTTCCAGACCTATGCCGGACTCCTGGGCGTGCGCTTGGGCCGTCGGCCTCTCATGACCCAGGATGCTGACTTCGCTCAGTTCTGGGGTATCTCGGAGAACGTCGGCGAAAGTATCGAACCGCCGCTTGATGTTCTGCGCACGGTGGATGAGTCTTTCAAAGAGGTTCCCCACGTCAGCGATGCTTTCGTCTCAACCCGCTATCGCAACGGTCGGGACTACCTGGTCGACTTCCTGACGCCCAACCGCGGCTCAGAGGAGCACCAAGGCAAGCCCGCACGCATGAAGGTCCTTCGCGGTGCGGGGGCGGAGCCGCTGCGGCACCTCGACTTCCTCATTCACGAACCGGAGCACTCCGTGCTTCTGCACGGCGGCGGCGTGCCGGTCACGGTTCCTCGCGCCGAGAGATTCGCCGTCCACAAGCTCATCGTGGCCGTTAGCCGCGTCAACCAGGCCAAGTCCGTGAAGGACATCGAGCAGGCCGGAATTCTCATCGATGCGCTGGCCGTTCGACGCCCCGCCGAGCTCGCCGAGTCCTGGAGGGCTGCATGGAGTTCGGGGAAAGAATGGCGACGAAAGCTCCAGTCAGGTCGCGCGCGCCTGCCGGCAGAGGCGCAAGGCTTACTGACGGTGACTTGACTGCCGAAGCTAACGCGGCGCGACCACCGCCTGCGCACAGCACACGCCGGTTCCACGCGCCGAGCGGCGCCTCAGGGCAGATGCAGAGGCAGCGCGGTCGTCTCCTTGATGACCGCGAGCGCGATCGAGGAGTTGACCGACTGCACGCCGGGAAAGCGCGACAGGTGGTCGAGGAAGAACGCCTCGTACGCCTTGATGTCGCGGCACACGATGCGTAGCAGGAAGTCGGTCTCGCCCATCAGGGTGTAGCACTCGAGGATCTCGGGGTGTGCGCGCACCGCCTGCTCGAACTTCAGCAGCGCGTCGCGCCCGTGACCCGAGAGCTTCACGTGCGAGAACACCATGACCGAGAGCCCCACTTTTTCGCGCTCGAGCACGGCCACACGGCGCTTGATGACGCCGAGCTCGGTGAGGCGGCTGACGCGCCGCCAGCAGGTGGAGGCACTCATCCCCAGGCGCTCGCCGATTTCGGCGGCCGAGAGATCCCCGTGCTCCTGGATGAGATCGAGGATGCGGAGATCGCCGCGGGTCAGGTCGTGTGAAACGTTCATTCCATAAATATCTCATAAATGAGTCATTAATTTCACAATGGATACCATTGCAGCAATTTTTGTGAGATCCGGTCCAGCCGTCCCGCGTAGGCTGCCGGAATGGAAGTCTTCGACATGCACGAGTTCGACGGCCACGAGCTCGTAATCTTCGGACACGACGCGCCGACCGGCCTGCGCGCCATCATCGCGA
>DASXKA010000146.1:0-2336 GCA_036497085.1 Steroidobacteraceae bacterium | reverse complement strand
CAGAACCCACCGGGCCGCCGAGCTCGCCGACGCGCCCCACCCCGATCCGCACCGCGCGCGCGAGGCGAACGGCGACCCGGGCGCGGCGCCTCTCGCCAAGGGCTCGGAGAAGTACGACTTCTACCAGATGCTGCCGAATTTTGAGGTGGTGGTGCCGGAGAAGGAGAAGGACGTCAAGCGCGACGTGCCCGCGGCCGCGGCGATCGAGCGGCCGGGCGTCTACGTGCTGCAGGCCGGCTCCTATCGCAAAGAAGCCGACGCCGAGCGCGTGCGCCAGCAGCTCGCGCTGCAGGGCGTGCAGGCCAGGGTGCAGCGCGTGGCGGTCGACGCCGACGTCTGGCACCGCGTGCGCATCGGACCCATCACCAACCTCGCGGAGCTCAACAAGGTGCGCAAGCAGCTGCAGGCCGCCGAAGTGGATTCGCTGGTGATCCGCGTGGGAGACTAACGCCATCCCATCCCAGGAGCAGCCATGAGAGTATGCCTTGCCATCGCCGCGCTAGCCCTCCTCGGGCTGCAGCCTGCCTACGCCGAGAACGCCAAGCCGGACGCCAAGCCGAGCGAGGAATCGGTCCGTCACCTCTTCGAGGTCATGCATACCAGCCAGATCATCGATGAGGTCATGTCGCAGATGGATGCGAACCTCCGCGAGGCGATGGAGCGGGCCTCGGGAGGCCGGTCCCTGAACGCGAAGCAGCAGCAGCTCCACGACGAGATGCGCACGAAGGCCCTGGGGATGCTGAAGGACGAGCTCGCCTGGTCGCGCCTCGAGCCGCAGATGGTCGAGGTATACCGCAATACCTTCACCCCCGACGAGATCGACGGGATGTTCAGGTTCTACAACTCGCCGAGCGGTAAGGCCGTCGTCGCCAAGCTGCCGCAGGCGACCCAGCAGATGATGCAGCTCACGCAGGAGCGTATGAGTGCGCTGGTTCCACGCATCGTCGAGCTGCAGAAGGAGACCGCGCAAAAGATCAAGGACGCGGCCGGTCCGCCTCCCGCCTCGCCTGCACCGGGCACGCCGCCGTCACCGCAGACGCCGCCGCCGCACTGAGCCTCGCGTGGGCGCGCGCTGTGCCACCGCGACGGAGCGGCGTGCCCACTCGACCAGCTGCCGCGCGTCATCCAGCACCTCGGGCGGCACCTCGTAGTAGCTCATGCTGAGCTGCGGCCGGTCCGCGTACGGCCGGAACGGCGCCGCCCCGCGCGCCGTGTACTCGTCGCGATTTGAATCGTCCACCCGCAGATACAGCCTGTCCTCGGCGATCAGCCCGAAGAAGAACTCCTCGCTGTAGAGCCCGACGCCACCAAACATCCGGCGCGAGCTGACGTCTCCCAGCTGCGACAGCTGCTCGAGGACGTACGCCAGGAAATCACTGCTGACCGTCATGCGGCCCACCGCGCACGATCAGTCTTCGCTGATATTGCGAAAGTCGACCCCCAGCGACCGGAGCTTCCGATACAGATGCGTCCGCTCCATCCCCACCCGCTTGGCGAGCTGCCCGACCTTGCCGTTGCAGAGCAGCAGCTGCTGCTGCAGGTAGGCGCGCTCGAACTGCTCGCGCGCCTCGCGCAGCGGCAGCGCCAGCAGGTCCTGCTTCACCAGTGGCTCGTCCGGCGGGGTCTGCACGGCCAGCTCGCGCTCGATCTCCTCCAGGCGGATCTCCTCCGGGCCGCCGTGGATCAGGAGGCGATGCACCAGGTGGCGCAGCTCGCGCACGTTGTCCGGCCACGGGTAGTTGCGCAGGCGGTTCTGCGCAGCGACGCTGAAGCGCCGGAACTGCAGCCCGTCGGCATCCACCATGCGGTCCACCTGGTGGCGCAGCAGGTCGGGCACGTCCTCGGCGTAGTCGCGCAAGGGTGGCACGCGCACGATGAGTGCGTTCAGGTGCGCCAGCAGGTCCTGGCGCAGCGTCGCCCCGCCGGCCCGCTGTTCGATGCCCGGCTGCGCCGAGGACAGCAGGCGCGCCCGGAACTGCAGCGACTCGCGGCCGCCGATACGCGTGAACTGGCCCGACTCGAACACCCCCACCAGCAGACGCTGCACGCCGGCGGGCAGATCGTCGATCTCGTGGATGAAGAGCGTGCCGCTGCCGGCCTCCTCCAGCACCCCGGCGACCTTGGTGCCGTCGGCCTCCTAGCGCCCGAACAGGCGCGCCTCCGCATCGGTGTCGCGCAGCCCGCTGGCGACCAGCGGCACGAACGGGGCGGCGGCGCGCGGTCCCTGCTCGTGCAGGTAGCGCGCAAATGCCTCGCGACCCGAGCCCGGTTCCCCGATCAGCAGCACCGGGGAGGGATGCGCGGCGATCTGCTGCAGCTCGGTGCTGCTGATCGGG
>DASXKA010000145.1:0-3381 GCA_036497085.1 Steroidobacteraceae bacterium | reverse complement strand
TTTCCGGCCGCTGCCCTCTGTGAGCAGACAAGCTCCGAGCGCCAACTGTCCCAAATGCCGGTGAATTGACTTGAGAGAAGCGCTGGAAACTTTTGTTCTAAATGGTGGGCGGTACTGGGCTCGAACCAGTGACCTCTGCCGTGTGAAAGCAGCGCTCTACCAGCTGAGCTAACCGCCCACTTTTTGGGGAGCGGAAGTCTATAGGCGGCCCTGCACCAAGGCAAACGGTCGAAGCGGGCAGGCCCGGCCTGTCGCTGGCGGACCTTCAAACGGCACGGCGCGGGGCCGCCCGGCGCTTGGTAACATGCGCGCCCCCGACCCTATGTGCCCCAGCCCATGACCGTCGTCACGCGTTTTGCCCCGAGCCCTACGGGCCTGCTGCACGTCGGAGGTGCCCGTACGGCTCTCTTCTGCTGGCTGTATGCCCGGCGGATGGGGGGCAAATTCATTCTGCGTGTCGAGGATACGGACCGCGAGCGCTCCACCGAGGAGGCCGTGCGCGTCATCCTCGAGGGGATGGCATGGCTCGGGCTCGATGCGGACGAGGGGCCCTACTACCAGACCGAGCGCTTCGATCGATACCGCGCAGTGATCGCGGAAATGCTCAAGGCGGGCAGCGCCTACCATTGTTACTGCACCAAGGAAGAGCTCGATGCGCTGCGCGCGCAGCAGCTCGCGCGCAAGGAGAAGCCGCGCTATACCGGCATCTGCCGCGAGCGGACCACGCCCCTCCCCGGCGTCCAGCCTGTCGTGCGCTTTCGCAATCCGCAGGCGGGCACGACGGTAGTCGAGGACCTGATACACGGACCGGTCACCTTTCAGAACGTCGAGCTCGACGACCTCATCATCGCGCGCTCCGACGGCACTCCCACGTATAACTTCTGCGTCGTGGTCGACGACATGGACATGGGCGTCACCCACGTCATCCGCGGCGACGATCATCTGAACAACACTCCACGGCAGATGAACATGCTGCGCGCGCTCGGCGCGGCGCCACCCGCCTACGCGCACGTGCCCATGATCCTCGGGCCCGACGGTGCCAAGCTCTCCAAGCGTCACGGCGCCGTCAGCGTGCTGCAGTACGCGGAGGAGGGCTACCTGCCGGATGCGCTGCTCAACTATCTGGTGCGCCTCGGGTGGTCGCATGGCGACCAGGAGGTGTTCACGCGTGAGGAGATGATCGCCGCCTTCGACATTCACGACGTGAACAAGGCGGCCTCGGCCTTTAATCCCGAGAAGCTCCTGTGGCTCAACCAGCAGCACATGGTGCGCTCGCCGCCGCCGACGCTCATCCCGCAGCTGCGGGCGCAGCTACGGCGGCTGGGTACCGACAGTGACGACGAGCAGCTGCTCGAGGGCGTGATCGTCGCGCAGCGCGAACGCGCCAAGACGCTGAAGGAGATGGCGGAGAACAGCCGTTATTTCTTCACCGACGATATCCGCATGGATCCTAAGGCGGTCGCGAAGCACCTGGGGGCGGACGGGCTTGCGAGTCTGGCCAAGATCCGGGCCCGGCTTGCTGCGCTCACGGAGTGGAAGGCGGCCACGATCAATGACGCGCTGAACGCTCTCGCGACGGAGCTCCAGCTCGGCCTCGGCAAGATCGCGCAACCGGTCCGTGTCGCGGTGACAGGTACCGCCGTGTCGCCACCGATCGATGCGACTCTGGCGCTGCTCGGGCGCGAGCGTGCACTCGCGCGGCTCGACGCAGCGCTCGCCGGCAGCGCTGCAGCCGGCGACACCTGATTCACACCAGTCCGGGCGGCGGGGCGCCGTAGTAGCTACCGATGGCCTCGGTTGCGGCGCGCACCAGATCGCGCTCCGCCACACTGAGGTAGGGGTTCCAGACGTCGAAGATGAGGATCGCCCGCGGCGCGTCGGAGTCGTTCCAGGCTTCATGCTCGATGGTGTCATCGAACACCCAGGCCCGGCCTGGAATCCACTCGCGCATCTCGCCGCCTACGCGAAAACCGCATCCGGGCGGCACGATGAGCGGCAGATGAACGGTAAGCCGCGTGTTCGTCACCCCGGTGTGGGGCGGGATGCGCGTGCGCGGCTCGAGAATCGAAAAGAACACGTTGGGGCCGTGCTGCGTGACGTCGCATTGCGGCGCCGCCTTCACGGCCTCCGCCGTGCGCGGACAGTGCGCGAGGTGCAGCGGCTGCGCGGCCCCCTGGTTCCACAGGAAGTAAGCGCTCCAGCGTCGTGAGCGGTTGAGCTCGCGCCACTGATCGAGCGGCACGCCATCGGGATAGGCGACGTACGGCTCGAGTCCGGCCTGGTCGGAGGCGAGCACGTGAGTGAGCTCGGCGCGGATCGCATCCGTCGCCGCCTCGATCGCGCCGAGCCAGGGGAACTCAGCGTTGTCGAAGAACTCGAGCGCGGGAATTCCCGGGAAGTACATGAAGGTCGGCTGCGGCACATAGCGGCTGCGCCGACCGCTCAGGATCTCGATGCACTGGTCGGCGCGCCGGGACAGGCCGGAGCCATGATGCGCGCGCACCGGCGCGAGCCGCTCGTCGATCGCGCATGCGAGTGCCGCGTCGTCCTGCCGCACGGCTTCACGGGCATGGACGAGCGCCGATAGCAGCGAAGGCGGTGGTGCAGTTTCGGGTCCGAGGGTGACGAGCGCGGCGCGATAGACGCGGGCCGCCTCGCGCGGATCACCGCGCTTCTCGAGGAGGGAAGCCTTCTGCAGGAGGGCAGCAGGGTGCCGTGGCTCGATGGCGAGCGCACGCTCGACCGCCGCCATCTCCTCTTCATACAGTCCCAGAGCGTCGAGGCTTGCCGCGAGGTTCGACCACAGCGCCGGGTGACCGGGGTCGGCGCCCGTCGCGCGCTGGAACAAGTCGCGGGCGCTGCCAGGCTCCCCGCGCTGCATGAGCTGAAGTCCCCGCTCGTTCAGTACGGCGGGGTGGTCGGGCGCAAGCTGCGCCGCCCGAGCCAGCAGCTCCTCGGCTTCGCGGCTGCGGCCGGCGGCGCCGGCCGCCCTGGCCGCCTGGATCATTCTGGTGATGCTGGATGAATCGGCCGACATGGCGTTGCTGCTCGCAATGACTGTTTCGCCCAAGCTTGGCGCATTCCGAATTCTAGTGGTGCGACGCTATCCGGAGGCGATTCGGCCCGCGGCTCGCTTGCTTGACAACACCGGCGCCGCTGCGTAGGTTGCGCCGGCTTCGCGTGGGGCCATAGCTCAGCTGGGAGAGCGCTTGCATGGCATGCAAGAGGTCGGCGGTTCGATCCCGCCTGGCTCCACCAGCTTGATTTTCGTGCCGCCATCCGTTCGGCTCACGTCCCTCACGACTCATCGCAGCGGACCTGGCGCTGTTGCAACGTTACCACAAGACATCTCCTGATTTTCGCGGCGTGCAACTCGCGTGA
>DASXKA010000144.1:0-6262 GCA_036497085.1 Steroidobacteraceae bacterium | reverse complement strand
GCCATGCTCGGTGCCGCCGCGCTGCTCGAGGCGCTCGGAGGACTCGCCTCGGGGAAGCTCATTAGCCAGCCGCAGCCGAGCGACGGCGTTACCTATGCCGCGAAGATCGAGAAGTCCGAAGCCCGTATCGATTGGGGCGGGTATGCGGCTGCCATCGAGCGCCAGGTGCGCGCCTTCAATCCACGGCCGATTGCCGAGACGATCCTCGACGGCGAGCGACTCCGGATTCATTCTGCAGAGAACATGTCATCAAAAGGCGATAAAAGATCAGAATATGGTTCCATCGTCTCCGTACGTGACGGCATCATGCTGGTCCAGTGTGGCGACGGGCTCCTTGGGATCCAGAAAGTCCAGAGACCGGGCGGACGGGTGCTCCACGTGTCCGAATTAGCCCACAACCTCGACCTCGTGGGCCGGCGTCTTGGCTAGGACGCGTTGGGCCCCGGGCGCCGCGGCGCTGGCCGCCGCAGCCCGGGTCGTAGAGGCAGTGGTGACGAACGGCCGGTCGGCGGACGCCGCACTGGCGGACGAGGAGTCGCCGGGCGAGCGGGCAGCAGTGCGTGCGATCGGGCTCGGGACGCTGCGCTGGTACCTGCGGCTCGCGCCGGCGCTCGAGGGACTGATGAAGCGGCCCTCGGGCGTCGCGTCCCCGGTGCGTGCGCTGCTCGCAGTGAGCGCTCACCAGATCGAGTACTCGCGCAACGTGCCGGAGCAGACGGTGCACGCCGCTGTCGACGCGGCACGCATCCTCGGCAGCGAGCATGCCACCGGACTCGTGAACGCGGTGCTGCGCCGCTACCTCGCTGAGCACACGGTATTGCTCGAACGAGTGGATCGGGAGCTCCCGGGCCGCACCGCGCATCCCGCCTGGGTCGTCGAGCGTCTTTCCGCCGCCTGGGGCGAAGCGACCGAAGGGGTTCTCGCCGCCAACAACAGTCATCCGCCACTCACGCTCCGTGTAGACCTCTCGCGTGCCACTGCGGCCGGCTACGTGGACCGGCTGCGCGAGGCGGGCATTGAGGCGCGGTCGATACAATGGTGCCCGTCCGCCGTGATTCTGGAGCGGCCGGTACCCGTGGAGCGCGTGCCGGGCTTCGCGGAAGGGGTGGTTTCCGTTCAGGATGCGGGCGCTCAGCTGGCGGCACCGCTGCTTGCATGCCGGGCGGGAATGCGCGTGCTCGATGCCTGCGCAGCTCCCGGCGGCAAGACCGGCCACATCCTGGAGCAGCTCCCCGAGGGGGCGGATGTCACGGCCGTCGACATAGAGCCGGCCCGGGTCGAGCGCATCCGTGAGAACCTCGGGCGACTCAGGCGCACCGCGCAGATCTCAATTGGCGACGTCCGCGACCCGCAGAGCTTCTGGGACGGGCGCCCCTTCGAGCGCATTCTGGTGGACGCCCCCTGCTCGTCCACGGGCGTCATCCGCCGCCACCCGGACATCAAGCTCCTGCGGCGGGCCGGCGACCTCCCGGCGCTCGCGGCCGGACAGCTCGCGATCCTCAGGGCGGTGGAGCGCATGCTGGCCGTCGGCGGGCGGCTCGTCTACTGCACCTGCTCGATATTCCCGGAGGAGAACGAGGGGGTGGTGCAGCGCTTTCTCGCAGGCGCACCGCACGTGCAGGTTGCGGGAATGCCGCGCGGCCCCGAGCTCGCGCCCGGCGCCCGCGACCGGCCGGTGGGCACTCAGCTGCTCCCCGGAGCAGAGGCGGGGACCGATGGCTTCTATTATGCTTGTCTCGAAAAGACAACGGCCGGAACCTGAGCGGTTACCCTCCAGTCCAGAAGTCGAGACCAGTCGTTGCATCCATGCTACGCGACGATCCAGCAAGGGATGGTTTGATCGGGCGCAGGCTGCTCGCGACGCTGGGTGCGCTCGCCCTGCTGACGGGGTCGGCGCGGGTACGGGCGGAGGCCCTCGACGGTGTGCTCGCGGTGCGCTCCGCGTACGTGAATATCGATCACGGGGTGTTTCTGCTGCACGCACGGGTGGAATACCCGGAGGGACCCGCCATCCGCAACGCGCTGCGGGAGGGCATCACCCTGGCTTTCGACCTGGATGTGCGCATCGAACGGGAGCGACGGCTTTGGTTCAACGCCAACATACTCGAGCTCACCCTGCATCGGGAGCTCAGCTACCACGCGGTGAGCGATCGCTACGTGGTGCGTGACGTGCGCAGCGGCGACCAGGACACCTTCGCGACGCTCGACGAGGCGCTCGGCTCCATCGGCAAAGTGGATGGCTGGCCGATTCTGGTGGAGCCGCAGCTCGGCGGTGGCAACTACACGATCAGCGTGCGCGCCGGCGTGCGTCGCGGGCAGCTGCCGGCATCGCTGCGGGCGCTGATGTTCTGGACCGACGACTGGGGGCGTCAGAGCGAGTGGTACACGTGGTCGTTGCCGGTGTAACTCCGCGCCGCCGGCGCCGCGCGCCGCTCAACGTCGTGGCGATCGCGGTCTTCTGGGGCGTGATCGGCGTCAGCGCCTTTCTGCTGCTCGCCAAGAGCGTGCAGAACTCCGGCGAGTTCGCGCGGCTGCAGTGGTGGATCGTGGTGCTCAACGCCTGCGCGGCGCTGGTGCTCACGGTGCTGGTGGTGCGCAAGCTCTGGCGGCTGGCGCGCGACTACCGCCGGCACGTCCCGGGCTCGCGGCTCACCGTGCGCACCGTCGCCATCTTCGGCTCGCTGGTGATCGCGCCGCTGCTCATCGTCTACCTGTCCTCCCTCGAGTTCCTCAACCGCGGCATCGACAGCTGGTTCACGGTGGAGGTAAAGCGGGGGCTCAACGACGCGGTAGTGCTGTCGCGCGCCGCGCTCGACCTGCGCATGCGCGAGTACTCGCAGCGTACCGCGGCCCTGGCGCACGAGCTCGCCTCCCTCCCGCCCGCGGCGCTGCAGGCACGACTCGATGCCGAGCGGCGCGCCGGCGAGGCGCTCGAGATCGCGCTGTTCGGCGCGCAGGGGCACATCGTCGCGGCGAGCCTGGAAAGTCCGCTCGAGGCGCTGCCGGCGCAGCCGCCGCAGGATCTGCTGCGGCAAGTGGCCCAGCACCTCCCCTACGTGAGCCTCGAGCCGCAGGCGGGCGGCCGCTACCTGATCCGTACGGGCGCGCCGCTCGATGAGTCCGTGGCGAGCCACGACACGCGCTTCGTAGCCGCCATCTACCCGGTGCCGGCGCAGCTTGCGGCGCTCTCGGAGGCGGTGCAGGGGACCTACTCGCAGTACGGCAATCTCGCCGCCATGCGCGGGCCGCTCAAGTACAGCTTCAGTCTCACCCTCACGCTGGTGCTGCTGCTCGCCATGCTCGCCGCCATCTACGGCGCGATCTTCTCGGCGCAGCGCCTGGTGCGTCCGGTGCAGGATCTCATCGAGGGCACGCGCGCAGTCGGCAAGGGCGACTTCGCCACGCGGCTGCGGCTGCCGTCGCGCGACGAGATGGGCTACCTGGTGCACTCCTTCAACGACATGACCAAGCGCCTGCGGCGCGCGCGCGCCGAGGCGCAGCACAGTCAGGAGGCGGTGGAACGCGAGCGCGAGCGCCTCGCGATCATTCTCGCGCGTCTTTCGACCGGGGTGCTGGCCATCGACCGGCACATGACGGTGCGCATGGCGAACCAGTCGGCCGGGGCGATTCTCGGCTCCGAGCTCGCCTCCGCCACCGGGCGGCCGCTGCCGGAGCTCGCCGCCGGCAACGAGCGCCTCGGCCAGTTCGTGGGTGCGCTCGCGGTGCGCTTCGCCGCCGGACGCGAGGAGTGGCGCGAGCAGCTCGATCTCGACAGCAGCGCGGGCCGGCGCACGCTCATGTGCGCCTGCACGCCGCTGCCGGGTGAAGGCCGCGACATGGGTTTCGTGATCGTCTTCGACGACATTACGACGCTGCTCGCGGCACAGCGCGATGCCGCCTGGGGCGAGGTCGCGCGGCGCCTCGCGCACGAGATCAAGAACCCGCTCACCCCCATCCAGCTGTCAGCCGAGCGGCTGCGCCGCCGGCTGCGCACCGGCATGAGCGAGCAGGACGCCGAGATTCTCGAGCGCGGCACCCGCACCATCGTGCAGCAGGTCGAGACCATGCAGCAGATGGTGAACGCCTTCAGCGAATACGCGCGCGCGCCCGAGATGCATATCACGCGCTTCAGCCTCAATCAGCTCGTGAACGAGGTGGCGGACCTGTACCGCTCGCAGGCGCCGCGCACGCGTATCCGCCTCGACCTCGACGCGCGCCTCGAGGCGATCGAGGCGGACCGCGGACGCGTGCGGCAGATCCTCAACAACCTCGTGACCAACGCCCTGGAAGCGCTCGAGGGGATCGCGCAGCCGGCGCTCGAGATCGCCACGCGCCTCGACAGCACCGGGGAGAGCGAGTACGCGAGCGTCACGGTTTCCGACAACGGCCCCGGATTTCAGCGCGAGCTGCTCGGCCGGGTGTTCGACCCGTACGTGACCAGCAAGCCCAAGGGCACGGGCCTGGGGCTCGCGATCGTCAAGAAGATAGTCGAAGAGCATGGCGGCCGCATCGATGCGGACAACCGCCCGGAAGGCGGCGCCCGCGTGCGTGTGGTGCTGCCGGTGATGGACAGCACCCGCTCCGCCGGTGGCGGCGCGCGTGAGCGGCGTGATCAGATGCGGAGGGAAAGGGCATGAGCAACCCACACATTCTCGTGGTCGATGACGAGGCGGACATCCGCGGCCTGCTGAAGGAGATCCTCTCCGAGGAAGGCTACGAGGTGGACGTCGCCGCCAACGCCGCGCAGGCGCGCGCCGCGCGCGCGCGTCAGGTCCCCGATCTCGTGCTGCTCGACATCTGGATGCCGGACGTCGACGGCATCACGCTGCTGCGCGAATGGTCCACGGGCGCCGCCGACGGCTGCCCGGTCGTCATGATGTCCGGGCACGGCACCGTCGAGACGGCAGTCGAGGCCACCCGCCTCGGGGCCTTCGACTTCGTCGAGAAGCCGCTGTCGCTCGCGAAGCTGCTGCGCACCGTGGAACGCGCGCTGGATGCCGGCCGGCGCCATCGGCAATCGGGGAAGCTCCTGGGCGCCGCGCTCAGCGCGCCGATCGGCAAGAGCCGCCTGATGCAGCAGCTGCGCGCCGAGTTGCAGCAGGTGGCGACCAACTCCTCGCCGCTGCTGCTCGTCGGCGAGCCGGGCTCGGGACGCGAAGCCTTTGCGCGCTACGTGCACGAGCACGGCTCGAACGCGGCCGAGCCCTTCATCCCACTGATCGCGAGCACGCTGCGCGAGGCGGACGCGGAGCGCCGCCTGTTCGGCCGCGAGGAGGCGGGCGTACGCGAGCAGGGCCTGCTCGAGCAGGCCGGCAACGGCACGCTCTTCATCCACGAGGTCGAGGATCTGTCCGCGGCCGTGCAGCGCCTCCTCTACGGCGTGCTCGAGTCGGGGAAGTTCACGCGCCTGGGCGGAGCTGAGCCGGTGGCGCTGCGCGCGCGCCTGGTCTCCTCCGCGCAGCCGGGAATCGAGCAGCGCGCCGGCGGCGAGACGCTGCGCCGCGACCTGCTGGCGCACCTCAACGTGCTCATCATGCGCGTGCCGCCGCTGCGCGAATACGCGGAGGACGTTCCCGACCTGCTGCGCTACCACGTCGACCGCGTGGTCGACAGCGACGGGCTCACCTTCCGGCGCTTCAGCGTCGCCGCGCAGAATCGCCTGCGCAACTACCCGTGGCCCGACAACGTGCGCGAGCTCCGCCACATCGTGCATCGGTTGCTGATCCACGGCGGCAACGAGGAGATCCGCCTGGAGGAAATCGAGCGCGAGCTCGCCGTGCAGGCGCCGCCCGATGAGCCGCTGGTGAAGCAGGACCTGCTGGCGCTGCCGCTGCGCGAGGCGCGCGAACAGTTCGAGCGCGCCTACCTGCAGCAGCAGCTGCTGTTGTGCAGTGGCAAGGTCGGACAGCTCGCCAAGCGCGTGGGCATGGAGCGCACGCACCTGTATCGCAAGCTGCGTTCGCTCGGGGTCGACTTCCGCAACATCAGCGACGACTGAAGCGCGCTTTGGCCTGACTCATGTCGGTCAGCGACGATTACCTCGCGTACATCCTCGAGCAGCTGGCGGACCTGGGCGAGGTGCGCTCGCAGCGCATGTTCGGCGGTGCCGGCCTGTATTGCGCTGAGATCTTCTTCGGCCTCGTGAGCGAGGACACCCTCTACCTGCGTGTCGACGCGCAGACCCGCGTCGAGTTCACTTCCCGCGGCATGCGGCCGTTTCGTCCCTACGCCGATCGGCCCGAGCTGAGCATGACCTACTACG
>DASXKA010000143.1:0-4724 GCA_036497085.1 Steroidobacteraceae bacterium | reverse complement strand
CGCACCGCGTCGGTGGCAACACGCGACGGCACGGCAAACCCCACCTGGAGCAAGGCCAAATAGGGAAGCGGCGTGCGCCCTCAACGGTGGCACGCAGCGCTGATCCGCGCGCGCTTCCGGGTAGGCCGCTAGAGGTTCACGGCGACGTGGATCCCAGAGGAATGATTGCCCTCGACAGAACCCGGCTTACAGGCCGACTCTTTTTATGCTCAAGAGGCCGGGGCCCGGAGCGCTGCGCGCAGCACTCACGTCGTTGGCCCACGTTACTTGACGACCTTGAGCTGTGGACGGCGGGTGGCGCCGCCCTCTTCCGCGCGCTTCGGGTGCTTCGGTGGCCCGGGACCGAGATCCTGCTCCGAGAACACCATGCCTTCGCCCGTCTCGCGGGCGTAGACACCGAGCACTGCGCTCACCGGAAAGCGTACGTGATGCACCACGCCGGCAAAGCGCGCGTCGAACTCCACGTCCTCGTTGCCGAGCCGCAGGCGCTGCGTGGCGCCTTCGCTCAGGTTGAGGACGATCTTGCCGTCCTTGACGTAGGCGCGCGGCACCTCGGCGCCGTCATGGCCGGCATCGACGATCACGTGGGGCGTGTTGCCGGACTCCGTGATCCACTGGTGCATGGCGCGCAGCAGGTACGGCCGCTTGGGTAACGCGCGGGTCATGGCCTAACGCAGCAGCCGCATTTCCTGCTCCCGGTCGGTGAGCGAATCGCGGAACGCCGGGCGCGCGAACACCAGCTGCATGTACTTCTCGATCGGCTGTGCCTGCGGCGGCAGATCGATCTCGTAGAAGGGCAGACGCCAGAGCACCGGCGCCACGGTCGCGTCCACCAGCGAGAACTCGTCGGAGAGAAAGAAGGGCTTGATCTTGAAGAGCTCAGTGCTCTGCAGGATCGTGTCGCGCAGGATCTTCTTCAGCTTTACCGCCTGCTTCTTGTCGGGCTCCTGGTCGATCTGCTTGGCGACGCTGTACCAGTCGCGCTCGACGCGGTACAGGGCGAGGCGGAACTGCGCGCGGGTCAGCGGGTCGACCGGCATGAGAGGCGGGTGCGGGAAGCGCTCGTCGAGGTATTCGATGATGACGCGCGAGTCGTACAGCACCAGGTCGCGGTCCACGAGCGTGGGCACGCTGTGATAGGGGTTAAGATCGAGCAGGTCCTCGGGAAAGCGTCCCGCCTCGACGCTCACGATGTCGATGCTGATGCCTTTCTCCGCCAACACGATGCGCGTCCGGTGACTCCACGGGTCATCGGGTGCGGAGAACAAGGTCATGATGGATCGTCTGCTCGACACGCTCCCACTCCCGCGGCTCGAAGCCTGCGACTAGTGGACGTCCTTCCAGTACTCGCGCTTCACCAGCCAGGCGAGCCAAGTGAACACCAGCAGAAACAGTACCACCCACACGCCGAGCTGACGGCGCTGGAGCTGCGTCGGCTCGCTCACGTAGTCGAGGAAATTCACCGTATCGCGCGCGAAGCCGTCGTACTCGGCGAGGCTCATGCGCCCCGGAGCCACCGGCTCGAAGTGGTCGAAGACATCCTTGTTGAACACCGCGGCCTTGAGCCCCTCCAGCTCCGACAGCACGTCCGGCATGGCCGTCGTCGGCAGCCGCAGATTGTTGGCCCCCGTCTGGCGCGTCGGGTCGACGTAGAAGGTCGTGAGGAACTGGTAGATGTAGTCCCTGCCGCGCGCCCGCACCATCAGCGAGAGGTCCGGCGGCGTCTTGCCGAACCACGCCTCGGCGTCGGCGGCCGGCATGCCCGTCCGGATGTAATCGGTCGCCTTCGCGGTGGGCGGCAGCAGCTCCTTCTCGAGCACCTGCTCGGGAATCCTGAGGTCCGCGCCGAGGCGCGACCAGCGCTCGTATTTCAGCGAGTGGCAGCCGAGGCAGTAGCTGGTGAAATTGCGGGCGCCGCGCTGCACGGATGCGAGGTCCGACACATCGGTGTCGGCGCGCCAGCTTTCCCAGTCAGCGCCGAACCTGGCGCCCTGCTCCTCTTGCGCCGGCAGCCGCTGCGGCGCACAGGCCGCCACCGCCAGCAACACGGCGGCGAGCAGGCCCTCAGTGCGCATGGTAGACCACCCTTTCAGGCACGGGCTTCACCGGATCGAGCCTGGTGTAGAGCGGCATGAGGAAGAAGAACGCGAAGTACAGCGCCGCGAAGATGCGCGCCAGTACCACGTACAGGCCTTCCGCCGGCTGCATGCCCAGGTACCCGAGCGCGACGAAGCTGACCGCGAAGGTCGCCAACGCCGCGCGCGACATCCAGCCCCGGTAGCGCATCGACTTGACCGGCGAGCGGTCGAGCCAAGGCATGAACAGGAACGCCATCACCGCGATCAGCATGAGGAGCGCGCCCATGCGCTGACTGGGCACCGCGCGCAGGATCGCGTAGAAGGGCGTGAAGTACCACACCGGAGCAATGTGCTCGGGAGTCGACATGGGATTCGCCGGCTCGTAGTTCGGCGCCTCGAGGAACAGTCCTCCGAGGTTGGGCACGAAGAACACCACGATCGCGAGCGCCACCAGGAACACCGCGATGCCCACGAAGTCCTTCACCGTGTAATAAGGATGGAACGGAATGCCATCCAGAGGCTTGCCATCCGCGCCGACCTTCTCCTTGATCTCGATGCCGTCGGGGTTGTTGGAGCCGACCTGGTGCAACGCCACCAGGTGCAACGCCACCAGCAGCAGCAGCGCGAGCGGCACGGCCGCGACGTGCAGCGAGAAGAAGCGGTTGAGAGTCGCGTCCGCGATCCCGTAGTCGCCGCGGATCCACAGCACGAGGTCGGGACCGATCCCGGGAATGGTGCCGAAGAGATTCACGATCACCTGCGCGCCCCAGAACGACATGTTGCCCCAGGGGAGCACGTAGCCCATGAACGCCTCCGCCATGAGCGCGAGGTAGACCAGCATCCCGATGAGCCACAGGAGCTCCCGCGGCGGCTTGTAGGAGCCATAGAGGAAGGCCCGGAACATGTGCAGGTACACGACGATGAAGAAGAAGGAGGCGCCGCTCGAGTGCAGGTAGCGGATCAGCCAGCCCCAGTCGACCTCGCGCATGATGAACTGAACGGAGTCGAACGCCGTGGCCTCGCCCGGCTTATAGAACATGGTGAGAAAGATGCCGGTGACGAGCTGCAGCACCAGCACCACGAGCGCGAGCGAGCCGAAGTAGTACCAAACGTTGAAGTTCTTCGGCGCGTAGTACTCGGTAACCTGGCTCGCCAGGAATTCATCGACGGGCATGCGCTTGTTGAGCCAGGCCCAGAAGCCCTTCTGGCCGGCGGCGCCGCTCTTCGGCATGGGAGCGGCCACGCCGGTTGCGGTCTTCACGGTCATCCGGCGGCTCCTTTCTCGTCGGCGCCGACCAGCAGCACATGTTCCTTGGGATAGGAGTACGGCGGTACGCGCAGATTAATCGAAGCCGGCGAGCCCGCGAACACCCGCCCGGCGAGGTCGAAGCGCGAGCCGTGGCAGGGACAGAAGAATCCGCCTGGCCATGAGGGATAGAGCTCAGCGGCGGCGAAGCGCTGCTTGGGAAGGCAGCCGAGGTGCGTGCACGTGCCGACCAGCACCAGGAACTCGGCGTTGCGCGAGCGCAGCGGGTTTTTGGCGTAGGCAGGCTGATCGGAATCATCAGAGTTCGGGTCCTTCAGGTCGGCGTCATGCCCGGCGATGCGCGCCACCATGTCGGGCGTGCGCCGCACGACGTAGATCGGCGAGCGCCGCCATACGGTCGTGGTCATCTGCCCGGCTTCGAGCTTGGAGATGTCGAGCTCGGTCGGCACGCCGAGCGCACGGGCACGCTCCGACGGGCTCCAGGACTCTATAAAGGGGATGGCGGCGAACACCGCGCCGACCGCACCGGTCGCTATGGTTGCTCTGGTGAGGAACTTGCGCCGGCTCAGGTCGACCTCGTCGCCACCGGCGACGCCTGCGTGATCCGCCATCTCACCACTCTCCCGCTGTAGGACACACCCGCCGCAGCTTCGTGGCGCATCGCTCACCAAGCGGACTGCGCTGGGTGCAGTTTCGTACCTTGCGGGGGGCGGCGCATTATACACAATCGAACATGCCTCCCCGGCGCGCCTCGAGTGCGCGCGCGCGAGGCTGCCGGTCAGTTTGGTCTTCCCGGAGTAGTGATGCTCAAGCACGTGGGCCGCGGACTGACCTTCGTGGCCGGTTCGGTCGTTGGCGGGCTCGCCCTGGCATTCCTGATCGTGGCGGCACGACCGGAGCTCATCCGCGAACGCGCCGCGCCCCAGCCCGCTGCCACCGCCGCTCCGGCCGCGCCGGTGACCGCCGCCCCGACGCCGGCTGCCGCGACCGCTCCCGCGCCAGCATCCGTGCCGGCACGAGCCTCCTACGCGGATGCGGTGCAGCGTGCCGCACCCGCGGTGGTCAATGTGTACACCGACCGGCTGGTCACCGAGCGACTGTCCCCCTCGCTCGGGGAGCTGTTCGGAGAGTATCTGCCGCGTTACCGGCAGCGCATCGAGCGCACGCTCGGCTCCGGCGTCATCGTCGATGACAAGGGTCACATCGTCACCAACGACCACGTCATCGCCAACGCCGAGTCGATCCGCGTCCAGCTCGCCGACGGGCGCATCGCCGAGGCACACGTCGTGGGCAGCGACCCCGATTCCGACCTGGCGGTGCTGAGCGTGGGCCTGAAGTTCCTGCCGGTGGCGCCCCTCGGACGCTCCGATCAGCTGCGC
>DASXKA010000142.1:0-1789 GCA_036497085.1 Steroidobacteraceae bacterium | reverse complement strand
CGCTGCCGGCATCATGTGCGCGCCGCGCCAGCCGCCGTAGCGGTAGTAGATCGCCGCGAGCAGCGCCGAGAGCGCGGACGAGATCGGGAAGCTCCACCACACGGCGTCCACCTGGTAGCGGTCGAGGTAAAGCTCGGCGAGCGGGAAGCGGACCACCAGCAGCGTGATGGTGAGGATCACGAGCGGTGCCATGACCGCACCGGTGGCGCGCACCACGCCGAACAGTGCCACCGCTACGCCGAAGAATACGAACGACGGCGTGACCACGCGGTTCAGGTGCGAGGCGAGGCTGAGCGCCGCGGAGCCGGCCGGCAGGAACAGCGCGAACAGCCCCCGGTCGAGCAGCTCCATCGCGAGCGCGATGCCGCCGCACAGCACCACGTTGTAGAACACCCCGACGCGCGCGATCTGCGTGACGCGGTTCCACTTGGCGGCGCCGACGTTCTGCGCGGTCATGGCCGACATGGCCATGGCGACGGCGAACGCCGGCATCTGGATGTAGTTCCACAGCTGCAGCGCGGCGCCGAACGCCGCCGTGGTGTCGACGCCGAAGCGGTTGACGAGGGTGATCATGAGCACGCCGGAGAGCGACAGCACCAGCATCTGCGCGCTCATCGGCAGCCCCTTCCTCACCAGCGTCGCGACCACCGACCAGTCGACCTTGAGGAGCGCAAGCTCGTCCCGGTGCAGCACCAGCAGGTGGCGCCGCCGGTAGAGGTGGCGGACGAGCGCGGTGAGGCTCACGGCCTGGGCGACGAAGGTGGCGAGCGCCGAGCCCGCGATCCCGAGGCGCGGGATCGGACCCACGCCGAAGATGAACACCGGGTTGAGCGCGATGTCGAGGCCGACCGACAGCAGCATGAAGTAGAAGGGCGTCTTCGAGTCGCCGGCGCCGCGCAGCATCGCGCCGACGTAGGCGTACAGATAGAGAAAGGGCAGCGCGAGGAAGATCACGCGCATGTACGCCACCGCGAGGTCGAGCGAGTCGGCGGGCGTGCTCATGGCGATGAGCAGCGGACGGCACAGAATCAGGCCCGCGACTGCCATTGCGACCGAGATGCCGGTGAAGAAGGTGGCGCTGGTGCCGACCACCCGCTTGGTCTCGCGCACGTCGTTGGCGCCGATGCACTGGCCGACGAGGATCGTGGCCGCGAGCGCCACGCCGAAGGCCGCGCCGATCAGCAGGAACATCACCGTGTTGGCGTTGGAAGTCGCGGTGAGCGCCGCCTCGCCGAGAAAGCGCCCCACCCAGACGGAATTCACCGAGCCGTTGAGGGATTGCAGCACGTTGGCAAACAGGATCGGCAGCGCGAACCTGAACAGCACGACGGGGATCGACCCCTCGGTGAGGTCGCGCTGCACTCAGCGTCCCAGGCCGGCCAGCGCCGCGACGGCGCCCGCGGCGATGAGTGCCCAGCCGGCCGCGGTGTGCCCGCCGGTGACCGCGAGCGATACCAGCCCGCCGAGCAACAGCGCCGCGCCGAGCGTCACCAGGTCGCGGCGCCGCGCCTGGGCGCGGAACTCCGCGCGCAGCTGCGCGAAGTCGGCGTCGGGGCGCGCGCGCTCCGCGGGCTGGGTGCCGCGGCGCAGCTGCGCCGCGAGCAGCGCCGGCAGCTCGCGCAGCGTCTCGAGGATCTCCGGCGCGTGGGCCCGCACGCTCGCGAGGATGGCGCGCACGCTGGTGCGCTCGCGCATCCACTCGCGCAGGATCGGGCTCGCGGTGCTCCAGATGTCGAGCTCGGGGTAGAGCTCGCGCCCCAGGCCCTCGACGTTGAGCAGCGTCTTCTGC
>DASXKA010000141.1:0-12288 GCA_036497085.1 Steroidobacteraceae bacterium | reverse complement strand
GGCGTGCAGGCCGCTCACGATATCGAGGCCGGCTTCGAGCGCCTCGACCAGCAGCGGCACCCAGCGCTCGCCGATCACGCCGCCGACGTTGGCGACGCCGATGACGAGGCCGCGGGCGCCGCGGGCGTAGGCCGCGACGGGCCCGAGGCGCGGCAGCCCGGTCGAGACCGTGGCCTCAGCGCACGCCCACTCGCCGACACAGCGCTCGGGGATCCAGTCGCGCAGACCGAATGCGGTCTTGGCGAAGGCCGGCTCGGTCGCATCGCCGAGGAAGAGGAGATAGGGGTACGGCGGGGGCGCGGATCCTTTTGCGCCGCTGTCCCGGACCGCATCCGAGGCGCTTGCAACCACCGCGGCGTCCTGCCCTTCAGAATTTCAGCGTGGCAGCCGCGCCGAGCGTGCGCGGCTGGATCAGTGAGATCGTGCCGCCGAAACCCGGGGTGCCGGCGCCGCCGTAGGAAGCGATGCCGCGCGTGTCGCCGATGTTCCTGGCATAGAGCTCGAACGACCAGCGTGAGTTCTCAAGTCCCGCACGCAGGTTCACGGTGTTGTAGCTCGGGAGTGTCTGGCGCGGATCGGGTGTGAAGACGATCGCGCCACCGACGACCGAGAGGCTGGCCCCGAAATCGCTGATTCGCGATCCGGTGTAGGCCCAGGTCGCACCGACGTACCCGTCGAAGTCGCTCACTGCTCGCCAGGTGTAGGACCCATCGAGTGAGGTGGCCCACTTCGGCACAAAAGACAGCTCGTCACCATCGGTGCCGCCGGCCGCAAGAGCGGTCGAGGTCAGATGGGCGTCCACGTAGGCGCCGGTCAGAAGGAAGTTCAGACCTTTGACGGGTGTCAGGCCGAGAGTCCACTCGAGTCCCTTACTCTGCGCCGAGCCGCCATTGGCGTCGATGCTGAAGTTCTGGACGAACTCGGTCAGCTGGATTTTCTGCCAGTTGATGAGGAACGCCGTGACGTCGACCGACAGCCGGTTGTCGAGGAAGGTGGTGCGCGTGCCGAGCTCGTAGTTGGTGGTCGAGTCGGCCTGATACGAGGTCGGTACGCCCGCGGTGACGGTCGGGGGCAGAGCGTTCGGGCCGCCCGGGCGGTAGCCGGTCGCGACACGCGCGTAGACCAGGGTGTTGTCGCTCACATGCCAGCGCGGCGCGATCGAGTAGGTCCAGTCGTTGCCGGTCGAAGTGCCACCCGTGAACGACGGCGGATTGACCAGCAGTCCGCTGATCTCCTCGTCGGCGGACTGCCGGTTCTCGGACCAGCGAGCCCCGAGCGCGACGTCCCACTGCGGGTTGAAGCGATAGGTGATCTGGCCGAAGCCGGACCATTCGCGATAGATGGCCCCGAGATGCGGGGTCTCGAGCGAGGGCAGCGGCGTGAACACCTGGCTCGGGATGAAGAAAGTCGGCAGCGTCTCGTCGATCGTCGAGGCTTCGCGCGTGAAAAAGGCCCCGACCTGCCACTCGAGCGCCTGCGACCCCGTCGAGGTCAGGCGCACCTCCTGGGTGAACTTGCCCATGTTAACCAGGTCGGGCTCGCCCATACCGGCGGGTGCACCGGCGAGGCCGCTCGCGAGGGCGCTATAGGTCCCTGCCGCAGGTACCCCGGACGCCAGCTCAAGCGAAGAGAAGTCGGTGAACACGTTCGCATAGCTCTTGCCGTAGCTCGAGATCGAGGTCAGCGCTCCCCAGCCGAGACTCCAGTCGAGCTTGGCGCTGAATTCCCGGTAACGGAACGCGGCCGGCTCGTTAATGAAACGCTTCTGAGCGTAGTCGCCGACGAGCGGCTGCAGCGGATTCGCGGGCGGGGTGAGCGGTGTGCCGGCGGCGCCGACTACGTCGACGCTCGGCGAGCCGTCGACGCGCAGATTCTGGCCGAAGGCCGTCAGGCGGATGGAGAAGTTCTCGGTGGCGTTGACGAGCAACGAAGCGCGCCCGCCCTCGCGCTCGCCGCGGTTGATCTCGCTCTCATTGAGATTTGGATCGTCGATGTAGCCCGGGAGCCAGGTCGCAAAGCCGCTGAGGCGCAGCGCGGCGCTGCCGGCGATTGGCATGTTGAGCATGCCCTTCACCAGCGGGTCGCTCCCACCATGCGCGACGCTCTCGTAGCCGACGTCGAAGGCAGCGGCTGCCCGTGTAGGGTCGGGCGGGTTAGTGACGTACTTGAGCAGGCCTCCCTCGCTCCCGGCGCCGTAGAGAGTCCCCTGCGGCCCGCGCAGTACTTCCACCCGCTGCAGGTCCCAGGTGTCGAAGTCGCCAGTGATGATCGCGCCGTCGGCCAGGGCGTTGCTCGAGCCGACCGGCGTATCGTCAACGTAGACGGTGACGGTGGAGCCGATGCCGCCGACGTTCTCGCCCCGCAGCGTGATCCTGGAGAGCCCGGGCTCTGCCTGCTGCACCGAAAGCCCCGGCACCAGCGCCTGCAGGTCCTGGAAGTCGGCCACGCGTAGCTTGTCCATCTGCTCGCCGGTGATCGCGGTGACCCCCATCGGCACGTCGTGCAGCTTTTCCGAGCGCTTCTGCGCCGTGATGACGATCTCCTGCAGAGCACTCGCCGTGGGCTGAGCCTCCGCGGCCTGATCCGCGTGCGCGAACGGCACGGCGACGACGGGCGCGAGCACGAGCGGAACGAGCGATGAGACGCGTCGCGAGTGCATAGTTCTTGTCCCCCTGGCAAACCCTATCCAATATGACAGCATTATTTCTGAATTAGCAATATTATTTCCCAGATCGGACAGCGGTTAGTATTGTCGCGATGGCTTCCAGGTCCACTCCCCCGCGCGCCGAGGCGCCCGTGCCGGGCGGACAGCCCGCCGCGGGCAAACGCGTCGCTCACCCCGGCGCTGCGCTCAAGGCGCTGCGTCGCAAGCGCGGCTGGACGCTCGCCGACGTCAGCCGGCGCACCGGACTGCCGACCTCCACCCTGTCGAAGATCGAGAACGACAGGATGTCGCCGACCTTCGACAAGCTCGCACGCATCAGCAGCGGATTGCAGATCGACATCGCGACGCTGTTCGACGGTGATGCGGGGGCGGATCCGCAGCCGGCCGCGAGCGGGCGCCGCTGCATCGTGCGCGCCGGCGAGGGCAAGGCGATCGAGACCAGGAACTACTCGCACCTCTATCCGGCGTGGGATCTGCTCAACAAGCGCATCATTCCCATCGTGGCCGAGCTGCACGCGCGCAGTCTCGAGGAGTTCGGCGAGCTGATCCGCCATCCCGGCGAGGAATACGCCTACGTGCTCGAGGGAGAGGTCGACCTCCATACGAGCCTGTACGCGCCCGTGCGCCTGAAGGCCGGCGACTCCATCTATTTCGACAGCGGCATGGGCCATGCCTACGTCGCAGCGGCCGAGGGACCGTGCCGCGTGCTGTCACTGTGCTCGGCCCCGGAAACGCAGCTGATCGCCGCGAGCGCCGGACGGCCGCGCGCCGAGGAAACGCGCCGCTCCGCGGCCCCGAGTCGCCGGCGCCAGCGCCGCTGAGCGTAGCCCTGCGGCGCGAACCACAATCCGAATGAGGATCTCCACGATGCCGAATCTGTCACGGCGCGCCTGTCTGACGGTCGCCCTCCTCTGCCCACTCAGCCTCGCGCTGCCGGCGCTCGCCGCCGAGCCGGACGCGCAGCGCATCGCGCGCATCCTGACGCAGACGCCGCTGATCGATGGTCACAACGATCTGCCATGGGAAATCCGCAGCCGCTTCGGCAGCGACCTCGGCAAGGTCGAGCTGAGCCGCCGGACCGAAGGGCTGCCGGCACCGGAGGGCAGCCCGCCGCTCATGACGGACATCCCGCGCCTCAGGGCCGGGCACGTCGGCGCGCAGTTCTGGTCGGTGTGGATCCCGGCGGAGACACAGGGCCCCGCGGCGGTGCAGATGACCGAGGAGCAGATCGACCTCGTGAAGCAGATGTGCGCGCGCTACCCGCAGGACCTCGCCATGGCCTACACGGCCGCGGACATCGTGCGGCTGCACAAGTCCGGGCGGATCGCCTGCCTGATCGGCGTCGAGGGCGGCCATCAGATCAACAACTCGCTGCCCGCGCTGCGTACCTATTACGAGCTCGGCGCGCGCTACATGACTCTCACTCATTTCGCCAACATCGCCTGGGCGGATTCGGCCACCGACAATCCGCTGCACCACGGGCTCACGGCCTTCGGCAAGGAGGTGGTACGCGAGATGAACCGTCTCGGCATGCTGGTCGACCTGTCACACGTGTCGGCCGACACCATGCGCGCGGCGCTCGCCGTGAGCGAGGCGCCGGTGATGTTCTCGCACTCCTCGGCCCGCGCAATTGTCGATCACCCGCGTAACGTGCCCGACGATGTGCTGCGCCTGGTCGCGGCCAACGGCGGCGTGGTCATGGTCAATTTCTATCCGGGCTACGTCTCCGAGGCGCGGCGCCGCTGGGACGCCGACCGTGCCGCCGAGCAGGCGCGTTACAACAGCCCGCCGTTCGGCGGGCTCTACATCGGGCAGCCCGAGCGCGCCAAGGCGGCGCTCGCCGAGTGGGAGCGCACACATCCCAAGCCCGCGGTCGGCATCGGCGACGTCGTCGCGCACATCGAGCACCTGCGCCAGGTCGCGGGCGTCGAGCACGTGGGCCTCGGCTCGGACTTCGACGGCATTCCCGAGGCGCCGGCGGGTCTCGACGGCGTCGACAAGTATCCGGCGCTGCTCGCCGAGCTCGTCCACCGCGGCTGGAGCGATGCGGATCTCGGCAAGCTGGCCGGCGGCAACCTGCTGCGCGTGCTCGCGAAGGCCGAAGAGGTGAGCACGCGGCTGCGTGCGACGCGCGGTCCGTCGACCGCCAGCCTCGCGCAGCTCGACGGGCCGCCGCCACCCGCCCCGCACTGACAGGACTAAGGTAATCCGCGCAGGTACTGATACGCCTGCCGCGCGGCCTCGAGCTGAGTCATCCGGCTGAAGGGACCCTCCTGCTCGGCGAAGTAGTGCTTGAGCCCGGCCTTCTCCGCGGCGATGAGGATTGGCCGGTAGTCGATCATGCCGTGCCCGAGCTCCGCACCGGGATGCGCGGGCGCGCCGGCGGGGCGCGGTTCGGCGGGTGGCGGCAGGAAGTCCTTCACGTGGATCATCGGGAAGCGATGCGGGTAACGCGCGAAGTAGACGCGCGGATCCCGTCCGCCGAGGGTCATCCAGCCGCAGTCGATCTCGAACTTGACGAGCTTCGGATCCGTCTCCTTGAGCAGCAGGTCGTAGCCGATGGCGCCGCCACCCTGATCCACGAACTCGAAGTCGTGATTGTGATAGACGTATTGAAGCCCCACGCGCCGCGCCTGCTCGCCGATGCGATTGGCGAGCTCGGCGGTGCGCTTCGCCTCCTCGAGCGTCATCCCGGCGGCGGTGGCGCCGGCCGGGAGATCGCGCTGCACCAGCTCCCGCAGGCTCCCGCTCGCTGCGTAGCGGGCGCCCAGCGCATGCGCGTCGTCGAACGCCTTGCCGAGCTTGTCCGGCTCGAACCCGAGGTGCGCGCTTGGGGCTCCGAGTCCGGCCGCATTGAGCAGCGCGCGGAACTCGCGCGCGCTTCGGCCCGCGAAGCCGGCAGTCTCCACCTCGCCGTAGCCGATCGCGCGCAGCGCCTTGAGCGTCGCCGCCGGATCCGTCTGCAGCGCGTCCTTCACCGCATAGAGCTGGATCCCGACCGGACCGCCGAGAGGCGTCGCGCGCAGCACGCCTGGTGCGGCCTGGCTCGCGAGCACGGCCACCCCGCAGTGCCCCGCACGCCCGAGAAAGGCTCTGCGCGTCGTGGTACTCATGGGGTCAGAGCCCTCCCGAGCTCCTCGATCAGGTCGCGAACGTCCTCGACGCCCACCGACAGTCGGATCAGTCCGTCGTCGATGCCGAGCGTTCTGCGCGTCGCCTCGGGAAGCGAGGCGTGGGTCATGATGCCCGGATGCTCGATGAGGCTCTCGACTCCCCCTAAGCTCTCGGCGAGCGCGAACAGGTGGCAGCGCTCGAGCGTGCGGCGCGCCGCCTCGAGTCCGCCGCGCAGCACCGCGGTCACGATCCCGCCGTAGCCGCCCTGCATCTGCCGCCGGGCGAGCGTGTGCTGCGGGTGGCTGGCGAGACCCGGGTAGTACACGCGCTCGACCGCCGCGTGCTGCTCCAGGAACTGCGCGACGGCGAGTGCGTTGGCGCAGTGCCGCTCCATCCGCAGGGCGAGCGTCTTGATGCCGCGGAGCGTCAGGAAGCTGTCGAACGGACTCGACACTGCGCCGACCGCGTTCTGCAGGTAGGCGAGGCGCTCGGTGAGCTCGCTGCCGGTGCGCACCACGGCGGCACCGCCGATCGAGTCCGAGTGGCCGTTCAGGTACTTGGTGGTCGAGTGCACCACGACGTCGAAGCCGTGCTCGAGCGGGCGCTGCAGGCAGGGTGTCGCGAAGGTGTTGTCGCAGACGCTGATGAGCCGGTGCTGTTTCGCGAGCGCGGCCACCGCGGCCAGATCGACGACCTTGAGCAGCGGGTTGGTCGGGGTCTCGACCCACACGAGGCGCGTGTCGGGACGCAGCGCCGCCTCGAGCGCCGCGGCATCGGTGAGGTCGACGAACGAGATGCTGTGGCCCGCCGAGCGCTTGCGGACGTTTTCGAGGAGCCGGTAGCTGCCGCCGTAGAGATCGTGCATCGCGATGACGTGCGAGCCGGCGTCGAGCAGCTCGAGGACCGTGGCGCTCGCGGCCATCCCTGAAGCGAAGGCGAAGCCGGCGCCGCCGCCCTCGAGGTTCGCCACCGCCGCCTGCAGCGCATCGCGGGTGGGATTGCGGCTGCGCGAGTAGTCGTAGCCCCGATGCACGCCGGGACTCGACTGCACGTAGGTGGAGGTCGCGTAGATGGGCGGCATGACCGCGCCGGTCAGCGGGTCGGGGTGCTGGCCGCCGTGGATCACGCGGGTTGCGAAACGCTGCGCGGAGCTCTCGTCGCTCATGGGTCACTCGTTGTTGGCTTAAACAGTGAGCTCGATCCGATTGCCGTCGGGGTCCAGAACCACGCTCTCATAGTAGCCGTCCCCCGTGCGCCGCGGCCCGTCCAGGACTGCAAAGCCGTCCTCCCGCAGGAGGCGCGTCAGCTCGTCGACGCGGCCCTCCGCGCCCAGGGAGATGGCGATATGCGTCAGACCCATGCGCTGCGCGCCGCGCTCGTAGCGCGCCGGTCGCAGCGTCGAGGTCCGCATCAGCTTAAGTCGCGCACCGCCAGCGAACGTCAGGAATCGCGACTCAAAGCCCTTCGCGGGGTTCGCGTACAGGGAACCGACGTCCGCACCCAGGTATTTTGCGTAGAACTGCGCGAGCCGCCCGATGTCGTCGGTCCACAGTGCGACGTGCCCGATGCGCACCCCCGGGGCCGGCGTCACGGCGGCAGGCGGCGGCGCAGCCAGTTGAGCAGGTCGATGCGCGTGACCAGCCCCTGGAACTCGGCACCGTGCATGACGATCGCCACCATGCCGCGCCTGAAGATTTCCATGAGCTGCCCGATCGGCGCATCGACCGGCACGGTGACCAGGTGGCTCGCCATGGCGTGCGTCACCGGCTCGTTGAAGTGCTGCGGGTTGTCGAACACCTCGAGAAGAATGTCCTCCTCGTCGACGATGCCGACGATGCGTCCGTCCTGCATCACCGGCACCTGCGAGACGTCGTAGAGCTTCATGCGGCGGTACGCGGCCAGTACCGTCTCCGTGGAGTTCACGGTGACCGCGGCGCGATCCTTGTGGCGGCGCACGATGAGATCGCGCAGATCGCCGTAGCTCTCGCGCTCGAGGAAGCCCTGATCGAGCATCCAGAAGTCGTTGTAGACCTTGGAGAGGTACTTGTTGCCGCTGTCGCACACGAAGGTCACGACGCGCCTGGGTTTGCTTTGCGCGCGGCAGTAGCGCAGCGCCGCCGAGAGCAGCGTGCCGGTGGAGGTGCCCGCGATGATGCCTTCCTGCTTCAGGAGCTCGCGGCAGGTGGCGAAAGCCTCGGGGTCGGGAATGCTGTAGGTCGCGGTCACGCGCGAGAAGTCCGCGACCGGCGGCACGGTGTCGCCGCCGATGCCTTCGACGAGCCAGGGCGACATCTTCTCCGGGAGCTTGCCGGTGCTGGCGAAGCTCGCCAGCCCCGAGCCCACGGGGTCGGCCAGTACCATCTCGACCCGCGGCGCGGAGCGCGCGAAGAAATGCGACAGCCCGGCCAGGGTTCCGCCGGTGCCGACACCGCACACGACCGCGTCGAGCCTGCCGTCCATCTGCTCCCAGATCTCCGGCGCGGTCGTCTCCTCGTGTGCCTGGGCGTTGACCGGGTTGCCGAACTGGTTGACGAACCAGGAATTCGGCGTCTCGCGCGCCAGGCGCTCGGCGACGTCGCGGTAGTACTCCGGATGCCCCTTGCTGACATCCGAGCGGGTCATCACCACCTCGGCGCCCATCGCCTTCAGGTGAAAGATCTTCTCCTGGCTCATCTTGTCGGGGATCGCGAGCACCAGACGGTAGCCCTTCTGCGCCGCGACCAGCGCCAACCCCAGGCCGGTATTGCCCGCGGTCGCCTCGATGAGAACGCTCCCCGGGCGGATGTGGCCGGCGCGCTCGGCGGCCTGGATCAGATAGAGGCCGATGCGGTCCTTGATCGAGCCGCCGGGGTTCTGGTTCTCGAGCTTGAGGAACAGCTGGCACGGGCCGGTATCGATGCGGCGCACCGCCATGAGCGGCGTGTGGCCGATCATCTCCAGCACATTGCCGAAGCTTTGCGGTGACATGTCCGATCCTTCAGCGCGGGCGTAGTCGGTGCGAGAGTCGCGCGCCGCCGCGGGTCGAGTGGATTGTGACCCGGAATTGTACGGTCAGGCGGGGGCGGCGGCGACCACGAGCCCGGCGCCGAGCCAACCGGCCAGCAGCGCGGCAGCCTGCGCCGGGGCCTGTCCGGCGTCGTGCGCCGTGGCGATGAGCTCGCACAGCTCGCCAAAGCTCCGTCCCGAGCGCGCCGCATCGAGCGCCGCGGCTTCGGTCGCCTCCAGCGAGCGAAAATAGGTCCTGAGATCCTGCCGCCACGCGAGCCACTCGACCGGCAGCGCCGCCAGCTGCAGCTCCGGGCGCTCGCCGCCTTCGGTCAGCGCCTTCCATAGCTGCGGGGCGTTCCACGCCAGCGCCACCCGCCGCACGCTCGGGTGGAAGCTGAAGCGCAGCTCCGCCCAATCCGCCGGCGCGACGCGCGCGAGCGCCGCGGCGGACAGCGGCTCGGCATCCGCGGCGTCGAACACCGTGCACAGCATCCATTCCCAGCGCGCCAGCTCGGCGAGCAGCGGCACGTCGGCGTAGCTCTGGTGCGCGCCGAGAAACTCCTCGAGCGCATCGCCGTAGTCGCGAATGGAGAAATACGGCGAGTCGTGCGCGCGTACATACTCGGCCCCGAGGGACTGGAAGTCCTCCTCGCCGAGGAGCGCCGCGAGCGCCGGGTAGCTGGTCCCGAGCGCATCGATCAGGCGGCTGCCGTAGGCGCCGGCATAGATCCCGAGCCGCGTCGCGACCGGCACGCGCGCGCTGCCGAGGACGCGCCCCTCGATGCCACGCGTGCCGCGCAGCAGGTAGTCCTGGAACTCGCCCTGGAGGTGCGCGAGATCGCTCACGGGGCACCGACGCGGATGCCCGCGCTGCCGCGTGCGGCGGGAGCCGCGCCCGCGCGCTCCCCGAGCGCGCCGCGCGCCACGCCGCGCGCCTGCTCGAGCTCCGCGCACAGCTCCGCGAGCGGCGGAATGTGATCGTCGCGCTCGATCATGGTCGAGACCGGCCCAAAGCGCCGCACGGCGCTCGCGTACAGCTCCCACACCGCATCACGCACCGGATGATCGTGGGTGTCCACCAGGTAGTCGCCGTGGTCCTCGTGCCCGGCGAGATGGATCTGCTGTACGCGCGCGGGTGGAATCGCCTGCAGGTACTCGAGCGGGTCGAACTCGTGGTTCACCGCGCTCACGTAGATGTTGTTGACGTCGAGCAGGATCAGGCAGTCGGCGCGCTCGGCGATCTCGGCGAGGAACTCCCACTCGGTGAGCGGCGCGCCGCGGAAGCTCACATAGCTCGAGACGTTCTCGAGCAGGATGCGCCGCTCGAGCACGTCCTGCACCGTGCGCACCCGCGCTACCACGTGATCGACGGCCTCGCGCGTGTAGGGCAGCGGCAGCAGGTCGTGGGTGTTGCGCCCGGCGACGCCGGTCCAGCACAGGTGATCCGAAACCCATTCGGGCTCGACCCGGGCGGCGAGCGCCTTCACCTGGCGCAGGTACTCGCGGTCCAGGGGCGCGGTGCTGCCGATCGAGAGCGACACCCCGTGCATCGCGAGGGGATAGCGCTCGCGGAAGCGCATCAGGTAATTCAAGGGCTTTCCGCCCGGCACCAGGTAGTTCTCGGTCAGCACCTCGAACCAGTCGACCGCCGGGCGATCGGCGAGCACCGCCTCGTAGTGATCGACGCGGAGCCCCAAACCAAAGCCAAGGGAAGGTCGGGTCAGCACTTCGTGCGTCTCTCTACTCTTTAGAGGGGGATTGTAGCGCGCCGCTCATCCAGTAGACCGGACGAAGCACTACTGGATTGCCGGACGACCGCGGGCGCTTTCAAATGCGCTCCGGCCCTTGAAATCCGGCAGGCGCGGATCGACTACAATCGACTGGCCCGCGTCTGCCTGACGCACCCCCCGACTCGCTCAAGTGACGGTGAAGGAATGACCGACGCCTCCGGTGACGCCATCCTCGTGCGCGGCGCTCGCCAGAACAATCTCAAGAATCTCGATCTCGACATCGCGCTGAATGAGCTCGTCGTCGTGACCGGAGTCTCGGGCTCGGGCAAGTCCTCGCTGGTGTTCGACACGCTCTACGCCGAGGGGCAGCGCCGCTACGTTGAGACTTTTTCGCCCTACGCGCGGCAGTTTCTCGATCGCATGGACAAGCCGCAGGTCGACTCGATCACCGGCATTCCGCCCGCGATCGCCATCGACCAGACGAACCCGGTGCGCACCTCGCGCTCGACCGTCGGCACGATGACCGAGCTCAACGATCACCTGAAGCTGCTCTACGCCCGCGCCGCACAGCTCTACTGCCGCCGTTGCGGCGAGCCGGTGCGGCGCGAGAGCGCCGAGAGCATCCACGCGGACCTCGCCGCGCGCGCGCGCGCCGCCGGCGACCCGCGGCTCGTGCTCTCTTTTCCCGTGCCGGTGCCCGGTAATTTCACCGAGGCCGAGGTGCGGGAGCTGCTCGCGCGGCAGGGCTATACGCGCTTCCTCGAGTCCGCGCCGCCACCGCCGGCCGCGGCCGCCGCCGCGCCGACCGCCGCCAAGGGACGCGGCAAGCGCGCGCGCGGCCGGGCAGCGGGCCGGCCGCACCAGATGCTCGAGGTGGTGCAGGACCGGCTGCGCCTCGGGGCCGCCGAGCGCGGCCGGGTGCTCGAGTCGCTCGAGGCCGCCCTGCGGGTCGGCCGTGGCCGCGTCAACGCGCACCCGGTGGATGAGGCGGACCCGCCGCAGGTGCAGGACACCTGGCGCTATTCGAGCGAGCTGCACTGCGCGCACTGCGATCTCGCCTATCACGAGCCGACGCCGAGCGGCTTCTCCTTCAACTCGCCGCTCGGCGCCTGCGACTCCTGCCGCGGCTTCGGCCGCACGATCGGCATCGACTATGGGCTCGTGATTCCCGATGAGAGCAAGTCGCTGCGCGGCGGCGCGATCAAGCCCTGGCAGAGCAAGTCCTACGCCGAGTGCCAGCAGGATCTGGAGAAGTTCGCGAAGCTCCGCGGCATCCCGCTCGACACGCCGTGGCGCGAGCTGTCCGCCGAGGCGCGCAAGTGGGTGATCGAGGGCGAAGGCCCCTGGAGCCGCAAGGTCTGGTACGGCGCGCAGCGCTTCTTCGCCTGGCTCGAGACGCGCGCCTACCGCATGCACGTGCGCGTGCTGCTGTCGCGCTACCGGGCCTACACGCCGTGCGCGTCCTGTGGGGGGGCGCGCCTCAAGACCGAGGGGCTGCTGTGGCGCATCGGCAGCCGCGAGCTCGCAGCCGCAGCGCTCGGCGCGCAGCCGCCGTTTCGTCCGCAGGGCGCCGAGTGGAGCGCCGCGAGGCTCGCCTCGCTCCCCGGCCTCTCGATTCACGACGCGATGCTGCTGCCGGTCGAGCGCTCTTACGAGTTCTTCCGCGCCCTCAGCCTGCCGCGACCACTCGATGAGGCGACCGACCTGCTGCTCGGTGAGATCCGCGGCCGCTTCCGTTATCTCGTCGACGTCGGCCTCGGCTACCTCACGCTCGATCGCCAGTCGCGCACG
>DASXKA010000140.1:0-7516 GCA_036497085.1 Steroidobacteraceae bacterium | reverse complement strand
AGCTTGCCGAGCACCGCGTCGAGGTGGTCGGGGCGCGTGTTCTTGACGCGCACGCGGCCACCGGTGATGGCGCCGGCTACCAGATAAGTACCGCTCTCGATGCGGTCCGGCAGCACTTCGTAGGTCGTGCCGCGCAGTCGCTCGACTCCGTGTACCACGATCTTGTCGGTGCCGGCTCCGTGAATGCTCGCCCCCATGGCGATGAGGAAGTTGGCGAGGTCGACGACCTCGGGCTCGCGGGCCGCGTTCTCGATGACGGTCTCCCCGTCGGCGAGCGTCGCCGCCATCATGAGGTTCTCGGTACCGGTGACCGTCACCGTGTCGAGTACCAGCCGTGCGCCCTTCAGGCGCGCGGCGCGCGCGCGGATGTAACCGCCTTCGATCGTGATGTCGGCGCCCATCGCCTGCAGCCCCGCCACGTGGATGTTCACCGGGCGTGCACCGATCGCGCAGCCTCCCGGGAGCGACACGTCGGCGCGCCCGTGGCGCGCCACGAGGGGGCCGAGCACCAGGATCGAGGCGCGCATGGTCTTCACCAGGTCGTAGGGGGCGAAGCACTCGCGCACCGTCGAGCCGTCCACCTCGATGCGCATGCGCTCGTCGATTGTGACGGTGGCGCCCATTCGCCCGAGGAGCTCCACCGTGGTCGTGACGTCCTTCAGGTGCGGGACGTTGGCGACCACCACCGGATCATCCGCCAGCAGTGCGCCGGCGAGGATCGGCAGCGTGGCATTCTTGGCGCCGGAAATGCGCACCTCGCCTTCGAGGGCCGTGCCGCCCTGGATCTGCAACTTGTCCATGTCTACCGGTTCAGCATCTTCATGTCCCCTGTGCCTCTTCGGGGGTGAGCGCCTCGATCGACAACGCGTGGATCCCGCGCCCCACGTGCTCACCGAGCGCGCGGTAGACGAGCTGGTGCCGGGCGAGGCTGCGCAGATTCGCGAACTCGCGCGCGATCACGCGCGCGGCGAAATGGGTCTGGTCGTCGGATTGCACCTCGACCTGAGCGCCGGGCAGCCCCGCGCGGATCAGCCGCGCAACCTCTTCGGGGTTCATGGGTGGGATATTACATGGGCGCAGCGCGCTCGCGCCTATAATGAGGTGCATGAAGGCGCAACCTGCCGGGCAGAAGACCGCGGGCGACCCGCACGACGAACAGCTCATCGCCTCCGCACGCCGTGCGCTCGCCATCGAGGCACGGGCGCTCGGAGCGCTCGGTGCCCGCATCGGCGCCGCGTTCGCGCAGGCCTGCCGCCTGTGCCTGGCCTGTCAGGGCCGGGTAGTCGTGACCGGCATGGGAAAGTCCGGACACATCGCCGGCAAGATCGCCGCGACCCTCGCCAGCACCGGAACTCCCGCGTTTTTTCTGCACCCTGCCGAGGCCGGTCATGGGGACCTCGGCATGATCACCCGCACCGACGTGGTGCTCGCGCTCTCCAACTCCGGGGAAACTCCCGAGGTCGTGGCGCTGCTGCCGGCGCTCAAACGCCTCGGCGTGCCGCTCATCGTGATGACCGGCAAGATCGACTCGACTCTCGCTCAGGCGGCGAACGTCACGCTCGACGTCGCGGTGGACGAAGAAGCCTGCCCGCTCAATCTCGCGCCGACGGCCAGCACGACCGCCACCCTGGGGATGGGGGACGCGCTCGCGGTCGCGATGCTCGAGGCGCGCGGCTTCACGGCCCAGGACTTCGCGCGCTCGCATCCGGGCGGCAGCCTCGGGCGGCAGTTGCTGCTGCACGTCGAGGATCTGATGCGTACCGGGGAAGCGCTGCCGCGCGTCCTGCCCACGGCGCCTCTGAGCGCGGGGCTGCTGGAGATGTCCGCCAAGGGTCTCGGCATGACCGTCGTGGTCGATGCCGACGAGCGGATCCTCGGGGTGTTCACCGACGGCGACCTGCGCCGCGCCCTCGAGACGCAGATCGACGTGCATGCCACGGCCATGAGCACGGTCATGACGCCGCAGCCGAAGACCATCGGGCCGCGCGAGCTGGCCGCAGAGGCCGTGCATCTCATGGAGCTGCATCGGATCACCGCTCTCCCGGTGGCGGACGCGGCCGGCCGCCTGGTCGGAGCCCTCAACGTGCACGACCTGTTCCGTGCCCGCGTGATGTGAGGCGCTTGCCGGGTGCGCAGGGCGGGGGCGATTCGCTTGCTGGTGCTGGACGTGGACGGAGTGCTTACGGACGGGCGCCTTTATTTCGATTCGCGCGGCGAGGCTCTCAAGGTATTCGACGTCCGCGACGGATACGGGCTGGCGGCCCTGCAGCGCGCTGGCGTCGCGGTCGCGGTAATTTCCGGGCGGCGCTCGAGCGCTGTGCGTGCCCGCTGCCGGGAGCTCAAGGTGCGCCACCTGCACCAGGGTGTGGTCGACAAGCTCGCCGTTTTCGAGCGGCTGCGGGCGCGGTTGAAGCTCGCGCGCAGCGCCTGCGCCTGCGTGGGAGACGACCTGCCCGACGTGCCGCTCATGAGTGCGGTCGCACTTGCCTTCGCGGTCGCGGATGCGCACCCGGCCGCGCGGCGCGCCGCCGCCGTCGTGACCCGTCAGGGCGGCGGCCGCGGCGCGGTACGCGAGGTGTGTGACTTCCTGCTCGCCGCCCGTGGCACGCGCCGCGCGGCAGCGAGGCGCTAGGCGATGATCTACCGCCTGGTTGCACTGCTTGCGGCGCTCTCGCTGGTGGTCGGCCTGGTCCTGCTCTCCGGACCGCAGCGCGGCGTCGTCGTGCCGGGTGCCAGCGGAGCGGCCGCGCCCGATCCGGGGTATGCGGCGCTCGGCGCCCATCTGGTGCAGACCGGGTCGGATGGTCAGCCGCTCTACAGCCTCGATGCCGCGCGTATCAATCAGCAGCCGGATGACAACATCGTGCGGCTGACGCAGGTGCAGATGGGCTTCCGCGCGGCGAGCGGCCAGGAGTGGACGGCGCGCGCCGACCGCGGCGAGCTCGGTCAGGATACCGGCGTCGTGCAGCTCGACGGCGACGTGCACGTGGCGGGGCTGCTCCCCGGCACCAGGGATCCGGCCGAGATCACGACCGAGCACCTCTCCTTCGACACGCACGCACAGGTAGTCACGACGCCCGATCCGGTGACGCTCACCCTGTCGGGCCGCGAGTTGCGCGCCAAGGGGCTGGTCGCGCGCTTGAAGGAGGGTCACCTGGAGCTAGAATCGGCCGTCCATGGCTCGTATCTGCCGTAATCGCACCGTCTTGCTCCTCGCCGGGGCGCTGTTGCCCTGGCTCGCGGACCAGCGGGCCCATGCCAGCCCCGAATTCAGCGGCCTGCCCGTCTCGCTGGATGCAGCCTCTTCGGAAATCGACGCGAAGACGAACGCGCTGGTGTTCACCAACGTGATCATCTCGCAGGGAGACATGCGCGTGCAGGCCGAGCACGCGCGCGCGACCGGACTCAATTTTGCGAACAGCCGCTGGAATTTCGAGGGCAACGTGCGCATCGATGCCGAGCAGCGCGGCAGCCTCCGTTCCGACCAGGCGGTGGTCGAGTTCAGGGACAATCACATCGCGCGCGCCACCATCACCGGCAAGCCGGCCGCGTTCGAGCAGCGGCGCGCGAACACCGACCAGATCGCCCGCGGCCATGCCGACCAGATCCTCTACGACGTAAACGACGGCACCGTGCGGCTCACGGACGAGGCGTGGCTTTCGGACGGGCAGAACGAGATCTCCGGCCCGCTGCTCGTCTACAACATCCGCGAACAGCAGATACAGGCCGTCGCCTCGCCGGGCGCTGTCGCCGGCGGCGATCAGCGCGTCCACATCAGCATCACTCCGCATGGCCCGGCCGCCGGCAAGCCCGATCCCGCGCGGCCCGACGCTGCGAGACCCGACGCCGCAAGACCCGACGCCGCAAGACCCGACGCCCCCAAGCCCGATGCCGCCCCGCCGGATGCACCGAGGTCCGAGGCGGCGAAGCCTGTGCCGGGTCAGCCGGTGGCGTCGGCCGACACCGCCCCCAAGTCATGACGGTCCTGAGGGCCACGGGCCTCGCGAAGAGCTACAAGTCCCGTCCGGTGGTACGCGATCTGTCCCTGCAGCTCGAGAGCGGTGAAGTGGTGGGCCTGCTGGGACCCAACGGCGCCGGCAAGACCACGGCCTTCTACATGATCGTGGGACTCGTTCCCTGCGACGCCGGCCGCATCCACCTGGGCGAGAAAGACGTGACGCTGCTGCCCATGCACCGCCGGGCGCAGCTCGGGCTCGGGTATCTGCCTCAGGAAGCGTCGGTGTTCCGCAAGCTATCGGTCGAGGACAACGTGCTCGCCATCCTCGAGACGCGCGCGGACCTCGAGCGGGCCGCCCGCGAGGAACGGCTGGAGCAGCTGCTCGAGGAGCTGCGCATCGGTCACGTGCGCCGCACCCTCGGCATCTCACTTTCCGGCGGCGAGCGGCGCCGGGTGGAGATCGCCCGGGCGCTGGCGGCCGAGCCGCGCTTCATGCTGCTGGACGAGCCCTTCGCCGGGGTCGATCCGCTGTCGGTGCTCGACATCCAGCGCATCATTCGCGAGCTGACCCACCGCGGAATCGGTGTCCTGATCACTGACCATAACGTACGCGAGACCCTCGGCGTCTGCGGCCGTGCTTACATCGTAAATCAGGGTACGGTCATCGCCTCGGGAACTGCCGAAGAAGTCCTTGCCAACAGCCAAGTCCGTGAGGTGTACTTGGGTGAGACGTTCCGGCTCTGAGGCGCAGGATCAGACACTCAGATACACTTTATTTCTCAGTTAGTTACGAAATCGAAACCCGGGGCTAGGACGCCTCAGTCCTGTCACAAGGCACCATGCTGAAACCGTCACTGCAGCTGAAGCTTGGTCAGCAACTGACCATGACTCCACAGCTGCAGCAGGCCATCCGGCTCCTGCAGCTGCCGGCACTCGAGCTTCAGGCTCACATCCGCGAGCTCCTCGAGAAGAATGTGATGCTGGAGCCGGTCGAGGAGACCGAGGGCACGGGCACGTTCGAGGCCGCCGCCATCCCCGAGCCGCCGCGCGCGGCCGAAAGCCGCCGTGAGAGCACCGTCGAGGTGCTGGACGAGCCCTGGAGCCAGCAGAACACCGGCCCGGCGGATACGCCCTGGAGCGGGGACGACGAGGATCGCCAACAGGACTACGCCGACGATGCGGGCCAGTCGCTGCAGGATCACCTGCTGTGGCAGCTCGAGCTCGCCCGGCTCGCGCCACGCCAGCTCGCGACCGCGAGCGCGATCGTGGACGCGATCAGCGACGACGGCTATCTCACCGAGTCTCTCGAAGAGATAGCCCGGACGCTGCGCCCCGAGGTTGAGGCCACCGCCGAGGAAGTGCAGGCCGTGCTCGAGCGCGTGCAGGCTCTCGACCCGGCCGGCGTCGGCGCCCGCTCGGTCGGCGAGTGCATCGAGCTGCAGCTGCGTCAGCTGGATCCCGCCACTCCGGGCTTTGCTACTGCGCTCAAGATCGCCCGTCACCATCTCGAGCTGGTCGCCGAGCGCGAGCTGTCGGCGCTCAAGCGCGAGCTGCGTGCCACCGAGGAGGAGATCGCGAGCGCGCTCGCCCTCGTGCGCTCCTGCCATCCCCGCCCGGGCGCCACCGTGAGCGCCGGCAACGCGCAGTACGTCGTGCCGGACGTGTTCGTGCGCCGCACTGAGCACGGCTGGGGCGTGGAGATCAACCCGGCGACGTTGCCGCGCGTGCGTCTCAACCAGAGCTATGCCGGCCTCATCGGCCGCACCGCCAGCCACGCCAGCATGCGCACGCAGCTGCAGGAAGCGCGCTGGCTGCTGAAGAGCCTGGAAATCCGCCACGAGACGCTCATGAAGGTGGCGCGCTCGATCGTCGAGCGCCAGACCGCGTTCCTCGAGCACGGCGAGGAGCACATGCGGCCGATGATCCTGCGGGACATCGCCGAGTCGGTGGAGATGCACGAGTCGACGATTTCGCGGGTGACCTCGGGCAAGTACATGCACACGCCCCGCGGGGTATTCGAGCTGCGCTACTTCTTCTCAAGCCAGGTCGAGGGGGCGGATGGCTCCGGCACCTCCTCGACGGCGATCCGCGCCAAGATCCGCAAGCTCGTCAAGGACGAGGATCCGGAAACCCCCCTTAACGACGGGCGCATCGCCCAGCTGCTTTCGGGGGAAGGCATCCCGGTGGCGCGCCGCACCGTCGCCAAGTACCGCGAGGCCATGGGGATCCCCGCATCGAGCGAGCGTCGGCGTGCCGGGACGCACCAGCTCTGAGGAATTGCGAACGCATTACCACCGGAAGAAACACCAACAGGAGACGGACCATGCAGCTCAACGTCACCGGGCATCACATCGAAGTCACCCCATCGCTGCGCGGCTATGTTGCCAAGAAGCTCGAGCGCATCGGCCGCCATTTTGACCGTGTCATCGACGTGCATTGCGTGCTGACGGTGGAGAAGCTGCGACAGAAGGCCGAGGCGACCTTGCACGTGAGCGGCAATGCTATTCACGCCCACGCGACCGAGGAGGACATGTACGCCGCCATCGACCTCCTGGCCGACAAGCTCGACCGCTCCATCAAGAAGCACAAGGAAAAACGCGCCAGCACGCGCGCTGCGCCGGGGCGGCGCACAGCGCGCAGCTGAAGACGCGCCCGCCGCGCTTGCGGCACGCCGCCGGCTGGATGAACATACCCCGGTGCGCATCGTCATCCTGAGCGGCTTGTCCGGGTCCGGCAAGAGCGTCGCGCTTCACATGCTCGAGGACCTCGCTTTCTACTGCATAGACAACATCCCGGCGGCGCTGCTCAAGCCCTTCATCTCCTTCACCGTGCGCAGCCCCGAACCCACCTACGAGCGCACCGCCATCGGGCTCGACGCGCGCAACACCGCGGCCGAGATCGCCAGTGTTCCACAGCTCATCGACGAGCTGAAGCGCAGTGGACTCCAGGTCGAGGTGATCTTCCTCATCGCCGGCGAGGATGAGCTGCTGCGGCGCTTCGCCGAGACGCGCCGCCGGCACCCGCTCAGCAGCGCCAACGTCGGGCTGCGCGAGGCGATGGCGCTCGAGCGGCGGCTCCTCGAGCCGGTGGTGTCGACGGCCGATCTGGTGATCGACACCTCGCGCATGGGCGTGCACGCGCTGCGCGACATCATCCACCAGCGCGTCGAGCAGCGCGCGGCCGGCCGCCTGTCCATCACTTTCGAATCCTTTGGCTTCAAGGACGGCATTCCCGGGGATGCCGACTTCGTGTTCGACGCGCGCGCGCTGCCGAATCCCTACTGGGAGCCGGGCCTGCGCAACCTCACCGGACGCGACCCCGAGGTGAGGCTGTTTCTCGAGACGCACACCGACGTGGGCAAGCTGATCGCGGACATCGCGCACTTCGTGCGTGCCCGGGTGCCCGAATATCAGGCGAGTAGCCGCGGCTACCTCACGGTCGCAGTGGGCTGCACCGGCGGACAGCATCGCTCGGTCTACATCGTCGAGCGGCTGACCGAGGACTTCGGCGCCGAGTTCCCGAACATCACGGCACGGCACAGCGGCTTGCCGGACTCCG
>DASXKA010000139.1:0-4427 GCA_036497085.1 Steroidobacteraceae bacterium | reverse complement strand
TCACCGCCGGCGATGATTACGAGCTGCTGTTTGCGGTGGATCCCGCGCGTGCCGTCGAGCTCGAGCGCGAGCTCCCTGCGGCACAGTGGAATTACCGCCAAATCGGCGTGCTGCGCGCCGCCGCCGGCGCGGTGGTCGTGCACGACGGTACTGTGATGCAGTTCTCGCATTCCGGATATCAGCATTTCGCCTGAGGGGGGCGCGGCGCACGCTGCCGCAATGTGCTGCGCTGCGCCGCAGGCAGCGCGGGGCGCGTGAGGCATGCATCACAGCCGTGCTTCTGCGGGACCCTTATCCTGACGTGTCTCTGGCTGCTGCCAACACGCATGTCGCTACCGGCATCAAAATCGATTCCGCCCGCCAAACCGGGCGTGCGCACGCCCGACAAGATCGGCAAGTACGCGGTCATCAAGGAAGTCGGGCGCGGCAGCACCGGTGTCGTCTATCTGTCGCACGACGCGTATTACGGACGCGACGTCGCGATCAAGGTATACAACATGGACACCGGTGGCGACGAGGAGCGGGCGCGTATCGCGCGCAAGATGTTCCTGTCGGAAGCGCACCTGGTGGGCATGCTGCAACACCCGCACATCCTGCCGATCTACGACGCCGGCGAGGAAAACGGCCACTGCTACATCGTCACCGAGCACGTGCATGGCGCGCGCACGCTGGCGGCCTATTGCCGCCCCGACAACCTGCTGCGCATCGATGACACGGTGGAGATTGTGTTCAAGTGCGCCAAGGCGCTGCACTACGCGCACACGCGCGGCGTGATCCACCGCGACATCAAGCCGTCCAACGTCATGCTCACGCAGGACAGCGACGTACGCATCATCGACTTCGGCATCGCGCTGGTGGCCGATTCCGACATCTCGCGTATCGAGGGCATCGCCGGCAGCCCCTCCTACATGTCGCCCGAGCAGGTGCAGAGCCTCGACCTCACCAACTCCTCGGACCTGTATTCGCTCGGCGCGGTCATGTACGAGCTGCTCACCGGGCAGCGTCCGTTCCGTGCGGGCAACCTGCAGAAACTCCTGCATCAGATCGTGTACGCCACGCCGCCTCCCATCCATACTCTGCGCAAGGACGTGCCCGAGGAGCTCGAGGCGGTGGTGGCGACGGCGCTCCTCAAGGATCCGACCAAGCGGCACAAGAGCGGGCTCGATTTCGCGGCCGAGCTCACCCGCGTGCACCAGAAGCTGCGCGAAGCCAACGCGCGCATCGATCGCCAGGAGCAGTTCGGCGTGCTGCGGCGGCTGAAGTTCTTCCACGAGTTCTCGCACGCCGAGATCTGGGAAGTGCTGCGCGCCAGCAGCTGGCAGGACTACCGCGCCGGCGAGGAGATCGTCAAGGAAGGCGAGATGGACGACCGCTTCTATATCCTGGTGACCGGCGGCTGCGCGGTCGAGCGCCACGGCAACCGGGTGGGCGCGCTCGACAACGGCGACTGCTTCGGCGAAGCGAGCTACGTCCCCGGCGCCAAGCGTACCGCCACCATCCGCGCGGTTTCGCAGGTGACCGTGCTCAAGGTGAGCTCGACGCTGCTCGAGCAGGTGTCGGCTTCCTGTCAGCTGCGCTTCAATCGCGTGTTCCTGCGCTCGCTCATCGCGCGCCTGCAGAGCGCGGAGCGCGTGCCGGCCGCGGGCACCAGCGCCGGCACCGGCTGAAGGCGGGTGCGCCGGCAGCCGCCGGCCGGACAACGCCGCGGCACAGGCGCTCTTGCGCGCCGCCGCCGCTTAAACGCAGGGCGCCAAAGTCGCGCCTTTGGCGCCCGGCGACGAAGCTGATGTCCGAAAAATCGCCAGCAGGCGATTTTTCCAATAGATTAAGTCGCCGTGCACGTGCTCCTCATCGAAGACGACACCGAGGCCGCGCGCTTTCTGGTGAAGGGTCTGCGCGAGAGCGGCTTCAGCGTCGATCACGCCGCCGACGGCCGCGAGGGGCTGTTCCGTGCCACCGAGGGGCAGTTCGACCTGGTGGTGACCGACCGCATGCTGCCGCACATCGACGGACTTGCGATCATCGAGCTGATGCGCCGCAAGGGGCTGACCACGCCGGTGCTGGTGCTGTCGGCACTCGGCAGCGTCGATGACCGGGTCAGGGGACTGAAGGCCGGCGGCGACGATTACCTCACCAAGCCGTTCGCGTTCGCGGAGCTGCTGGCACGCGTCGAGGCGTTGCTGCGCCGGCGCTCGAGCGCGCCGCAGGCGACGCGCCTGCAGGTCGAGGATCTCGAGTTCGATCTGCTGGCGCGGCGTGTGACGCGCGCCGGGCGCGAGATCGAGCTCACGGCGCGCGAGCTGAAGCTGCTCGAGTTCCTCATGCGCCGCGCCGGGCAGGTGGTGACCCGTACCATGCTGCTCGAGGGCGTGTGGGACCTGCACTTCGATCCGCAGAGCAACCTGATCGACGTGCACATCAGCAGGCTGCGCCAGGCGATCGACCGCGGCTCGGATCACCCGCTGATCCACACGGTGCGCGGCTCGGGGTACGTGCTGCGCAGCGATTCCTGAGCCCGTGAAGCTCGATCTGGTCAACACCACCGCTTTCCGCCTGTCGGTGGCCTACACGCTGCTGATCACCTTCGCGGTCGCCGGGACACTCGTCGGCGCCTACAAGCTCACCGAGAGGCTGATCGACGACGAGCTCGACCTGATCATCGACACGGAGCTGAAGAGCCTCGAGGAGAAGTACGCGCGCAGCGGCGTGGCGGGGGTCACCGACGAGATCAATCTGCGCATCGAGAGCTGGGGACGCATCGGCGGCGTCTACATGATCGCCGACGCCAATTTCGAGCGCATTGCCGGCAATCTCACCAGCTGGCCCTTCGACGGCATGCCGGGCGAGCCGTGGCCGCAGTTCGACATCACCACCATCGAGCCAGGGCGGCGCGCGGTGCACCCGGTGCGCGCCGCGGTGCGTGCGCTGCCCGGCGGCGACCTGCTGCTGGTCGGGACCGACATTTCCCAGGGACGGCGCTTCGCGGAGAAGTTCCGCCTCGCGACGCTGTGGGGCATCGGCCTGTCGGCGCTGGGTGCGGCGCTCGCCGGCTTCTGGTTCAGCTACCGCCTCGCACGGCGCGTGGACCAGGTGACCCGCACCTGCCAGCGCATCATGGCGGGCGACCTCGGCTCGCGGCTCCCGGTGGCGGGCGCCCACGACGAGTTCGACTCGCTCGCGGCCTCGGTCAACCGGGTGCTCGATCGCCTGCAGGACCAGGCGGGGACGCTGCGCGCCACCTTCGACAGCACCGCGCACGATCTGCGCGCGCCGCTGCACCGCCTGCGCACGCGCATGGATACGCTGCTGCTGCGCTCGCCGCCGCTCGAGCCGGCCGTGCACGAATCGATCGAGTCGGCGCTGCGTGAGGTCGATCAGCTGCAGCGCACGCTCGGGACGCTGCTGCAGATCGCGCTGGCCGAGTCCGGCGCGCCGCTCGCCGCGGCGGACCCGGTCGACGTGGGCGAGCTCGCCGCGGAGCTGGTCGAGCTCTTCGAGCCGGTGGCGGGCGCCCGGGGGGTGCAGCTCGCCTGCCGCCCCGAGCCGCAGGCGCTGGTGCAGGGTAACCGCCAGCTGCTCGCGCAGCTGCTCACCAATCTGATCGAGAACGGGATCAAGTACGTGCCCGAGGGCGGCAGCATCGAGGTGGCGGTGCGGCGGCTCGCCGGCTCGGTGCGGCTCGTGGTGAGCGACGACGGCCCGGGGATCGCCGCCGGGGACCGCGCGCGCGCGGTACAGCCGTTCGCGCGGTTCGCGCCGGGCAAGCAGGAGGGCAGCGGCTTAGGGTTAAGCCTTGTGGCGGCGATCGCCCGACTGCACCGCGGACGGCTCGAGCTCGAGAGCAACGAGCCGGGGCTGCGGGTCGTGGTCGAATTACCAGCCTAGCATCAGTGCGCTGCCGGCGGCGCGGACTGCGTCTTCGCCGCCAGGCACTCCTTCACGAACTGCTCGCGCGGCTTGCCCGCGAGCTGCTTCGCGGTCGCCTGGCGGTTGCAGGACTTGAGCGTCGGATGCTTTATGGGCGTCGCGGTGGGGGCGGCCGGCGGCTCGGCGGCGTGCGTAGCTCCGCCGGCGGCCAGGGCCAACGCGGCGATCAGGGTCTTCAAGTTCATGCGCACAGCACCTCGCGGCCGTTTGAGACCGAGTGAGGGTGGAAAGTTAGCCGCCGGGCCCTGTCGCCGGCATGACGGCGACATTAAGAAATCGTCATGCGGCGTGCGGGCGCGCCGCCGGCCGCGGCGCCCGCGATCTCAGGCGTCCTTGTCGTGCTCGATGAGCGCGTACGCGGAGTGGTTGTGGATGGACTCGAAGTTCTCCGACTCGACCACGTAGGCGGCGACGCGCTCGTCGCGATTCAGGCGCGCCGCCACGTCGCGCACCATGTCCTCGACGAACTTCGGATTGTCGTAGGCGCGCTCGGTCACGTA
>DASXKA010000138.1:0-22362 GCA_036497085.1 Steroidobacteraceae bacterium | reverse complement strand
GGGCGCCGCGCCGACCGCCGCACCACTCAGCAGCCGGCCGTGCGTGTGGTGGGATTTCAAAATCGCCGAAGAGCGGCGCGACTCCAGGGGCCGGCTGGAGTGGCACAGCATCGAGAGCGCCACCAGCGTCGAGCTCTTCGTCCTCGCCGAGGACGACGCCGAGTGCCTGGTCGGGCCGGTGAAAGCGGAGGTCACCCCTTCGCGGGTCAACACCTGGTACGGCAACACCACGCGGCCCACCGGGGGTCCCCCGGTGGTGAACACCGCGCTCCTGATGGGCCCGTATCGCTACACTGAGCAGCTGCTCGAGGTCGGCGCGCAGCTGTGCGTCGCGGGCGAGCTGCGCTCGCACTCCGAGACCGGCGACCTCGCCGCTGCGACTGCGGCCCGGCTCCATGAATGGAAGCAGGATCAGCAGGGGCTGCTGGCGCGCTTCGACGCCGACCATGACGGCCGCCTGAGCGCCGCGGAGTGGGAGAATGCGCGCCGGGCAGCCGCGCAGGAGTGCGAGGCGCAGAAGCTGCAATCCAAGATCGAGCGCGTCAGCGTCGTCTCCGAGCCCGCCGACGGCCGGCCGTTTCTCATCTCGCCGCTGGGTCCCGAGCGCATGGAGAGGCGCGAGAAGCGCATGGCGTGGCTGTACTTTGCGCTCGGCCTCGTGTGCGTGTCGGTGTGCGCCTGGGCACTGCGGCAGGCCGGAGCATCATGACGGGGTACACTGCCTGACATGCTCGAGGCACTCGAAGTCGTCGCAGCGGCGCGTCCGGCGCGCGTCCTCACCGCCCTCCTCGCACTCTCGGCGCTCGCGGGCTGCGTGCACCAGACGCCATCGTCCCCGCCACCCGCAGCCGTGCCGGAGAATTCCGGCCCGCGCACCGGCACGCCAGCTGCCGCTCCTGACGTCACGTCGACGCCCGCGGTCCCCGCCGCCCCTGCGGCGAGCGCAAACCCCGCGCCGGGCGTGGCGAGCCCGCCGCCCCCGGCTCCGAGTGCGCCGGTCCGCGCCAACACGGGCACGGCCACCCACGCGCCCGCACCCAAACGGCCGGCACCCGCCCCCGCCGCGCCCGGCAGCGCCGCGGCCGGCCCCGGGCCCGCGGCAAGTGCGGCACCGCCGGCGCTCGACCTCGCCTCGCTCGAGGTGCGGCTCCGCGACACGCACGCGATCGGCGTGTTCACCAAGCTCTCTCTCAAGAACCAGGTGGACGATCTGCTCGCGCAGTTTCGCGCCTTCTATGCCGGCCAGGGCGGGCTCACGCTCGCCGGGCTGCGGCACAGCTACGAGCTGCTGCTCATGAAAGTGGCCACGCTACTGCAGGACGCCGATCCGGGACTTGCGAGTGCCGTATCCGCTTCGCGGGAGGCGATCTGGGCCATCTTGAGTGACCGCAACAGGTTCAACAGTCTCTAGATCTGCACGACAGGAGCTGACCATGAAATCCGCGACGCTGGTGTCTCTGGTGCGCGCAGCGGCGCTGGCCGCGGCCGCGGGTGTGTGCGCGGCCGACGAGCCTTCCTTCGGCAAGGACCTGACGGCCACGATCGTACTCCACGGGCAGCCGTGCGACGCCGTGGTCGACGCCAAGCGCAATGGCGACAGCGACTACACCGCCACCTGCCGTGACGGCAACCGCTACCATGTGTATGTGGACAGCACGGGCCGCGTGATCGTGCAGAAGCTCTGAGCGCCGGTCTGCCTCATAACCCGCGCTTCTGAGCCCATGAGTACAAATACGCAGAGCGCGCGCGCTACTGCAGGCTAACATCTGCTCCGGACAGCAACGTTCCGGAGACAGAGATCCTTGGCAACGGCCATCGGCAGCGAGCGGGTGCTCGCCGTGCACCACTGGACCGATACGCAGTTCTCCTTCACCACCACACGTGACCGTGGCCTGCGATTCGAGAACGGCCAGTTCGTGATGGTGGGGCTGCCCGTCGAGGGGCGGCCGTTGCTGCGCGCCTACAGCATCGCCAGCCCCAACTACGAGGATCACCTGGACTTTCTCAGCATCAAGGTGCCGGACGGACCGCTCACCTCGAAGCTGCAGCACGTGCGCCCCGGCGACATCGTCCTCGTGAGCCGCAAGCCCACCGGAACGCTGGTACTGCACGACCTGAAGCCCGGCGAGCGGCTCTACCTGCTCAGCACCGGTACCGGTGCCGCGCCTTTTCTCAGCCTGATCAGCGACCCGGACGTCTACGAGCGGTTCAAGGTCGTGGTGCTGGTCCACGGAGTTCGCTGGGCACGCGAGACCGGTATGGCGCGCGCCCGCATCGAGGCACTCAGGCGCCACGAGCTGCTCGGAGCACAGGTGCGCGCGCGGTTGCGCTACTACCCTACGGTCACCCGCGAGCGCTACGTGAACCGCGGCCGCCTGACCACCCTCATCGAGTCGGGCCGCCTGACGTGCGACCTCGATCTGCCGCCGCTCGATGCGCGAACCGATCGCGTCATGGTCTGCGGCAGTCCGGCGATGCTCAGCGATACCTCGAGGCTCCTCGATGCGCGCGGCTTTCACATCGCGCCGCGCAGCGGCGAGCCCGGCGACTACGTCATCGAGCGCGCCTTCGTCACGCGCTAGCCGAGCAGCGGGTCCCCGGCCGGTAGCTGCCGCGCGTACCACACCGCGAGCTTGTGCCGCAGGGCGGCCTCGCTCACCTGATCTTCCGGCAGGGGCTGCAGCAGCTTGTCGTGCACCAGCAGCCGGTACACGAACAGCACCTTGTCGCTGGCAGAATCGCCAGGCTCGAACTCGACCGCGCCACGGTCCTCGGCGTACTTCATCGCCGCCTGCAGCGCAGCCTTGAAGAGCGCGGCTTCGTTTTTCAGCTTCTTCATGTGTAGCCAATGTATCCGCTAATGACCGCCCTCTACCAGTAGCCCGGCGTCGGCGAGTGCCTGCGCGAGCGCGCCCTCGATGCGCTCGGCCTCGGTGCGCGCCAGACCCTGCAGGTGCAGCGTCGGGCCCGTGAGCACCTCGAGGCCGCGCTTCAGCACGCTGCCGGCGGCATGAATACCCGCCTTGTGCTGATCGAAGCGCTCGGCCGGAGTGTATTGGCTCATGCCCACGTAGACGCCGTATGGCCCCCGTCGCCGCTCTGCGAAATCGAGCAGCACGAGGTAGAGGTTGCTGCGGCCGTCGCGGCCAGCACGGAAACCAAGCGCGCTCTCGTAGGCGCTCGGCAGCCACTCGACATAACGCATCGGCAGCCAGTCGGGGATCGAGGCTGCGGCATGCCGCCAGAGCCGCTCGAGCGCCGCCTCGATCCGCGCGGCGAATTCTCCGCGCATCCACAGCTCGTGGATGCAGTGTGCACCGGTCGCGCCATCGCCCCCGCGGAGCGCCCTCTCGAACAGCTCGGCGATCCTCGCCGGGGTCGCCGCGGCGAGCGGGCGCGTGGCCGGAGCAAGTCCGCGATCGAAGCCGCGCGCTGCGCGGCTCACGCGGCCGACGGCTGTCCCGCCCGCGCGTTCACGCGCGCCGCGATCAGCCACACGACCCCGGCCACAGTGACGGCCACCGGCACGACGAGCACCGCCTGGCCGAGGCTGCTCACGTCCGATACCCGGCCGATGATGAGCGGCGACGGCACGTCCCCCAGCAGGTGAATCGCGAACATGCTGAGCGCCACCGCCGATGCGCGCTCGAGGGGGCCAGCGATGTTGATGATCGCCGCGTTGATCGGTCCGGTCGACATGAAGAGCAGCAGCTCCGCGGCGACGGTGGCCGGGTAGTAGACGCCCGGAGCCGGTGCGGTGAGCGCGAGCAGCGCGCAGGGCGCAGCGGCGAGCGTGACGACCCCCGAGAACCACAGGTAGGCCTCGCGATTGCGCTGCAGCAGCCAATCGCCCAGCCAACCGCCGACGAAGGTGCCGACAAAACCAGTCGCGATCACGATCAACCCGAACACCGTAGTGGCTTCGGCGTGTGGCACGTGGCGCACGCGCTCGAGAAAGCTCGGCATCCAGAACGCGAGGCCACCGAGACCAAACGTGTAGGCGGCATAGCCCAGCACCACGACCATGTAGGGCACACGGCGCAGCAGGCGCAGATAGATCTCGAGCGGACCGCCGGCCGTGGAGCCGCTGGCGATGGGCGACTCCTGCGCGCCGCGCGGCGGATCGGGCAGGCGCAGCACCGTGAGCGCCAGCACGAGTCCCGGAACCCCGGCGACAAAGAACGCCGCGCGCCAGCCGAAGTGATTGCTCACCTGGCCGCCGACGATGTAGCCGAGCGCCGCCCCCACCGGAATCGCCATGTTGAGGACCGCGTACACGCGCGAGCGTCCGGCGCGTGGAAAACAGTCGGCCAGCAGCGCCGGCGCGATGGCGACGTAGGCGGCCTCGCCGATGCCGACCAGCGCGCGCCCGGCGAGCAGCTGCGGAAAGCTGTGCGCGAGTCCCGAAAGCACCGTCGCCAGGCTCCAGACGAATATCCCGAGGGCGATCGGACGGGTGCGCGAGCCGCGATCGCCCCAGGAACCGAACGCCGGGGCCGCGACCACGTACACCAGCATGAAGGCCGGCATGAGCCAACCGAGCTGCGTATCGGTCAGCCCCATCGTGTCCTTGAGCGGCGTCGCGATCGCCGACACCACATAGCGGTCGAGATAGTTAACCAGGTTGATGGCGGTCAGTACGCCGAGTGCCCAGAGGGCGGCACGCCGGCTGGGTGTCGCGGTGCCCAAGGTGAGTGACTCGCAAGGAGTGGCCCGCCGGCCACTTTACCCGCGGCGTCAGGCCGGCGCGAGCTTCAGCCGCTCGAGATATTGCCGGACCGGCTCGCGGAAGCCTTCGCTGCTGGTCACCGTGGTGCCGCCCGCGACCACCAGGATGAAGTCGCCGCGCGGCGTGCGGCTGATTTCCTTCACGTGGCTCATGTTCACGAGACACGAGCGGCTGATGCGCAGCATCGGCTGCGTCTGAAAGGAGCGCTCCGCCTGGCACAGCGTGCTGCGCGCGTGAAACACCTCCCGGCCGATCGTGAGGCGCACGTAATTGCGGTCCGCTTCGACCACCTCGACCTGCGCGACGTCCAGCATGTGCATGCGGCTGCCGGCCTCGGCCAGCACGCGCGGCTGAGCATCGCGGGCGCGAGCGCCACGCTCGAGCTGGTCCAGCAGCGACTCGAGCGAGCGCTGGCGATCGCCGCCGCTTTCCCCTTCGCGGCGGCGGCGGCGCACCCGCGCCGCCGTTGCCCTGAAGCGCACGTCGTCGAAGGGCTTGAGCAGATAATCGACCGCGCTCACCTCGAATGCTTCGAGCGCATGGTGATCGTAGGCGGTCACGAACACGATGAGCGGCAGGGTCGCAGGATCGAGCGCACGCGCCAGCGCCATCCCGGTCATCGCGTCCATCTGGATGTCGAGAAACAGCACGTGCGGCGCACTCGCACGGATCGCCTCGAGCGCCGTGCGGCTGTCGCCGAACTCGCCGACGACGTTGAAGTCCCCTTCGCGCTCGCAGCACTCGCGCACGGTGCGCCGTGCGGCCGGCTCGTCGTCGACGATAATGACGTCCATCATTGAGCGGCGTCCGCGGGTCCGCGCGCGTCCGCCTCGGGCCCGTCGCGCAGCAGTGGCATGTGGATCTCCGCCACCCACTCGTGCTCGGCGCCCAATCCGGCCGTGAAGCTGGCACGCTCGCCGAACTGCACCGACAGCCGCTCACGCACGTTGGCGAGTCCGATCCCCGGGCCGTGCAACCCGCGCCGGGACGGCGCGAGGTTGTTGACGACCCGCAGCACCAGCATCTCGCCCGCCGCGCTCGCCTCTACCCGCACGCTCACCGGACCCTCGTGGCCGGCGAGGCCGTGCACCACCGCATTCTCCACCAGCGGCTGCAGGATGAGGCTCGGCACCCAGGCGAGCGGCGCGGCATCGCGCGGTGGCACCGCGACGCTCAAGCGGTCGGCGAAGCGTCGCTGCTGCAGCTCCAGGTACAGCTGCACGAACTGCAATTCGTCGCCGAGACGCGCGAACTCCTGTTCGCCCGCCGTCAGCAGGCGCCGCAACAGATCGCCGAGCTGCACGACCATCGCCTGGGCGGCGGGCGGGTCCCAGGTGATCTGCCCGCGGATGGTGTGCAGGAGATTGAAGAGTGTGTGGGGCGAGAGCTGCATACGCAGCGCCGCGAGGTGCGCCGCAGCGAGCGCGCGCTCGAGCGCCGCCGAACGCAGCTGCGAGTCCCGCAGGCGCTGATAGAAGCCGAAGCTGGTGATGAGCGCCAGACCGAATCCGTAGGTCACGAGAAAGCTGGTGGCGCTCGCGATCCAGGTAGGCACGGCTGGGCCGGCAAAGAACTCCGCCCAATTCTCGTAGCTCCTCTGCAGCGTCGGGTGAGTGATGCCGGAGGTACCGTGCCACTCGCCCATCGCCATCTCGCCGAGGACCAGCGCCGGTGCCGCGAGCACAGCGAAGCCGAGCGCGCACGAGAGCTGGATCGGCAGCGTGCGCCACAGGGGCCGCCAGCCGATGCGCAGCGACGTCCAGGCGCACAGGATGAAGAGTGGGTAGAGGACCAGGTGCTGGATGAGGCGCGCGTCCCAGGGCGCAAAGAAGTCGGTGACGCTGAACTGCTTGAGGCTCTCTCCCATCGTGTTGGCATACATGACGTTCGAGAGCGCGACGTAGATCCAGAACCCGGTGAGCACCGCGAGCTGCGGCCAGAAGTTGCGGCGCGCGCGGGCCGCGCGGCGCTCGCCCGCCGGATCACCGTCGCGAGCGACGCCGAGAAACGTGGGAGTCATCCGCTCGAGTGGTGAGGCGCTCATGCCGCGGAGCATAGCCTACGCCCGCCGCCGCTTAAGTGCCGCAGCCAAGCGCGCTGGGACGATTGCGTCGATCCGCGGGACGAATCCGCACGGCGCGTGCCGCGCGCTACGCGACCCGCGCACAGCAGCCGAGTGAATGGAACGGGTCGGTACGAAGTCGTCGTTGCGCGGGATCAACTCGTAGCGCGGCGTCTTTAAACGCAACGGGCAACTTGCGACTCTGATGATCAGCGTCGCGAAGGTCGTGACGCGCTCGAAGGACCCGGAACCGAATATGTTTACACAGGAGAAGCCCATGACCTCTGCAACGCTCGCTGGACGCATGCGCGCCGCCGTGGCCTATACCGTTCTCGCCGCCTGCACCGCCGTCGGCGCGCTCGGCAGCGCACATGCCGCCAACGCCGAGTCCCCGGCGCTCACGGTCCGTTACTCGGATCTCAATCTGTCGACCGAGCAGGGATCGCTCGTTCTCTACGGGCGCATCGTGGCGGCGGCGCGGGAGGTGTGCGTGGTCGAGGACATCCGCGACCTCAGGGCGTTCAACGCCGCGAAGCTCTGCCGCGCGCAGACAATCGCCAAGGCCGTGCGTGACGTCAACAGCCCGATGCTGGCCTCGGTGTACGCCGCGCGCCTGCAGCACGGCTAGAGGCCGCGTCGCGCAGATCGTGGCGACTCTCGGATCCGCGCTCTCGCTATGCGAGGCTCGCGAGCTCGGCGGCACTCAGGCGGATGCCCGCGGCCGCGACGTCCTGCTCGAGGTGCGCGACGGACGAAGTGCCCGGGATCGGCAGCATTGCGGGCGACTTTGCCAGCAGCCACGCGATCCCGATCTCGAAAACGCTCACGCCGTGCGCCCGCGCCAGCGCCTCGAGCGGCTCGCTCTCCCCACCTTTTTCCAGAGCCTCGCTCGAGCCGCGCGCGATCGGCGCCCACGGAATGAACGCCAGCCCGTCGCGCGTGCAGGCCTCGAGCACGTCCGCCGAGGCGCGATCTGCGACGTTGTAGCGATTCTGGACCGATACGATGCGCGCGATGCGGCGCGCGCGCTCCAGCTCCTCGAGCTTGAAGTTGGAAACGCCGATGTGGCGGATCTTGCCTGCCGCCTGCAGCCGCACCAGCTCGCCGAGCGAGTCCTCGAGTGGTACCCTGGGATCGATGCGATGCAGCTGGTAGAGGTCGATGCGCTCGAGCTTCAGCCGCTTGAGGCTCGCCTCGCACGCCTCGCGCAGATGCTGCGGCCGACCGTCCGGCACCCACTCGGGGGCGCTCGGCCGGGTGAGCCCGCCCTTGGTCGCGATCACGAGGCCGCGCGGGTAAGGATGCAGCGCCTCGGCGATCAACCGCTCGCTCACCTCCGGCCCGTACGCGTCCGCGGTATCGATGAAGTTGACGCCGAGCTCCACGGCGCGTCGCAGCACGCGGCGCGCCTCGGCCGCGTCGGCGGGCTCGCCCCAGATCCCCTGTCCCGTGATGCGCATCGCGCCGAAGCCGAGCCGGTTTACGCTGAGATCGCCGCCGATCCTCAGCGTGCCGGCCGCCGCCGCTGGCGGTTGGCTCGAGGCGCGCAGCGCCTCGCGCGGCGTCATGAGTGCTGCAATGCCGACGACACCGCCCATGAGCACCTGCCTGCGTGTGAGTTGTGCGCCGCTCATATCTGGATCATGGACCGCCGCGCCGGCGGCTGACAAGGCTAGAGGCGCGCGCGCAGGAACAGCATGTACGACGTCGGACGGTAGCCGTAGGCGGCATTGAGCGTCGCGGGGTAGCTGTAGGTGCTCGCCAGGCCCCCGATACCGACGCTCAACGCCTCACGCTCCAGGAAATCATAGATATAGCCGAGCGAGAGCTTCTCGACCGTAAACGTCTCGCCCGCGAGCGGCGCGCCCGCCAGGAACAGCTCGTCCTTCGCCACGCGCTCGGCACGCCCGAAGAGCGTCTGCGCGGCCGTCAGCTTGAGTGCCGACTCGAGCAGCCAGCCGCTGCTCGGCGTGCCCTGCGACGGCGAGTTGTGGCCCCAGGCAAGCGTCGTCTGCCACCACCCGCCCGGATAGGGGGCGTTGTAGCTGACGGACGCCGTGGTGCGATGTACGGCAATGCCCGGCCCGAGCTGCTCGGGGCTCGCGAGGCGCGCGGTGCTCACCTGCATCGACCAGTCGCGCGCAGGATTCCAGGCAAGACGCGCCGAATAGGAGTCGAGCGGGCGCAGCTCGACGTCGTAACGATGCTGATCGGGCTCGCGCCCGTTGAAGGCGGAGGCGTCGAGCTTGAGCTCCCGCCACACGTAGCCGGCGGTCAGCACGCCGAAGGTCACGTGGGTCGAATCGAGCCAGTGATGCGTGAGCGGCGCCTCGGGATTGTCCATTCCCGAGAGCCGGTGCGTGAAGGTGCTGGGTCCGAGGGCCGGCTCACCCGCGGGGCCGGCGTAAACAAACACGCTGCTTCCGGGCGCCAGATCGCGGCTGTAGGTCGCGGCGGCTTCGATCAGCAGGTTGTGCGGATGCTGGCGGTCGATGAGGGGCACGCGCCCGTCGGCGGTCTCTCCGGTCTGCATGAGCAGTGGATAGCCGCTCGCACCCATGAGCGGCTCGGCCGACGCCATCAGGCGTACTCCGAGCGCGCCCTCCTCCAGCTCACGGCGCGCCATGAGCATCAGCATGCTGGTGGAGAAGGACTGGGAGCTGCCGCGTGAGCCACCCTGGGCGTCGTAGATCGCGTCCACGAATCCATGCAGCATGGTCATCCACGCGCCCTGCATCCACTGGATGCCTTCCATGGGTGTCGAGTCAGGCTGCCAGCTCGTACCGGAGGATTCACGCGTCATGTCGTAGCGGCCGTAGAGGCCGCTCATCCCCGACGCATCCTGTGCGTGCAGTGTTGGCGCGTAAGACGCTACGAGCGCCGGCGCGAGAGAGCGCAGGAGATGGCGGGCAGGCAAGCGCATCCGTGCGCATGCTGCCGGATACGGGCGGCGCAATCTACGGGGACCGCCGGGCGAAAAAAAAGGGCGACCCCGGCTGGGATCGCCCCCATGAGCTGTCAGCAGTGTCCGTCAGCGATGCCTTCAGGCCGCCTTCTTCGTGCCCGTGGCGCGCGTTGCCGCCTCGGCGGCGAAGCTGCTGACCGACTCCTGCACCTCGGAGGCCAGGTTGGAGAACTCCTGCGCACGGGCGCGCAGCTTCTCGCTCAGCTGATTGCTGAGCTCAGCCTGCTTCGCGAGCAGGTCCGCGACGGCCTGCGCACCGACCGCGGCGCGGGCGTTCAAGGCCGCCTTGACGTGCGCGAGACCCGCCTCGAGACAGTCGCCGGCGACGGCGTAGTTGAAACGGGCGAAGCGCTCGAGCGCCTTGAAGCCATCCTGCTGAGCCTTGCCAAAAGACGCGGCGGTCTCCTTGTAGGTCTCGAGCCAGGTGTTGAGGTCGTAGGTGCGGTCGCTCATGGCAGCTCCTCGAGAGGCGGTTTGGCAGTCGACGCCAATCATTCTACGCCGGTTTGTATGCATTGCAATACGACACGGCTCCCTGGAGGATATGCGCAGCTTATACGGCATTAAGCGGCAGCGCATCGAGATTCTGTGCGCATATGACGCGCGGGACTTGTGCAATGCATACTGGCTATATTCCTTCAGGCGAGCAGGCCTCGCGCCCTTGGTAAGATCCGGCGATGCCCGCGAGCAGAATGCCCGTAGCAGACCTGGCCAAGCACATCGGCGAGGAGATCGGCGTCTCCTCCTGGATGCTCCTCGACCAGAACCGCATCAACGAGTTCGCTCACTGCACGGGCGATCACCAGTGGATCCACCTCGACGCCGAGCGGGCCGCGCGCGAGGGCCCGTTCGGCGGGACGATCGCCCACGGATTTCTCACCCTGGCGCTGCTCGCGCCCACGGGCTTCGAGGTACTGCTCCGGTGCGTCACGCCAAAGTCGGTCGTGAACTATGGGCTCGAGAAGGTGCGCTTCGTGGCACCGGTGCGCTCGGGTAAGCGGGTGCGCAACCACATCCGCATCTCTAACGTCGAGGACAAGGGCGGCGGGCGCTACCTCGTGACGACCGAGAACACCATGGAGATCGAGGGCGAGAGCAAGCCGGCGCTCACCGCCAGCGCGCTCGCCATGTTCATCGCCTGAGCCTCACGCCCGCATGCGACTGCCGTCGGGGTCGAAAACCGCCGTCGGGCGGGGCGTCGCCTGGCAGCGCTCGCCAAGGATCTCGATCTCGAATCCGCTGCTCACGCCGGCGTATTCCTTCGGCACGTAGCCGAGTGCGAGCGAACGCCGCACGCTGTGGCCGTAGCCGCCCGAGGTAACCCAGCCGATCACGCTGCCGTCGTGCCAGATCGGCTCGTCGCCGCAGGCGTCGGCGTCGCGCGCGTCGACCGTGAACGTCAGGAGCCGCAGCTTTCCCCCGCCCTGCTTCTCTTCGAGTGCCGCGGCGCGCCCGATGAAGCTCTCCTTCCCGAGATCGACGAAACGTCCAAGGCCGGCTTCGTAGGGACCATAGATCGGGCGGTACTCGCGCGCCCAGGTGCCGAAGCTCTTCTCGAGCCGCATCGCGTTGAGCGCCCGGCCGCCGAAGAGCCTGAGGTCGTGCTCAGCGCCCGCCCCGAGCAGCAGGTCGTAGAGCGCCCGCTGATACTCGCTCGTCACCCAGATCTCGTAGCCGAGATCACCGGTGAAGCTGATACGCCCGACCAGCGCCGGGATCATCCCGACGTCCATGCGGCGGAAGCTGAGGAACGGAAACGCAGCCGTCGAGAGATCCTCATGCGTCAGGCTCTGCAGCAATGCCCGCGCGCGCGGTCCGGCGACTGACAACCCGACGTACTGCATTGCGCAGGGGCGTACCGTGACACCCGCGGGCGGCGCATGGCGCTCGAACCAGCGCCGGTAGTAATCCTCGGCCGCGTAGGTGCAGACCAGGAACACGCGCTCTTGCGCCACGCGCGCCATGGTGAAGTCGCCGATCAGCTTGCCGCGCTCGTTCAGCATGGGCGTCAGGGCGATGCGTCCGATCTTCGGGACGCGGTTGGCCATCACGTGCGACAGCCACTCCTCGGCGCCGGCGCCGGTCACCTCGAACTTGCCGTAGTTGGAGATCTCCAGCAGCCCGACTGACTCGCGCACCGCGCAGCACTCCGCCCCGATGTGTGCATGTGCGTTCGAGCGGTGGAAGGTTACGGCCTCGCTCGCCTCCGCGGCGCTCGGCGCGAACCACAGCGGGTGCTCGAGCCCGCAATAGTCGCCGAACACCGCGTGGTTGGCCTCGAGCCGCTCGTAGATCGGCGTGGTGCGCAGCGGCCGCGCCGCGCCCAGTTCCTCGTTGGGGAAGCGGATGCGAAAGCGGCGCGAGTAGTTCTCGCGAACCTTGGCATTGGTGTAAGCGAGCGTGGCCCAGTCACCGTAGCGCGCGACGTCCATGCCCCAGATGTCGGCCCCCGGGTCGCCGTCCACCATCCAGTGCGACAGCGCCAGCCCTACTCCGCCGCCCTGGCTGAAGCCGGCCATGACGCCGCACGCGACCCAGAAGTTCCGCAGACCGCGGATCGGGCCGACCAGGGGGTTGCCGTCCGGAGCGAAGGTGAAGGGTCCGTTGACCACCTTGCGGATGCCCGCCTGCCCGAGGGCCGGAAAGTGCTCAAAGCCGACCTCCAGACTCGGCGCGATCCGCTCGAGGTCGTTGGGCAGCAGGCTCTGGGTGAAATCCCACGGCGTCTGGCGCGGCGACCACGGCACCCCGGCGCGCTCGTAGGTGCCGAGCAACATGCCGCCGCGCTCCTGACGCGTATAGATCTCGCCCTCGAAGTCGATGCAGTGCAGCTGCTCCTTCTGCCCCTTGAGGGCCGGGATGTCCTCGGTGATGAGGTACTGGTGCTCCATCGCGAGGATCGGCAGCTCGAGCCCCACCATGCGGCCGACCTCGCGCGCCCACAGCCCGCCGGCGTTCACCACGTGCTCGGCGTGCACGTTGCCATGGTCCGTGATGACGTCCCAGCTGCCGTCGACGCGCGGCTTGAGGTCCGTCACGCGGGTATGGCGCACCACCTGCGCGCCGCCGAGCTGCGCCGCCTTGGCATAGGCATGCGTGACGCCGTAGGGGTCGACGTGCCCCTCGATCGGGTCGTAGAGCCCCCCGACGAAATGCTCCTTGTTCAAGAGCGGAAAGAGGCGCGCCGCCTCGTCTACCGAAATGATCTCGAGCTCCATGCCGAGATAGCGGCCGCGCGCCCTGGCCATCTTCAGCCAGTCGAGCCGCTCGCGCGTCCCGGCCAGCATGATGCCGCCGGTGAGATGCATGCCGCACGACTGTCCCGAGATCTGTTCGATCTCCTTGTAGAGGTTGATGGTGTACTGCTGGAGCTTGGCGACGTTCGGGTCGCCGTTGACGGTGTGCATGCCGCCGGCCGCGTGCCAAGTCGAGCCGCAGGTCAGCTCGCCCCGCTCGATCAGCTGCACGTCCTTCCAGCCGGCCTTCGTCAGGTGGTACAGCACGCTCGCGCCGACCACTCCGCCGCCGATCACCACAACCCGCACGTCGTTCTTCACGAAGCCTCCACTCGCATCACTCGTTCGACACGGCCAGCTGCACCGGCGGAGCCGCGGCGCCGCCGCTGCCGAAGCGGTCGATCAGCCAGGAGCGGAACAGCGCGATCGCGGTGTCCGACAGGCCCTCGGGGTGGGTGATCAGGTAGTAGCCGTAGCCGTCATCGAGCGTGGCGTCGAAGGGTTTCACCAGTCTTCCTGCGCGAATCTCCTCGGCGAAGAGATTGGTGTCGAGCACCGCGATCCCCTGTCCGCCGAGGAGGTACTGCGCCGCGAGCACCGCGGTGTCGAACACCATGCCGCGCTCCACATCGACGCCCGCGAGGCCATTCTGGCGGGCGAATTCCTTCCAGAAATGGTGCCGTGGCGCCTCCGCGATCCTGACGTGGATCAGCTCGTTCGCCTCGATGAAGGCCGGGAGCCCCTTGCCGCCGTGCGCGGCAGCGATGTTGGGATGGCAGACGATCGACTGGCGCACGGACCACAGGAGATCGGTGACCAGATCGCTGACCGTCGGCTTGGAGTACATCACCGCCACGTCGATGTCGCCCAGCGGGGGACCCACGCCGTGGGGACTGATGAGATCGATGTCGACGTCGGAGCAGCTGTGGCGAAAGTCGCGCAGGATCGGGACGGCGAGCTGTACGGCGAAGCTTGGCGGCATCTGCACGCGCAACGTGCGCTGTATCGGGGTGCCCTCGTTGCGGATGTCGTCGAGCGCGTACTCGAGCCGGTCGAAGGACCTGACCACCGCCGGCAGCAGATGCTGACCCGCCTTGGTGAGGGTCAGTGCATGCGGCCGCCGCTCGAAGAGCTGTACCCCCGTGAGCCGCTCGAGCGCGATCACGTGGCGCGACAGAGCGCTCTGGGAGATCAGCAGGGCGTTGGCCGCCGCGGTGAAGCTTCCGTGCTTGGCCACCCCTTCAAAGGCACGCAGAGCATTGAGCGGCAGCCAGCGCCGGTCGATCGCTTTCTTGTCCATGGGCCCACCCTTTACCCATCCTCGCCGAGAATCAAGGCTCGCGCCACAGCCTGCCAATGCCTTTTTTCGATTCACCGATGCGGGCGCGCTTCAGGCCTTGTCGCGATACTCCGTCTGGATGCTGCGAATCATCTTGTCGCTGCCGAAGAACGAGTGCTTGGACATGTCCACCGTGTAGCGGCTCGCCGGCGGGCGGCGCCCGAGGCTCTCGGCGAGCGCGCGAATGTGATGCGGCCCGGCGCCACAGCAGACGCCGAGGTAGCGGATATTGACGGCAAACGCCTCGCGCCCGAAATTGAAGATCTCCGAGCGCGTTGCCATGAAGGGATCGAGTCCGACGGGGAACGCGCGCTGGTTGTTGCAGCACGGATCGGTCAGCGACATGAATGAGGGTTGCTGCAGCGTCGTGCGGTACGGCACCGGCAGCGCGGCCACGTGACACTTCACCGCCTGCCGGATGTCGCGGATCATCGGCATCATGGTCGCAGGTCCACGGTGACAGTTGAGCCCCACCACATCCGCGCCCGCCAGCTCCAGGCGCCGGCAGGCCTCCGCCGGCGTGAGCCCGTCGCGCAGAATCGCCTCCTGGTGCATCGCAAAGGTGACCACCGTCGGCACCTTGGACTGTCGCTTGATGGCCTTGAGCGCCAGCTCCGCCTCTCCCACCCACGCCAGAGTCTCCGCGACGAAATAGTCGACCCCCGCTTCGACCGCCCAGCCGACCTGTTCCTCGAAGATGCCCTCGACCTCCTTGATGGCCTTCGGGTCGTTCGGATCGTAGATGTTGGTATTGCAGATGTCCCCGGCGAACAGCGTTCCGGTCTCGCGCGCCACCTTCCCGGCGATTTTCAGCGCCGCGCGGTTCATCGGGGCCAGATCCTTCTCGCGGCCGATCAGGCGCAGCTTCTCGCGGTGCACGTAGTAGGTGAGCGCCTGGGTCACGTCCGATCCTGCGTGCACGAAATCCCGGTGCAGCCGCTCGACCACATCCGGGTGCTCGAACAGCACCTCGGGGACGAAGGCGCCGGCCTGCAGGTAGCCGCGCCGCTCGAGCTCGAACACGTACCCCTCGGCGCAGATCACCGCCCCCTCTTTGAGGCGTGCCAGGAGACCGCGCTCTGTGGGGCTGCCGCTGCCCGCGCGCTTGGCCTGGCGCGCGGAAGTCACCCTGATTGACTTCGCCCTAGCTGACTTCGGCTTGCCGGACTTCGCTTTGGCGGACTTTACTTTGGCGGACTTCGTCTTCGATTTGGCCCTGGCTGCCATGAGTGTCTCCGGAATGTTAAGAAGAGGTGGTGCGGTCTTCAGGCGCGCTTCATCGACAGCGCTATTTTAGCGAACCGCTCTTCCTGATGGCATCATGCCGGACGTGACCAGCCCGGACTTGACTCGTTTCCGCCGTGCGCATGTCGCGATCGTATGCGCCCTGACATTCCTCAGCCCTGGTGGCGCCGCGTACGCTGCCGCGCCGGCCGGTACTGCCGCCATCGCCGCGCCCGACGCCTACGGTGCCGACAGCGCGGCGCGGGTTCTTTCCATGGGTGGCAACGCCGTCGATGCTGCGGTCGCGGTGGCCTTCACGCTCGCCGTGACCCTCCCCGAGGCGGGCAATCTCGGCGGCGGCGGCTTCGCAACGCTCTGGATCGACGGCAAGGCCTACTTCCTGGATTACCGCGAGTGCGCGCCCGCGAGCGCCACCGCCGGGATGTATCTCGACGCCGCCGGCAACGTGATAGCGGACGCGAGCACGGTCGGTGCCGGCGCCGCGGGTGTCCCCGGCACGGTGGCGGGCCTCTGGGAGCTGCACCGCCGTTTCGGGAAGCTCCCCTGGCGCGCCGACCTGGCGCCCGCGATCCGCTATGCACACGAGGGCTTTCGCGTGAGCCCTCTGCTCGTCGCTATGCGTGACACCCGCGCCCGCCAGCTCCACGGGCGTACCAACTTCCTCGACTACTTCGGCAAGCTCGCTCCCGGTGCCACCTTCAGGCAGGGCGAGCTGGAACGCACCCTGGCGACGATCGCCGCGGACGGTCCGCGTGGCTTCTACACGGGTCACACGGCCGAGCTCATCGTCGCGGAGATGACGCGCGGCCACGGCCATGTCGCCGCGGCGGATCTCGCCTCCTATCGACCCGTGTGGCGCGAGCCCCTCCAGGGCGATTGGGCCGGGTACCACGTGATCACCGCACCGCCGCCGAGCTCGGGCGGAATCGCCCTCCTCTCGCTGCTCGCAATGAAGGTCGATCTCGCGGGGGCGTTCTCCGGCGTAGCGCTCAACTCCCCGCAATACGTGCACCTGCTGGCAGAGATGGAAAAGCGCGTGTTCGCCGACCGGGCCGACTATCTCGGCGACCCCGACTTCAGCCCCTCTCCCGTGGGACAGCTCCTCGATCCCGCCTACCTCGCGCGCCGCGCACAAGAGGTGAGTACCACGGCTCCGACGCCGACCGCCGCCGTGCAGCCCGGCCTCGGGGCCGGGGCCGAACACCACAACACCACCCACTTCTCGATCGTCGACCGTGCGGGCAACGCGGTGTCGAACACATACACCCTCAACGATGACTTCGGCTCCGGTCAGGTAGTGACCGGGGCAGGTTTCCTCCTCAATAACGAGATGGACGACTTCTCGGTCAAGCCCGGCGCTGCCAACCTCTATGGCGTGGTGGGTGGGGACGCCAACGCGATCGCTCCGGGCAAGCGCCCGCTGTCGACCATGACGCCGACGATTCTGCTCGACCAGGGTCGGGTGGCGCTGGTCATCGGGACGCCCGGCGGCTCGCGCATCGCGACCTGGGTCTTCCAGGTGATCAGCGACTGGCATGACTTCCACATGCCGCTCGCAGCCGCGGTTGGCGCGCCGCGCGTGCATCACCAGCTGCTGCCGCCCAACACACTGTTCGAGGAGCCCTATGCCACGCTCGACCCGACGGTGCGCGCAGCGCTCGAGCAACGCGGCTACGTGCTCGTGAATCAGGGTTGGAACGGCGACATCGAGGCGATTGCGTCCGACGCTTCAGGCATGGTCGCGGTATCGGACCCGCGCGGCCGCGGGCGGGCGCGCGTGCTCGGCGCCGCAGCGCACTGAGCCGGCGAGCCGCTCAACACTTCACGCGCGCGCTCGCCGGATCGTAGAACGGCCGCAGCGACACGCGGGCCGGCACGCGCTCCGCGGCGACCTCGATTTCATAGCGTCCCGAGTTGATCCATTCGTCGCTGACGAGCTCGCCGCGGTTGGCAACGTAGCCGAGCCCGAGCGGCCGGCCCACCGTGTGCCCGAACATTCCGGAGCTGACTTTCCCCACCAGCTCCCCGTCCCGCCAGATCGGCTCGTTGTGATAGAGAAGGGGGTCCGCATGCTCGAGCGCAAGCGCCACCAACCGGCGCTGCACGCCGCGCGCGCGCTGCTCGAGCAGCGCCTCGCGCCCGAGGAAACCACCACCCTTGTCCCAGGCGACGGCGAAGCCGAGGCCCGCCTCGAGCGGCGTGTCCTCGTCCGAGATGTCGTGGCCCCAATGCCGGTACGCCTTCTCCATGCGCAGGCTGTTGAGCGCGTGGTAGCCCGCGAGGCGCAGCCCGAAGGGCGCGCCGGCGTCCACGATCACGTCGTATACCGACTGCGCGAATTCGGTGGGAACGTAGAGCTCGTATCCGAGCTCACCCACATAGGTGATCCGGCTGGCGCGCGCGCGCGCATAGCCGAGGTCGATGATGCGCGAGCTGCCGAACGGAAAGGCCGCAGTGGAGAGATCCACGTCGCTGAGCCTGCTCAGGATTTCGCGGCTCCTCGGCCCCATGAGCCCTAGCACCGCATAGGCCGAGGACACATCCACCGCGACCGTGCGCGCCTCGTCCGGGATGCCGCGGCTCAGCCAGAGGAAGTCCCGACTCTGTGTAGCGCACGAGCTGACGATCAGGTACGAGTCCTCGGCTTCGCGGGTCACCGTGACATCCGCCTCGATGCCGCCGCGTTCGTTGAGCCACTGCGTGTAGACGATCCGTCCGACCGGCACGTCGACGTCGTTGGCCGAGAGGCGGCCGAGGACACGCGAGGCATCGGGGCCTTTCAAGACGAACTTGGCAAACGACGACTGATCGAAGAGTCCGACCGCCTCGCGCACCGCGCGGTGCTCGCCGGCCGAGCGCTCGAACCAGTTCTGGCGGCCGTAGCTGTACTCGTAGCGCGCTTCGCTCCCGAGGGCGGCAAACCAGTTGGCGCGCTCGAAGCCCGCCACCTCTCCGAAGCAGGCACCGGCCGCGGCGAGCCGGTCGTGGAGCGCGGACTTCCTGACCCCGCGGGCGGTCTCGGGCTGCCGATACGGCCAATGCATGGCGTAGAGCAGCCCGAGCGTCTCGACCGTGCGGTCGCGCAGGTAGCGCCGGTTGCGCTGGAACGGTGCGCAGCGGCGGATGTCGACGTCCCAGAGGTCGAAGGGCGCGTGCCCGTCGACGATCCAGTCGGCGAGCACCTTGCCTGCGCCGCCCGCGGACTGGATGCCGATGGAGTTGAAGCCCGCGGCGACATAGAGCCCTCTGAGCTCCGGCACCTCGCCGAGCAGGTAGCGGTCATCGGGGGTGAAGCTCTCGGGACCGTTGAAGAAGACCTGGACGCCCGTCGTCTCGAGGATCGGCACGCGGCGCATCGCGCCGGCGAACAGCGGCTCGATGTGCGGCAGATCCGCCGGCAGCTGCTCGAACGCACAGCTCTCCGGTATCCCCTGCTCGCCCCATGGCTTGGCCTCGGGCTCGAACCAGCCAACGAGCAGCTTGCCCGCGTCCTCCTTGAAGTAGGAGCGGGCGTCGGCATCGCGCAGGATCGGCAGATCGGAGGGCAACCCTGGGATCGGCTGCGTGACGATGTAGAAGTGCTCGGCGGCGTGCAGCGGCACGCTGGCATCGGCGAGCGCGCCGACCTCGCGCCCCCACATGCCGGCGCAGTTGACGACCGCGTCTGCGCGCACCTCGCCGGCCTCGGTGGCGACCCCCGTGACCCGCCCGTGTGCGCGCAGGATTGCCGTGACCTTGACACCCTCGATGATGCGCGCGCCGCGCATGCGCGCGCCGCGTGCCAGCGCCGCAGTTGTGTCGACCGGATTGGTCCGCCCGTCCTTGGGCAGATAGACCGCGCCCACGACATCGTCGATCGCGAGCAGCGGCCAGCGCTCGCGCGCTTCGCCCGGGGAGAGGATCTCGACCTCGAGGCCGAAGCAGCGTGCCATCGAGGCGCCGCGCTTCAGCTCCTCGAGCCGCGGCGCGCTCGCCGCGACCGCCACCGAGCCGACCTGGCGAAAGCCGGTCGCCTGCCCGGTCTCGCGCTCGAGCCCTTCATAGAGCTGGGTCGTGTATTGAGCGAGGCGGGTGAGATTGTGAGTGGCGCGCAGCTGCCCGACGAGCCCCGCGGCGTGCCAGGTGGTACCGCAGGTCAGCTGCCGCCGCTCGAGCAGCAGCACGTCGGCGCAACCGCGCCGGGCGAGATGGTAGGCGACGCTGCAGCCGACGATACCGCCGCCGATGATCACGACGCGCGCATGCGACGGGATGCTCTGCACCCTTACCTCCCGGAGAGACGGCCGCGGCGGCGGTCTTCAGAACTCGGAGATCGCCTCGCGCAGCATGCCTGCCATCGCATCGATGTCGGCCCGGCTCGCGATCAAGGCGGGCGCCATGATCGCGACGTCACCGGTCGTCTTCACGTGCAGGCCACGATCGTAGAGCTTGGCCTGCAGCTCGTGGCCGCGGAGCCCCGGCGCCTTGCCCGGCTTCACCTCGACCCCGGCGAGCATCCCGAAGCCGCGCACGTCCGCGATCGCGGGCATGTCACCCATTGCGAACATCTTGTCGAGGAAGTAGCCCGAGAGGTCCTTGGCCCTGGCGAACAACTGCTCCTTGCGGTAGATCTCGAGCGTCGCGAGCCCCGCCGCGCAGGCGGCGGGATGCGCCGTATAGGTGTAGCCATGGAAGAACTCGGGCATCCCTTCGGGCGCTGCGTCGAGAATCGTACGGTAGATGTCCCCGCGCACCGCCACCGCGCCCATGGGCTGGGCACCGTTGGTGAGCGCCTTCGCCATGGTGATGAGATCGGGCGTCACGCCGAAGGAGGTCGCGGCGAAGGCCTCGCCGGTGCGGCCAAAGCCGCAGATCACCTCGTCGAATACCAGCAGGATCCCGTAGCGGGTGCAGATCTCGCGTAGCCGCTCGAGATAGCCGCGCGGCGGGACGATGACGCCGGTCGAGCCGGCAATCGGCTCGACGAACACCGCGGCGATGCGCTTCTCGCCGACCAGGTTCACGAAGCGCACCAGGTCGTCGGCGAGCTCGGCGCCCTTCTCGCCCATGCCGCGCGCCAGGCGGTTCTCCGGGAGCAGCGTGTGCCGCAGATGCAGGATCCCGGGCATCAGTGCGCCGAACACCTCGCGATTGCGCACCATGCCGGAGAGCGCCGTGCCGCCGATGTTGACGCCGTGATAGGCGCGCTCGCGCGAGACGAAATAGTTGCGCTGCCCTTCCCTGTGCGCCACGTGATACGCGAGTGCGACCTTCATGGCGGTGTCGACCGCCTCGGAGCCGGAGTTGCAGAAGAACACATGGTCGAGACCCCTTGGGGTCAGGCTGGCCACGCCGTCGGCGAGCTCGAAGGCGCCGGGATGGCTCCTCTGGAAGGACGGCGTGAAGTCGAGCGTCGCGAGCTGCTTCGCGACCGCGGCCGCGATCTCCGGGCGGCAATGGCCCGCGGCGCTGGTGAACAGTCCCGAGCTGGCATCGAGAACCTTGCGCCCGCCCGGAGTGTAGTAGTGCATGCCCTCGGCGCGCACGAACAGGCGCGGCTCGCGCTTGAACTCGCGGTTGTTGGTGAACGGGAGCCAGTGCCGCTCGAGGTTTTCGACCTTCATGTCCATGTGGATCTCCGCAATCAGCCGAACGTGGAGCCGATCTCCGCCGCCGCCGCGCGCAGGCGCGGGATGAATTCGATGGCGCGCATCAGGGGCAGCCGCGCGGTCGCGCCCTGTACCGCGAGGGAGGCGATGACATCGCCGTTACGGTTGCGCACCGGGACTGCGACGCAGGCGACGCCGAGGACGTACTCCTCGTTGTCGACGGCGTAGCCGACGGACACGATGCGGTCGAGCTCGGACTCGAGCACCGCGCGATCCGTGATCGTGCGCTCGGTGAAGCGCTCGAGGGGCAGCAGCTCGAGGAGCCGGAGCCGCTCGGGCGGGGGCAGGTGCGCGAGCAGCAGCTTGCCGCTCGCGCAGCAGTGCGGCGGCAGCGCGCCGCCGCCTTCGGGCACGTGCAGCCGCAGGGGCCAGGGCGCCTCGATGCGGTCGAGGTAGATCAGTGTGCCCTTCTTCAGCACCGCAAGGTTGCAGGTCTCGGTGATTTCGCTCACCACCGCGCGCAGGATCGTACGCCGTTGCGCCGCGGCGCCGTCGCTGCGCAGCACGCCGAGGGCGAAGCGCGACAGCCGGTCGCCGATGATGTAGGCGCGCCCCCCGGGCTCGCGCGCGAGGAACCCCGCCTCCTCGAAGAGCGCGAGCGTGCGGTGAAGCGTCGGCTTCGGAAGGTCGGTCGCCTGCATGAGCTCCGAGAGGGTTACTGCGCGTCCCGCGCGCACCAGCACCTCGAGAACGCCGAAGGCCTTGAGAGTCGAGGAGGTTTCGCCGGCGATCTCCGCTACCTCGGCAGGAATTGACAAGGCGCGGGTGCTCATTGCGACGGATCTGTGTTCCGTTTAACGAGACGATGAAGACTCAAAACAGGAATGCTGCTTGCCATACCGGGTCGGTATTGTAGTATGCGCAGACTCAAAGAAACAAACCATTTCATCTGAAGAAACAGCACCTACCTGGAGCCAGGCCGATGACGCAGCCGCAGAAGATGGGGCCCTCCGAGGCGCTCGTCGAGACCCTCGCCGCCAACGGCGTCACCCATGTCTTTGGAATCGTCGGCTCTGCGTTCATGGACGCCCTCGACATCTTCCCCGCCGCGGGCATTCGCTTCGTCCCGGTCGCCCACGAGCAGGGAGCGGTCCACATGGCCGACGGCTACGCGCGCGCCTCGGGCCGGCATGGCGTC
>DASXKA010000137.1:0-25662 GCA_036497085.1 Steroidobacteraceae bacterium | reverse complement strand
AAGAAAGGCCTGAAGAAAGGTGCGGCGCTGCTCTTTGCCCACGGATTCAACATTCACTTCCGCCAGGTGAAGCCGCGTGCCGACCTCGACGTGGTGCTGATCGCGCCCAAGGGGCCGGGAGATCTCGTGCGGCGCCAGTACAAGCAGGGTCGCGGCGTGCCGTGTCTCCTCGCGGTGGCGCAGGATGCCACCGGCAAGGCGCACGGCCGCGCCCTCGCCTACGCACATGGCATCGGCGGCACGCGCGGCGGGGTGCTCGAGACCACGTTCGCCGAGGAAACCGAGACCGATCTGTTCGGCGAGCAGGCGGTGCTGTGCGGCGGTGCCACCGAGCTTGTGGTCAAGGGGTTCGAGACGCTGGTCGAGGCGGGCTATCAGCCCGAGGTTGCCTACTATGAGTGCCTGCACGAGCTGAAGCTCATCGTCGACCTGCTGCACGAGGGCGGCCTCGCCAAGATGCATCAGTTCATCAGCGAGACCGCCAAGTACGGCGACCTGACCCGCGGACCGCGCATCATCAACGACCGCGTGAAGAACGAGATGCGCCGCGTGCTGAAGGAAGTACAGAGCGGCAAATTCGCCCGCCAGTGGATCAGGGAGAACGCCGAGGGGCGCCCCAACTACCAGAAGCTGCTCGCCGCCGACATCGACCGGCAGATCGAGAAAGTCGGCGCGTCACTCCGCGCCCGTATGCCGTGGCTCAACGAGCGGCGGGCGTGAGATGGAGGTACGACATATGACCACCAACCCCGATCCGGTCCTGATCTTCGACACGACGCTGCGCGACGGCGAGCAGTCGCCCGGCTGCAGCATGACGCAGCCCGAGAAGTTGCGCGTCGCACGCGCCCTTGCCGAGCTCGGCGTCGACGTCATCGAAGCGGGCTTCCCGGCCGCCTCGCGCGGCGACTTCGAGAGCGTCCAGGCCGTGGCGCGCGAGGTGCAGGGACCGGTCATCTGCGGCCTGGCGCGCTGTAATCCCGAGGACATCGAGCTCGCCGCGCGCGCGCTCCGGGATGCCCCGCACCATCGTATCCACGTGTTCCTGGCGACCAGCGCCATTCACCGCCAGTACAAGCTCAACATGGCGCAGGATGAGATCCTGCGCGCCGCCGCAGCCGGCGTGGCCCGCGCGCGCGAACTCGCCGCGGACGTCGAGTTCTCGCCCGAGGATGCCTCGCGCACCGAGCTCGAGTTCCTCGCACAGGTGGTCGAGACCGCGATCGCCGCCGGCGCCACCACGGTCAATATCCCCGACACCGTGGGCTATACGGTGCCGGACGAGTTCGCGGAGCTGTTCCGCTATCTGCGCAAGAACGTGCGCGGGATCGACGCCATCCGCCTGTCGGTGCACTGTCACGACGATCTCGGCATGGCGGTGGCGAACAGCCTGACGGCGGTAGTCGCGGGGGCGCGCCAGGTCGAGTGCACGATCAACGGTATCGGGGAGCGCGCCGGCAACTGCTCGCTCGAAGAGGTGGTGATGGCGCTCAAGACCCGCGCGGCGTTCTTCAACGTGACGACTGGGATTCACACCAACCGCCTCTACCCGACTTCGCGCCTCATCTCGAGCATCACCGGCATGCCGATCCCGCGCAACAAGGCGGTGGTCGGCGAAAACGCCTTCGCACACGAGGCCGGCATCCACCAGCACGGCATGCTCAAGCACTACTCTACCTACGAGATCCTGCGGCCCGAGGACGTTGGCCTGTCGCGCAGTCACCTGGTGCTCGGCAAGCACAGCGGGCGGCATGCGCTGCGCGAGCGAGTGCAGGCTCTCGGCTTCGAGCTCGACGAGCAGGAATTCAACCGGCTGTTCGAGGAGTTCAAGGACCTTGCCGACCGCAAGAAGGAGCTGTACGACGGCGACATCGAGGCGCTGGTGCTGCGTGCCGAAGGCTCGGCGCAGGGGCCCTGGACCCTCAGCGAGCTCACCACCGAGACGCGCAGCGGCGGCGTCGCGCGCGCACTGGTCGTACTGAGGCACCCCGACGGCCGCTGCGTCGAACACACGGCGAACGGCGACGGCCCGGTGGACGCCGCTTTCAAAGCGATCGAGGCGGCCACCGGCATCCGCGTGACATTGCGCAAATTCGAGGTGCAGGCGGTCTCCGAGGGCGAGGATGCGCAGGGCGAGGCGCGGGTGTACGTGGAGTACAATCGCCGCACTTATCGGGGCGCGAGCGTGAGCACGAACATCGTCGAGTCCGGCACGCGCGCGTTCCTCGAGGTGATCAATCGCATCGAGCTGGCGCAGGCCGGGACACGCGCGCGCGCGGCGGCCGCCCCGGCCGTGCCGGCAGCGGTCTGAAGCACAGGAGTTCCCATGCCCATTCCCGCCACGCAGTTCATCTGGTTCAACGGCAAGCTCGTGCCGTGGGAAAAGGCGACGGTGCACGTACTGTCGCACGCATTGCATTACGGCTCTTCGGTTTTCGAGGGCGAGCGCGCCTACGAGACCCCCCGCGGGGTCGCGATCTTTCGCCTCCGCGACCACACCCGGCGGCTGTTCGACTCGGCGAAGATCTATCGCATCGCCATGCCCTACTCCCCCGAGCAGATCAGCGATGCCTGTCGCCAGGTGATCTCCGCCAACGGCCTCAAGCGCGGCGCCTACATCCGCCCGATCGTGTTCCGCGGCTACGGCGAGATTGGCGTGACGCCGAAGATCGATCCGCCCACCGACGTCGCGATCGCCGCCTGGGAATGGGGCAAGTATCTCGGCGCCGAGGGCGAGGACGCCGGCGTCGATGCCTGCGTGTCCTCCTGGAACCGCGTGGCGCCCAATACCCTGCCGGCGCTCGCCAAGGCCGGCGGCAACTACCTCTCGAGCTGGCTGATCGGCTCCGAGGCGCGGCGCCTCGGCTTCGCCGAGGGGATCGGGCTCTCCCCCGACGGTACCCTGAGTGAGGGCTCGGGCGAGAACCTGTTCCTCGTCAAGGACGGCGTGCTGCTCACGCCCGCGCTTGCCCACTCGGTGCTCGGCGGGCTGACGCGCGACTCGGTGATCCGCCTCGCGCGCGAGCGCGGCATCGAGGTGCGCGAGATGTCGATTCCGCGTGAGCTTCTCTACCTCGCCGACGAGGCGTTCTTCACTGGAACGGCGGTCGAGATCACTCCGATCCGGTCGGTCGATCGGTTGACCATCGGCAACGGCAAGCGCGGACCCGTGACGGAGACGCTGCAGAACGCATTCTTCGGCTTGTTCTCGGGAAAGACCCAGGACCGGTGGGGCTGGCTCGACTACGTCGATATGTCGGCGCCGCGCGCCGCGGCCGCCTCGGGCTGAAGGCTTGAATCCGCGCACGCTCTTTGAAAAGGTCTGGGAACGGCACCTGGTGGCGCCCGAGACCGCCGCCACCCCGGCGGTGCTCTATGTCGACCTGCATCTGATCCACGAGGTGACTTCGCCCCAGGCGTTCGCGCTGTTGCGCGAGCGGGGGCTTGCCGTGCGGCACCCCGAGCTGACGCTCGCCACCATGGATCACTCGACGCCGACCCGCACCGCCCAGGTGTTCGGCGGTGCGCCGATCGCGATCGAGTCCGCCGCCCGGCAGATCCGCGAGCTCGAGGCGAATTGTGCGCAGTTCGGCGTGGAGCTCCTCGGACTGACGAGCGAGCAGCGCGGCATCGTGCACGTCATCGGGCCGGATCTCGGGCTCACGCAGCCCGGCAAGACCATCGTCTGCGGAGACAGCCACACCAGCACGCACGGCGCGGTCGGGGCCCTCGCCTTCGGCATCGGTACGACCGAGGTTGCACACGTGCTTGCTACCCAGTGCCTGCTGCAGCGCAAGCCGCGCACGCTCGCCGTCGAGGTGGAGGGAACGCTGCAGGCCGGCGTCACCGCCAAGGATCTCATCCTCGCGATCATCGGCAGGCTCGGCGTCGCCGGCGGCACCGGGCACGTGATCGAGTATCGCGGCGCGACCATCGGTGCGCTCGACATGGATGAGCGCATGACCGTGTGCAACATGTCGATCGAAGCGGGTGCGCGCGCCGGAATGATCGCGCCCGACGAGACGACCTATGCCTACCTCGCGGCGCGCCCGCGCGCCCCCAAGGACGCCGCCTGGGAGGCTGCGCTGGCCGGCTGGCGCTCGCTACCGAGCGATACCGGCGCGCGCTTCGACCGCGAGCTGCGCCTCGCTGCCGGGGACGTCGAGCCGATGATCACCTGGGGCACCAATCCCGGCATGGTGGTTCCGGTAACCGGTGCCATCCCCGAGCAGGGCGCGGACGCGATGTTCGCCCGCGCCCTGAGCTACATGGGCCTGGAGGCCGGTCAGCCGATCAAGGATCAACCGGTCAACGTGGTATTCCTCGGCAGCTGTACCAACGCCCGACTCTCGGATCTGCGCGGCGCCGCGCGCCTGCTGCGCGGCCGGCATATCGCCCCTGGGCTCACCATGCTGGTCGTGCCGGGCTCGCAGCAGGTGAAGCGGCAGGCCGAGGCCGAGGGCCTCGACCGTGTGTTCCTCGAGGCCGGCGCCGAATGGCGCGAATCGGGCTGCTCGATGTGTCTCGGCATGAACGGCGACACCGTGCCGCGCGGGGAGTACGCGGTGAGCACCAGCAACCGCAACTTCGAGGGCCGCCAGGGCGCCGGCGCACGCACCCTGCTCGCGAGCCCACTGACCGCGGCGGCCTCCGCCGTCCGTGGGCGTGTCACCGATCCGCGGGAGCTCCTCTGATGGAGCCCTTCACTACCCTTCGCTCGCGCACCGTGGTGCTGTCGGCCACCAACATCGACACCGACCAGATTATTCCGGCGCGCTTCCTCACTACCACCACCCGCACCGGACTCGGCACCCACCTGTTTGCCGACTGGCGCTATGACGAGCGCGGCGCGCCGCGGCCCGACTTCGTGCTGAACCGACCGGAAAGCGCCGGCTGCCGGATCCTGGTCGCAGGACGCAACTTCGGCTGTGGCTCTTCGCGCGAGCACGCGCCCTGGGCGCTGCTCGATCACGGCTTTCGCGCCGTCGTGAGCACCGAGATCGCCGACATCTTCGGCAACAATTCGCTGAAGAACGGCCTCCTGCCCGTGATCGTCGATGAGGCGACGAGCGGCTGGCTCCTTGGGCATCCGGGCGCGGAGCTCACCGTGGATCTCGCCTCCGGCATCCTCAGCCTGCCGACCGGCGCCCGGTCGAGTTTTCCCATCGAGGCCTTCGCGCGACACTGCCTCCTCAACGGCGTCGACGAGCTCGGCTACCTCCTGTCGCGCAGCGGCGAGATCGAGGCGTACGAGCGCCGCACATGAGGGCGCGCATTGCGGTACTGGCCGGGGATGGTATCGGGCCGGAGGTCATCGAGGGCGCCCTGCTCTGCCTGCGCGCGGTGGCCGCGCGCTTCGGCCACGAGCTCGAGCTCGAGGAGCTTCCCTTCGGCGGCGCCGCCATTGACGCCCACGGGGATCCGCTGCCGCCGGCGACGCTCGCAGCCTGCCGCGCGGCCGATGCGGTGCTGCTCGGGGCCATCGGCGGCCCCAGGTGGTCGGCGCCCGATGCTCGGGTGCGGCCCGAGGCGGGCCTGCTGCGCTTACGCAAGGAGCTCGCGGTCTACGCAAATCTCCGCCCGGTGAAGGTGCACGCGGCGCTCGCAAGTGCCTCGACCCTCAAGCCCGAGGTGGTCGAGGGAGTGGATCTGGTCTTCGTGCGCGAGCTCACCGGCGGCATCTACTTCGGCGACAAGACGCGCGATGCCGTGCGCGCCACTGACCTGTGCGTGTACACGGCCGCCGAGATCGAGCGCATCGTCCGCACCGCCGCACGCCTCGCGCGCGCGCGCCGCCGTCGCCTCACCTCGATCGACAAGGCCAACGTACTCGAGACCTCGCGCCTCTGGCGCGCGGTGTGTCAGCGTGTGATCGAGCGCGAGTTTCCCGATGTCGTGCTCGAGCATCAGCTGGTGGACGCCGCGGCTATGCACCTCATCCACCGCCCGCGCGATTTCGACGTACTGGTGACGGAGAATATGTTCGGCGACATCCTCACCGACGAGGCCTCGATGCTCGCGGGATCGCTGGGACTGCTGCCCTCGGCCTCGCTCGGCGAGGGGCAGCGCGGAGTGTACGAGCCGATCCACGGGTCCGCGCCGGACATTGCCGGCCGCGGCATAGCCAACCCCTATGGCGCCATCTACAGCGTGGCGCTCCTGTTGCGGCACTCGCTCGGGCTGACGGCCGAGGCGGCGGCGCTGGAGAAAGCTGCGGATACGGCGCTTGCCGCGGGCGCCCGCACCGCGGACCTGGTCCCGGCCGGCGCGCGGCACCTGAGCACGCGCGCGGCGGCCGAGGCCGTCGTCAGCAGCCTGCCACCGCGAGCTTGAGCGGCTGCGAGGCGAGCGTCCGCGCGGCGCGCTCCAGCGCCCGTGCGAGATCCTCGCGCAGATCCTCGAGCGCCTCGATGCCGATCGATAGACGGATCAGTCCGTCGGTGAGTCCCGCCCTGGCGCGCGCCGCCGGGTCCATCGCCGCATGAGTCATGGTGGCCGGATGAGCCACCAGGCTCTCGACGCCCCCCAGGGATTCGGCCAGCGAGAAGCAGGCGAGGTCGGAGACGAACGCGCGCACCGCCCCCTGTCCGCCCTCGAGCTCGAGGGTAATGACGGCACCGAAGCCGCGCTGCTGGCGCGCAGCCAGAGCGTGCCCCGGATGGCTCGCGAGGCCCGGATACCATACCTGGCGGACGTTCCCCTGGGCGTCGAGCCAGTGCGCCAGCTCGTGCGCGTTGCGCGCATGGTGCTCGAGGCGTGCGTGCAGCGTCCGTAGCCCCCGCAGTGTCAGGTAGCTGTCGAAGGGCGCACCGGTCACACCCAGGCAGTTCGCCCACCAGACGAGCTGCTCGTGCAGCGCCTTGTCGCGGGCCACTACGGCACCACCGACCACGTCGCTGTGCCCGTTAAGGTACTTCGTAGTCGAGTGCACGACCAGATCCGCGCCGAGCGTGAGCGGCTGTTGCCACGCCGGCGAGAGGAACGTGTTGTCGACGACGATGAGCGCGCCGCTCGCCCTCCCCAAGGCCGCGAATGCTGCGATGTCCGTGATACGCAGCAGCGGGTTGCTCGGCGTCTCGATCCACAGGAGTGCCGTCGGCGCGGTGAGCGCGGCGCGCACCGCTGCCTCGTCGCCGAAATCGACGAACTCGACCTCCCGTTCACCGCGTCGCCGCCAGGCGTCGAAGAGCCGATAGGTACCGCCGTAGCAGTCGTGCGGCGCCACGATGCGTCCGCCCTGCGGCACGAGATATCCGGTGAGCATGACCGCCGCCATGCCGGTCGCGGTGACCACGGCGCCCGCCCCCTGCTCGAGCTCGGCTAGCGCCCGGGCGAGCAGATCGCGCGTGGGATTGCCGGAGCGCGTGTAGTCGTAGTCGCGCTTCTCGCCGAAGGCACGGAACGCGAACGTCGATGACAGGTGCAGCGGCGGTATCACGCAGCCGGTCTCATCGCCGCATTCGACGCCCGCCCGCACGGTCTGGGTGACCTGACTCACGCCGTTGGCTGCGGCTTCGCCGGACGAGATGAGGTCGGAAATTTCGCTCATGAATGCTCCGCTTCGGTTCCTTCGGCTCGTCGGACACCTGCGGAGCGTGCCTGCGCGGGAGGCGCGAGGCTTGTTGCGTCCATCCTCGTCCGGGAATCCCCGGGAGGCTACGCAGACCGCTCATCTGTCGACGCCCGCTCACGCGGGAGTCGCAGGAGTTGGCACCTTTCCAGGATGGTTAAGCCTGGCGGTTGCCCCGGCGTCTAAGGGCCTTATCCCTCAGCCGGTCTCGATGAGTTGAACAGAGTTTAGGGTGGGGGGCGTCCACTGCGCAAGCGCAGGGCGCTGATTTGCGAGGGGTTGCGCGCTGCTGAGGCTGCCGACCTGGCCAGACGCGGCCGGCGTCACTGGGGTGCGAGACTCGCCGCCCGCTGCTCCGCCTCCAGGGCATCAGCAGTACGGCCCCGGGCGTGGAGCGAATCCGCGATCAGGCGCCAGGCGGCAGCCTCCGCCGATGGATCGCCGGTCGCCAGGGCGAGAGCCTTGCGGCCCATTGCGTCTGCCTGACCGGCGTTTCCCTCCCCCATCTGCATACGCCCGAGCTCGACCCAGAGCAGCGGATTGTCGGGCTCGATGCGCAGCGCCCGCTCGAGCGTCGCGCCGGCCGCCGCGTACTCGCCCGCGCCGGCCTGCGTGTGGGCTTGGGCGACGAGCGCACTCGCCGCCGGCCCGAGATGAAACTGACGCGACGGGGCGCCCGCCGGTGGCCCGGAAGGCGACGTCGGCGAACCGCCATCGGCGGAGCCGGGCACGGCGCTGCCCGGCGGTGTACCGGACGGCATCGGCACGCGCGAAGCACACGCGGCAAGCGCCGCCGCGGCCAGCAGTGCGCCCACGGCCGCAGCACCCCGTATCCGGGCGTAGAAACCGATCAGTGCACGAGGCTGTGGATCCACTGTTGCGTGCGGTCGATGAAGGTGGTGACGGGGTTGCCGTTGTCGGGAAAGCCGCAGCCCGGCTTGGGTGTGACCTGCGTCGCCGCGGGCACTACCACCGTCACGCGGTCGTCGGAGCAGCCCGGCAAGACCCGCAGTCCCGTCGCGTACTCGATTTCCATGTCCACGAGCCCCTCCGGCATCGGCGCATTCCACGAGCCGCCGCCGAGACTCGCCATAATATGCGCCCACACCGGCAGCGCGCCGGCCGAGCCGGTGAGGCCGGTCGGCGCGTCGTCATCGTACCCGACCCACACGACCGTGAGATTGCTGCCCGAGAAGCCTGCGAACCAGCTGTCGCGGTAATCCGAGGACGTGCCGGACTTGCCGGCCACCACGAGGTCCGCGGGCAGCAGGGGGCGCGCCGACCGCCCGGTGCCGCGATTCATGACCAGGGTCAGCAGGCGGTCGAGCTGGTAGACGGCCTCCGGAGTCGCCACCTGCGCTACCTGCAGAGGAAAGGCCTTGAGCGCCTTGCCGTCGCCGCCGATGACCGCACGCACCGCGCGCAGCGGGTTGCGGAACCCGCCGTTTGCGAGCCCGTTGTAGAGCTGCGCCGCCTCGAGCGGCGTCACGTCGACCGCTCCGAGGAGCATGGCCGGTACCTGCTGCGGCGTACGGTCGAGACCGAAACGCTGCAGGGTCTCGGCCACCTTCGGCAATCCGATGTCGAGCCCCACGCCGACCGTCGCGAGGTTGAGGGATTCCGCCAGTGCACGCGCCACAGGCACGGGCCCGTTGAACTCATGGGTGAAGTTCTCGGGACGCCAGTGCTGTCCGCCGGCGAGCTTCAGATCCACCGGCTCATCCTGCACGATGGTCGCCGCGCTATAGCGACCGCTCTCGAGGGCGGCGAGATAGATGAAGGGCTTCACCAGTGAGCCCATGGCGCGGCGCGCATCGAGCGCCCGGTCGAAGCCGTCGTAGCCGACGTCGCGGCCGCCGACGATGGCGATGACATCGCCGCTCTGCGGCGTCGTGACGACCACCGCACCCTCGAGGGTCTCGGGCGTGCCGTGCTTTTTCAGGCGGTCGAGCCGGGCGAGCTCGGAATCGAGCGCGCGCTCGGCCGCATCCTGCCCACGCGGATCGAGGCTGGTGTAGATCGAGAGCCCGGCCTCGGTGAGATCCTGGTCGCGGTAGTCGCGCCGCAGGGTGCGGCGCACGAAGTCAAGGTACGCGGGGTAGTAAGCACCCGCCGGCCGCGGCGTCACGCCGAGCGGTCGCCGCGCCGCGGTGGCCGCATCCGCCGCGGGGACGACGTGCTGATCGGCCAGCTCCTTCAGCACGAGGTTGCGCCGGGCGAGCACCCGGTCGGCGTGCCGGCGCGGATCGTAGTAGGACGGCCCACGCACCACGGCCACCAGCAGCGCGATCTCCGAGAGGTCGAGCTCGCTCAGCGGCTTGCCGAAATAGAACTGGCTCGCGAGCCCGAAGCCATGGATGGCGCGGTTGCCGTCCTGCCCGAGGAAGATCTCGTTGATATAGGCGTTCATGAGATCGTCCTTGGTGAAGCGCGCATCGAGCGCGATCGCCATGATCGCCTCGCGGATCTTGCGCCCGAGCGTCTGGCGCGTGGAAAGGAAATAGCTGCGCACCAGCTGCTGGGTTAGCGTGCTTCCTCCCTGCTCGATCTGGCCGGCGCGCGCATCGACCCACAGTGCGCGCAGGATCGCCTGCGGATCGACTCCGCGGTGCGAATCGAACCGGCGATCCTCGACTGCCTTGAGCGCCGCCGGCAGCAACGACGGCACCTCGTGCGGCGTGAGCACGATGCGATCCTCGCCGTGGCTCGGGAAGATGCTGCCGATGAGCAGCGGCTCGAGCCGGATCACCGGGACCTCGTGCCCGCCGGCGTCCTTCAGGCTCTCGATCCCCTGGGAGCCCGTGGAGATGCTGAGCAGCTGGGCGTCGCGACTCTCGTCAGCGAAGCGCGCCGGTCGCAGCGCCACATCGATACGCGCGCCGTTGACGCGGTAGGTGCCGGGACGGTCGAGCTGCGCCGCCTTGCGGTAATGCAGCCGCTCGAGCTCATGGCTGACGTCCGACTCGGAGAGCGGCAGGCCCGCGTACAGCTCGAGGGGGGCGGCGAATACCTGGGCCGGCAGCGTCCAGCGCCGCCCCTCGAACTGATGAATCACCAGCAGATCGAGATAGAGCACGTAGGCGGCACCGGCGATCGCCGCCGCTGCCAGCGCGCGTAGCAGCAGGCGCCTCAGAGGATCAGCTCCCCGGCCGGGTCGCGCAGGTTGTAGTGCGAGCTCATCACATGCCCGTAAGCGCCGGCATTCGCGATCAGCAGCACATCGCCCGCCTGGGTCACCGGCAACAGGCGATCGTGGCCGAGCACGTCGGCGCTCTCGCAGATCGGGCCGACGACGTTCACGAGCTCCGTGGCCGGCTCGTCGAGGCGTGTGAGGTTCGCGATCTCATGATATGAGCCATAGAGTGCCGGACGGATCAGGGAGTTCATGCCGGTCGCCACCCCCACGAAGCGCACCCCGCCCTTCTGCTTGAGCTGCGTCACGCGAGCGAGCAGCACGCCGGCGGCGGCCACCAGGTAGCGCCCGGGCTCGAGCCACACTTCGAGGCCCCGATGTTCGGCCCGTACCGCCGACAGCAGCGTGTCGAGCTTCGCGAGATCGACGCCCGGCTGATCGGCCCGCTCGGGCACGCCGAGCCCGCCGCCCACGTCGATCACCCGCACCTCCTCCATGCCCTGCGCCGCCTGGGCCAGCAGGCGCGCCGTGTGCTCCCAGCTGGTCACGTCGAAGATGCCGCTGCCCACGTGAGCCTGCAGGCCCGTGACGCGCGCCCCGGCCGACCGTGCCGCGCGCGCGAGCGCGGGCAGCTCCGCAATCGGCACCCCGAACTTCGAGCGCGTGCCGGCGGTGCGCACGTGATCGTGGTGGCCACGGCCGACGCCGGTGTCCAGGCGGACAAAGATCTCGCGGCCGCGGAACAGCCCCGGCCAGGCGCTGAGCACGAAAGTATTGTCGACCGTGACGCGCACCCCGCGCTCGAGCGCCCAGGCATATTCCTCGCGCGGCGCGAAGTTCGGCGTGTAGAGGATGCGCTGCGGCTCGAGCTCCGGGCACGTGGCGAGCAGCCGCTCGATCTCGCCGCGGGCGACGCACTCGAACTCAATGCCCTCCGCGCGCAGAGCGCGCAGGATCTCGACGTGCGGGTTGGCCTTCATCGAGTAGTGCACGCGCTCGAGCGACTTGAGCCCCCGTAGCGCGCGTGCCGCGGCCCGTACCGTCGCCAGGTCGTAGACGTAGGCCGCCGCGCGTTCCCCGAGCGCCACCCGCAGCTGCTCGCGCCGCGTTCGCCACCAGGGTGGCGTGCGCGCGACTCCCTCGGGCGGCGCTGCGAACAGCTGCTGCCAGGTAGGGCCGAGGACCTTGTCGCCCGGCACCGGGCGGATGAGCAGCTCGTGGAGCTGCTCGACCAGGCGATCGCCCTGGTTCTCGTCGACGACGAAGGTGAAGTTCAGATCGTTGGCCGCCTGGCTCACCAGGTAGATCTTCTGCTCCTCGAAGAATTCGAACGCACCGCCGAGCTGGTGCAGGATCGAGCGGATGTTGCGCCCGACGAGACTCACCGAGGCGCACGGGCCGATCACCTGCACGCGGCACAAGTGAGAGAGATCGGCCACCAGAGCCGTCACCTGCGTGTTGTCGAGGGAGTTGGCCGCCGGGTCGAGCGACACCGTTACGTTGGTCTCCGAGGTCGACACCAGGTCAACCGACAGGCCGTGTTGCTTGAACACCTGGAAGGCGTCCGCGAGGAAACCCACCTGGTGCCACATACCAGGGCTCTCCATCGAGATCAGGGTGATGCCCTTCTTGGTGCAGACCGCCTTGACCTGGGCGCCGCCCTCGGCGCCTTCGGCGCTCAGCACCGTGCCTTCGAGATGCGGCGCCTGTGTGGCGTACACGTGCAGCGGGATGCGCTGCTGGCGCGCGGGCAGGATGCAGCGCGGGTGCAGTACTTTGGCGCCGCTGGTCGCGATCTCCTGCGCCTCGTCGTAATGCAGCGCGCGCAGCAGGCGGGCCGTGGGCGTCGCGCGTGGGTTGGCGCTGAACATGCCGGGGACGTCGGTCCAGATCTCGAGCCGCTGCGCGCGCAGCTTCGCCGCGAGGTAGGCGGCCGAGGTGTCCGAGCCGCCGCGCCCGAGGAGCACGGTATTGCCGTCCTCATCGCTCGCGATGAACCCCTGGGTGACCACCACGGCAGGAAGGGCCGCGAGCTGCCCGGCGAGCGCTGCATCCGGCGCAAAGCTGCAGACGGCTGAGAGCACGCTCGCCTTCGCGGATGCGCTGCGGCGCTCCTCGGCGCGCAGCAGGGTGCGTGCATCGGCCCAGGCGACCGGGAGCCCACGCGCTGCGAGGAAAGCCGCGCCGATCCGGGTTGCCATCAGCTCGCCGGCCGCCATGACTCGCGCCCGCGTGCGGTCGCTCACCTCGCCCACCAGCGCGATCCCCGCCGCGATCTCGTGCAGCTCCGCGAGGTGTCTCTCGACGTCTTGGCCGAGCGGCACACCGAGCTCGGCCGCGAGCTGCCGGTGGCGCTCCTCGATGGCCTTGAGCTCCCCCTCGTAGGCCTCGCCCACGGCGCCATCCAGCAGCCGCTCGAGGCGGTCGGTGATACCGCTCACGGCCGAGTGCACGATGAGAACGCGCGCGCCGCCGGCGCAGCGCTCGGAGACGACCCCGGCGATGTTGGTCCAGTTGGCGAGCGTTGCGACGCTCGTGCCGCCGAACTTGAGGACGATCCAGGCAGAGGGTGTACGGGTCAAGACTCGATTCTCCGCATCAAGCGCCGCGGCCGCGCCGCAGCCCGACAGCTTAAGGCCGTCTCGGTCCGTCGTTGCTTGAGCCTGGAGCAGGCGGCGCGAGCTGTCGCCCTACAGCTCGTCGTCGAAGTCCTGGAGGTCCTTCTCGAGCTTCTTGTCAGCGAGCACTTCCTCGAGGCGACTCCAGGCAGCCTTGCCTCGCTTGCCCTGATTGCGGACACGCTTGTCCACCCGATCGAGCAGCCGGTCGTAATCGGTGCCGTCCTCGGGCGGACTGTTCAGGAATTCCTCGTCGAGGTCGAAGCCCTCGTTGTCCCGCTCGGCCATCTTGGTGGTGTAAATCCTGAATTAATTCAACAGCTAACGTGCTTATTCCGTATGGAACAAGGCGCGAACTATAGCCGATTCGTGGGGCCGATCAACACCTGCCGCAAGGGGGTGCGGAGGGAGAAGCCGCCGCGGCTCACCTCAAGCGTGATCGGTGCCGTCTCGAACGACTACCGGGGCACCCCGGCTCAACCCGAGGCCCTCGGCGGCGTTGTGCTCCGCGCGGGCAATCTCGATCACCCCGAAGGAGTTTACGAGGGCCAGATACTCGCCCGGCCTGGCGTCGCCATAGGTGCGCCGCAGGGGGAAGGCGTGGTTACCGGCGTGCACGACCGGCAGGCGGAAACGCTCGATGAGGGGCGCGTCGATATTGGTGATGAGGTTGCCGAAGTGGTCGATGGTGATGACGACGCCGGAGACGCTGGCGGGCTCCACGGTGGGATCGTCGACCCAGGAGGGAATCAGCGTGGCCACCGGCTCGCCGAGGTCCGCGGCCTCGCAGCGACCCGCCGCGAGCTCGGCGGCGACCGGGGCAAAGATATCGCGCCCGTGGAAGGTCGCGCTCGGGTGGGTCACCCCGATGCGCGCGAGGCTCTGCGCGGTGAGCCGGGTGAGGCGCGCCTCGGGAAAGCGGCTCACGACCGGCGCGAGAAGGCCGTTGTCGGGGGCCAGGAAGAAATGGTCGCCCGCCTCGAGCGCGAGAATGTCGCGCGAGGTCCCTACCCCGGGATCGACGACCGCCACGTGCACCGTGCCCGGCGGAAAAAAAGCAAAGGCGCGCGACAGCCAGAAGCCCGCCTCCGCCGGCCAGTGCACCACGATCTCATGAGTGAGATCGATGATCCGTGCGGCGGGGAAGCGCGTGAGGATACAGCCCTTGATGACCCCTACGAACGGGCCCTGATGTCCGAAGTCGGTGGTGACGGTGATGACGCCCGAGGCTGCCAAGGCTCGCTCGAGGGCCGCGCCGCTCAGCCGCCCGGGCGGCCACGGCCGGGCAGCGGGCGCGCTCCCTCCGCGCAAGTACGGCACTTGTCGGTATAGGGTACAGCCGCGAGGCGCTCGGGCTCGATGTCGCCGCCGCAGCCCGAGCAGGTGGTGTAGCGACCCTGCGCGAGGCGCCGCAGCGCCGCATCGACCTGCTGCAGCTCGGCGCGGGCGGAGTGCGAGATGGCGCCGAGCACATCGTCGTTCTCGCGCTGCGTCACCTGCTCGGCGAAGTCGGCCGAGAGCGGATCCGCCTCGTGCCGCAGATCGGCGCTCGCCTCGCTCGCGCGCTGACGCAGCTCGTCCCGGCGTTTGAGCAGCCTCTCGCGTACCGCGTCGGTTTCCACAAAGCCTCCCGCGCACTCTCAGGATGTCTTCGAAGTGCGCCGTCGGTCTTCGAGCCACTTCTGCAACCGGTCGAAAGGCTCGACGAACTTGGCGACGCCCTCCCGCTCGAGCTGCGCGGCGACCGCCTCGAGATCGACGCCGAGGCGCTCGAAGCCCTCGCGCGCATCCGAGCCCTCGGCGAGGTGCCGCTCGAGACGCAGTTCCGGGCGGCCGAGTCGGCGGTAGGCGTTGAGGGTCTCGAGTGGCATGGTATTCACTGTCCCGGGCACCACCAGCTCCTCGACGTACTTGATCGGGCTGTAGCTCGGGTCTTTGGTCGAGGTCGACGCCCAGAGCAGGCGTTGCGGTCGCGCACCCTGCGTGCTGAGAGCCTGCCACTGCGGCGTCGCGAGCGTCCCCTCGAAGATCTCATAGGCGCGGGCCGCGCTGGCGATCGCGGCCTTGCCGCGCAGCGTGCGCGCGGCTGGCTGGCCGCCCGCGCTCAGCTCGTCCAGCAGCTTGTCGACGAGGGTATCGATGCGGCTGAGGAAGAAGCTCGCGACCGAGGCGACGCCCGCGAGCGGCCGCCCGCTGCGTGTGCGCTCGGTGAGACCGTCCAGGTATGCCTGCGCAACGGCGCGGTAGCGCTCGGGCGAGAACAGCAGCGTCACGTTGACGTTGATGCCTTCGGCGATGAGAGTGCGGATCACCGGCAACCCGGCCTCGGTGCCGGGGATCTTGATGAAGGCGTTTGGCACGTCGAGACGGGCCCACAGGCGGCGCGCCTCGGCGAGGCTGCCCTGCGCGTCGTAGGCGAGGTGCGGCGACACCTCGAAGCTCACGAAGCCGTCGGCGCCCGAAGTGCTGTCGTAGAGCCCGCGGAACAGTCTGGCCGCCGCGTGCACGTCGCCGAGGGCGAGCTCCTCGTACAGCGCCAGCGCCGACTGGACTGTCGACAGCAGCCGCGCGATCGGCTGCACGTAGCGCGGGTCGGTGGTCATCGAGTTGGCGAAGATCGCCGGATTCGAGGTAACGCCGGCGATGCCGTCGTCGCGTATGAGGCGTGCGAGGCTCCCGTCCTCGAGCATGCCGCGCCCGAGGTCGTCCAGCCACGCGCTCTCGCCGAGCTTGCGCAACTCCAGGAGTGGATTGGGGACCGATGCGTTCATCGCAGGCTTCCGCCCCGAGAGTAGCGCAGCTTAATTCCGCCGTCTCGCGGTTTCGGGCCGGATATGCGTAAATCCCTCATATGCAGGGAGCAACTTTATGACGGATGCGTTCAACGGCGGCAGACTGGCCGAGGAGCTGCGTGCGCTGGTGAGCGACGCCGAGGCGCTGCTGCGCACCTCGACCGGAACGGCGAGCGCCACGGAGCAGCAGCACGCCGAGGACACGCTCGTGGAGCTGCGCGCCCGGTTGACAGCCCTCGAGCAGCAGGTCAAGGCGCGCGCGCGCGACGTCGACACCTACGTGCGCGGCAACCCCTGGCAGGCGGTCGCAGTGGCGGGCGGAGTCGCCCTGCTCCTCGGGCTCATCATGGGCCGCAGGGGATGAGCGAGGGCGCCGCGCCCGCGGGAACCGCCTCGCCCGAAGGCCCGCCGCCGGTCCCCGGGCTGCTGGCCGCGGCACTCGAGGCGCTGCGCACGCGCCTCGAGCTCGCGGCGGTCGAGCTCGAGATCCACCTCATCGGGCTCGCGCGCACGCTGGTGTGGGCGGTAGCCGCAATCCTGTGCGCGTTGCTCGCGCTCGCCTTCGGTGTGGTGGCGTTGATCTCCGCGCTGTGGGACTCGCATCGCGTGCTCGGGCTGCTCGGCGGCGGCCTCATCTTTGTCGTGCTCGCCGCGGCGTGTGCCTTCGCCGCTGCGCGCGTCTTCCGCCGTCGTCCGGGAATCCTCGACGATTCGCTGGCGCAACTCGAGCGCGACCAGCGCAGGGCCGGGACGCCGTGAGCCGCATGAAGCAGCTCGAAGCGCGGCGCCGCACACTCCTCAGGCGATGCGATGAGCAGCGCGCTGAGCTCGCCGCACGTCTCGCCCGGCTGAGTCCGGCGTCGATGCTGGGAGCTTCCGCAGACGGCTCCGCCGCCGGCAAGCTGCGTCACCCGCTCGCCTGGGCGGCGGCGCTCGCCGGGCTGCTGTTCCTCGGGCGCACGCGCGAGGTGCTGACCTTTGTCCTGTGGATACGCTCGGCGCTGGCGCTCGCCGGGCGTGCGGCCCATCTGGTGCGGACGCTGACGCAGCTGCGCGCGTCGCGCGCGGAACCCTAGCGCTTCACCGCGTCCGCGGTGCCGGTCGCGAGCCGCGCCGCTGAATTGGCATCGGCAGCAGGCGCATCGGCCGCGGGCGCCGGCCCGGGCGTATCGACCTTCGCGGCAAGGCCGACCACCGTCGGAATCCCGTCGGCCGACTGCAGCGTCTTGCGTGCCAGGTCCCAGTGGATCGCTGCGGTGCTGTCGCCGAGCGCCTGATCGAGCAGCTTCGAGAGCAGTTCGAGGTCAGGCTCCACGCTCTGGCCCTCCTCGTCGACCGGAGGATGGGCCTCGAGCAGCAACTCCCCGTTCGCCCACGCCACTTTCACCGGCTCGTTGACCAGCCACACCTTGGTGCCGACGGCCACCAACGGGAAGAGCGCTGCGACATCCTCGGGGTACATGCGGATGCAGCCGTGCGTCACCGACATGCCGACGGCGGTCGGATTGTTGGTGCCGTGGATCATGTACTCGCCCTCGCCGGCCGCGAGCCGCAAGGCAAAGGCTCCGAGCGGATTGTCGGGACCTGCCGGCACTACCTTCGGGAGCGGATCGCCGTTCGCAGCGTGCTCCTTGCGAATCGACACGGGCGGGTACCAGGAAGGATCGCGAATCTTGGCGATGACGCGTGTCTCGCCGAGTGGCGTGCGCCAGTCCATCTTGCCGATGCTGATCGGATACGTGATGACGACGCGCTGCTCGTGCGCGTTGCGCGGCTTCGGAAAGTAATAGAGGCGATGCTCCGGAAGGTTGACGACGATGCCTTCGCGCGGACCGGTCGGGAGAATGCGCCGCCCCGGAAGCACGACGCGCTTGCCGGCACCGGGCAGCCACACGTCGACGCCGGGATTCGCGCGGATGATCTCGTAGTAACCGAGGCTGTAGCGATGCGCCAGGTCGGGCAGCGTATCCGTGTACGCGCTCGTCACGGCCTCGTCCGACCCGACCACCGCGGAGCCGTCGACCGGCAGCGGATAGATACTCGCGAAGACGGGCACCGAAAGCCCGAGCGCACACGCAAGCCCCATGGCCGCCCAGGCAGGCAGGCGCCGAGCACGTCGCATCCGATACTCCATTACTTTGATTTTACTACAAAACAATCCGGGGATTCCTTTAGCATCAGGCGGTGGGGCAGTGTATCAAGCCTGCGCGTGCTTTCTTCGCACGCAGTGCACTGAACGTCGCGCGCGAGCTGATCGGTATGCACCTGGTGCACGACGACGGCGTCACCGTGCGCCGCGGCCGTATCGTGGAGACCGAGGCCTACCTCGGGCCGCGCGACCGCGCGGCGCATTCCTCGCGCGGCCGCACCAAGCGCACCGAGGTGATGTTCGGTCCTCCGGGATGCGCGTATGTCTACTTCATTTACGGCTTCTGGAACTGTCTTAATGTGGTGACGGCCCGGGAGGGAGTTCCGCACGCGGTACTGCTGCGCGCGCTGGAACCGTTGCAGGGAATCACGGACAAAACCTGGGGGCCGGGACTGCTGTGCCGTGCCATGCACGTCGACCGACGCCTGAACGGCGCGGATCTGCGGGGTTCGCAGCTGTGGATCGAGCGCCCGCGGCGCATGCCGCGCATCGCGATCGGCCGCAGCGCGCGCATCGGGGTCGACTATGCGGGCGAGTGGGCGCGGCGTCCCTGGAGGTTCTTCGACCGCGCTTCATGCTACGTTTCCACCTTTCGACGGAGACCAACCGAATGCCGACCCGCATCCGTTCCCTGATCCTCGCTGTGTTATGTCTCGCCGCTGCGGTACCCGGCGCCGGCACCCCGGCCTCTGCGAAGCTCACGCAGGGACAGGACTACCGCCTGCTGACGCCCCCCAGGCCCACCTCGAGCCCCGGGAAGGTCGAAGTCCTCGAGTTCTTCTCCTACGGTTGCCCGCACTGCGCCAAGTTCAACCCGCTGGTGAGCGCCTGGGCCGCGGCGCTGCCCAAAGACGTCGTCTTCAAACGCGTACCGGTGGGCTACGGCCGGCTGGCCTGGGTCAATCTCTCGCGTGCCTACTATTCGCTCGAGGCAACCGGCGATCTCAGTAAGCTTGACGCACCGCTGTTCCGCGCCATTCACGATCAGCACGAGAATCTCTTCGACGAGCAGTCGATCGCCGACTGGGTCGGCAGGCAGGGAGGCGATTCCACGCGGTTCGTCAACGCCTACGCCTCCTTCGGCGTCAACAATCAGACCGTGCTGGCCGATCAGATGACCGAGGACTACGGCATCGCGGCGGTCCCGACGCTCGTCGTCAACGGTCGCTACGTAGTCGTGAGCCCGGCGCAGGCGGCCGACGAGGAGCAGACCTTCAAGGAGCTGCTGCAGCTCACCGATAAGGTGATCGCGCTGGCGCGCGCCGGTGCGCCGCAGGCCGCGGCGCCCGCGAAGGCGCCGGCGGCGAAAGGGCGCTGAGCCTTCAGCCCGATTGTCCGGGCGCGGGGGCTGCCGCGGGAGCCGTCAGGTCGAGCTGTCCGTCGTGCACCGGAATGCGCGGCCCCGGGTCGTGATCCATCTTTACGGTCGCTTCCCTGCCGCCGAGCCGGTAGCGCACCTGGTAGCCGGTGATCTTCTCGGAGCTGTCGTAGACCGTGGCGCACTTGTGCTCGGTCGTGGTGGTGGTGTCACGATCCTGCAGATTCTTCTGGATGCGATTGCCGGCGTAACCGCCGCCCGCGGCGCCCGCGACCGTCGCGATGTCGCGCCCGCTGCCGCCGCCGATCTGGTGGCCGACGACACCACCGATAACGGCGCCTGCGATCGAGCCTATGACCTGGTGCTCATCCTTCACCGGCGCCTTCTGAGTCACCTGCTCGTCGTGACATTCCTGCCGCGGGGTATGCACGGTCCGGGTCATCGGAGTCACTTTCAGGACTTCGGCGTACCCCGGACCCTTATTCATCAGCTTGAGGCCCGCGATCGCGCCCGCCCCAGCGGCCACCGCCGCACCAATCACCAGTCCCGTCATCAATGACTTGTCCATCTCTCCTCCTTGCCATCATCCGTACCAACAGATGCCATTTTACCGCTTCGCGTCCTCGACCGGCGTCAGCTCGAGCAGCTGGTTCCCTTCGGGCACGCGATCCCCGCGGGCGAAGTGGATCGCCTGCACAGTGCCCGCGTGAGGCGCGGTGATCGTGTGCTCCATCTTCATGGCCTCGATCACCATGAGCACCTCGCCGGCGGCCACCTTCTGACCGACCGATATGGGCACCGAAACCACGACACCGGGCAGCGGGGTCGTGAGTCCCCCGCTGGCCGCGCTCGCGGTGAATTCCCGGGTGCGAGGATCCTCGACCAGGAAATCGTATTGCGCGTCCTGCTCCCAGAGCGTGACGTGCGCGTCTTCCACGCGGCAGCGCGCGCGGCGGCGGTGCTCGACGAGGCGCGCGGCAATCGTGCCCGCCCCGGCAGCGCCGGCGTCATAGGCGAGGTCCCTGACCTCAAGGAGCGTGCGCCCGTCGACGGTTGCCGAGGAAGGGCTGCCCGCCGTGCAGCCGAGCTCCACGGTGTGAGCCTGTCCCTTCCAGCACAACGTGCAGCTGGTAGCCGCGGGCAGATTCGGCGTGAAGCCATCGCGTGCCGCCCACGGATTCGTGTCGCCCGCGCAGTTCGCACAGTGGAGCGCGAGCGCGGCGAGAACAAGTGTCTCGGGCGCGACGGCCGGCGCAGCGAACTCCCCGCCCCCCGTGTCGAGCAGCGCAATGTTGTGCCGTACCTCGAGAAAGCGCTGCGAGCGCAGCACCCGTGCCAGCCAGCGCTCGTTGGTGTGCACCCCGGCGCTGAAGGTGTCATTGAGTGCCGCCGCCAGCCGCTCGGCGGCGAGAGTCCGCTCGGGCGCCCAGGCGATGACCTTGCCGAGCAGCGAGTCGTAGCAGTCGGGCACGGTATCGCCGGTCGCGAAGCCGGCGTCGACACGCACCGAGTCGCGCGCCGGCCATTCCATCAGCGTGAGGCGGCCGGCGCTTGGCAGGAAATTGCGCTCCGGGTCTTCGGCGCACACGCGTGCCTCGATGGCGTGTCCGGTGAGCCGCACTTCATCCTGCGACAGGGGCAGCCGTTCGCCGCCGGCAACCCGCAGCTGCCACTCGACCAGATCGAGGCCGGTGACGGCCTCGGTCACCGTGTGCTCCACCTGCAGTCGCGTGTTCATCTCCATGAAATAGAAGTCGCGTCCGTCGTAGAGGAACTCGACCGTGCCCGCGCTCACGTAGCCGATCTCGCGCGCCACCACCAGCGCTGCGGCGCGCAGCCGCGCGCGCACGGCGTCCGGCACGTCGGGCGCCGGCGCCTCTTCGATGAGCTTCTGGTGGCGTCGCTGCGCCGAGCAGTCGCGATCGCCGAGGTGCACGAGGTTGCCGTGCGTGTCGCCGAATACCTGGACCTCGAGATGACGCGGCGTGGCGAGGAACCGCTCGAGCAGCAGCGCCCCGTCGCCGAAGGCGCTCTCGGCGAGGCGCCGCGCCGCGGCCAGCCCGGCGGTGAGCTCGGACTCCTGCCGCACGATCTGCATGCCCTTGCCGCCGCCGCCGGCGGCGGGCTTGACGATGAGGGGGAGACCAACGGTACGAGCCTCGGCCGCGAGCTGTTGCAGATCCTGCTCCGATCCCGCGTAGCCCGGCAGCACCGGCACACCCGCCGCGCGCATGCGGTTCTTGGCTACAATCTTCGAGCCCATCGCGGCGATCGCCGCCGCGGGCGGACCGACAAAGGTGAGACCGGCGTCGGCGCAGGCCTGGGCAAACCGGGCGTTCTCGGAGAGAAAGCCATAGCCGGGGTGAACGGCGTCGGCGCCGCTGGCGCGCGCCGCAGCGATGATGCGCCCGATGTCGAGGTAGCTCTCGCGCGCCGGTGCCGGGCCGATCCACAGCGCCTCGTCCGCCTCGCGCACGTGGCGCGCGCGCGCGTCCGCATCGGAGAACACCGCGATCGTGCGCCACCCAAGGCGCCGCGCCGTGCGGAAGATGCGGCCGGCGATCTCGCCGCGGTTCGCAACCAGGAGCGTCTTCACCGCCGTCACATCCGGTACACACCGAAGCGCGCCGGTTCGAGCGGTGCGTGGCGCACCGCGGCGAGCGACAGCGCCAGCACCCGGCGCGTCTCGAGCGGGTCGACCACCCCGTCGTCCCACAGCCGCGCCGAGGAATAGTATGGGTGCCCCTGGCGCTCGTATTGCTCGCGGATCGGTGTCTTGAACGCCTCCTCCGCCGCTGCGGGCCATTCCTCGCCCGCACGCGCCATCTGATCGCGCTTCACGGTGGCGAGCACGCTCGCCGCCTGCTCACCGCCCATCACCGAGATGCGCGCATTAGGCCATTGAAAGAGCAGCCGCGGCTCATAGGCGCGGCCGCACATCGCGTAGTTGCCGGCGCCGTAGCTGCCGCCGACGATCACCGTGAGCTTCGGGACCGGAGCGCAGGCGACCGCGGTGACGAGCTTGGCGCCGTCCTTGGCGATGCCGCCGGCTTCCGCACGCCGCCCCACCATGAAGCCGGTGATGTTCTGCAGGAACAACAGCGGGATCTGCTCGCGCGCGCACAGCTCGATGAAATGCGTCCCCTTGAGCGCGCTCTCGGAGAACAGCACGCCGTTGTTGGCGAGGATGCCGACCGGGTAGCCGCCGAGGTGGGCGAAGCCGCAGACCAGCGTCGTGCCGTAGAGCTCCTTGAACTCATCGAGCTCGGAATCGTCGACGAGCCGCGCGATTACCTCGCGCACGTCGTAGGGCTTGCGCAGGCTCACCGGCACGACGCCGTAGAGCTCCGCCGGGTCGTAGCGGGGCTCGCGCGGCGCGTGCGGCGGCCCGCTGTCGGCGGCGGGTTTCAACCGCGCGACGATGCGTCGGGCGATGGCGAGCGCGTGGGTGTCGTTCTCGGCATAGTGATCGCAGACGCCGGATTCGCGGCAATGGACGTCGGCACCGCCCAGGCTCTCGGCGTCGATGTCCTCGCCGGTCGCGGCCTTCACCAGCGGCGGACCCCCGAGGAACACCCGGCCCTGGTTGCGCACGATGACGTTCTCGTCCGACATCGCCGGCACGTACGCGCCGCCGGCGGTGCACGAGCCGTGCACCACGGAGATCTGCGCGATGCCGAGCCCCGAGAGCGTCGCCTGGTTGTAGAAAATGCGGCCGAAATGCTCGCGATCGGGAAACACCTCGTCCTGCGCCGGCAGGAACGCCCCGCCCGACTCCACCAGGTACACGCAGGGCAGGTGGTTGTCGCGCGCGATCTCCTGGGCGCGCAGGTGCTTTTTCACCGTAATGGGGTAGTAGGTGCCGCCCTTGACGGTCGGGTCATTGGCGACGATCACGCACTCGCGCCCCCCTACCCGCCCGATGCCGGTGACGATTCCGGCGCAGGCGATGTCGCCGCCGTACATGCCGTGCGCGGCGAGCTGCGAGAGCTCGAGGAAGGGGCTGCCGGTGTCGAGCAGCACACGCACCCGCTCGCGGGCGCTGAGCTTGCCAGCCGCCCGGTGCTTGTCCACCGCGGCTCTGGAGCCGCCGCGAGCGGCCCGCGCCACCTCGCGGCGCAGCTCCTCGCTGAGCGCGCGCATCGCGCCCTCGTTGTCACGGTATTCCTGGGACTCCCGGTCTACCCGGGTAGCGATGCGCGCCATAGGGGTGCACTTGCCATGATTGCCGGTTTGTCCGACAATCATACGATCTGGTTCAAGCAGAAGGCAAGCCCACATGAACCCGCTCGACTGCACCGACAGCGACTTCGGCTTGGGCCCCGAGCTCGAAGAGATCCGCCGGGAGGTGCGGCGCTTCGCCTCGGAAAGAATCGCTCCGCGCGCCGCCGACATCGACCGCAACAACGAGTTTCCTCGCGACCTGTGGCCCGCCCTGGGCGCCCAGGGCCTGCTCGGTATCACCGTGCCCGAGCGCCTCGGCGGCGCCGGCCTCGGCTATCTGGCCCACGTCGTCGTCATGGAGGAGATCTCGCGCGCCTCGGGTTCGGTCGGCCTCTCCTACGGCGCGCACTCGAACCTGTGCGTCAACCAGCTGCGCTTGAACGCCAGCGAGGAGCAGTGCGCGCGCTATCTCCCGAAGCTCATTTCCGGCGAGCACGTCGGCGCGCTCGCCATGTCGGAGCCCGGCTCGGGTTCGGACATCGTGTCGATGCAGCTTTCCGCCGTGCGTCGCCGTGACTCTTACGTGCTGAACGGCCGCAAGATGTGGATTACCAACGGACCGGATGCCGACGTCGTCGTGGTGTACGCCAAGACCGATCCCGCGGCCGGCTCGCGCGGCATCACCGCGTTCGTGGTCGAGCGCGGCACGCCCGGCTTCAGCAGCGCACAGAAGCTCGACAAGCTTGGCATGCGCGGCTCGAGCACCTCTGAGCTGGTATTCGATGACTGCCACATTTCCGCGGCCAATATGGTCGGCGCGGAGAACGGTGGCGTGCGCGTCCTCATGAGCGGCCTCGACTACGAGCGCGTGGTGCTCGCGGGCGGCTCGCTCGGCCTGCATGCCGCCGCGCTCGACGTGGTGCTGCCGTACATCCGCGAGCGCAAACAGTTCGGCGTTGCCATCGGCACCTTCGAGCTGATGCAGGGCAAGATCGCCGACATGTACGCGTCTCTCAACGCCGCGCGCGCCTACGTCTACTCCGTGGCGCGCGCTTGTGACGCGCGCACCGCGCGGCGGCGCGACGCTGCGAGCTGCATCCTGTTCGCCGCCGAGCGCGCCACGGCGGCCGGGCTCGATGCCATCCAGGCGCTCGGCGGCAACGGCTACGTGAACGACTACGCGGCCGGCAGGCTGCTGCGCGACGCCAAGCTCTACGAGATCGGCGCCGGCACCCAGGAGGTCCGCCGCATGCTCATCGGTCGCGAGCTGTTCGAGGCGGCGGCGTGAGCGTCGAGTTCGCCCCCCTGCTCATCGAGCCGGCTTACCGCAGGGTGGCGGCGACCATCGGCGAGCGCATCCTGTCGCGCGCGCTGCGCGAGGGAGAGCGGCTGCCGTCCGAGACCGAGCTCGCACGCCAGTTCGGGGTGAACCGCTCCACCGTGCGCGAGGCGCTGCGCGAGCTCGAGAGCCGCGGGCTGGTGCAGCGCCGGCCCGGCTCGAAGCTCATGTCGGTCAGTCGCCCCCACCACGAAACGGTCGCCACCGGGGTGAGCCACGCCCTGCTGCTGCACGATGTCACCGTACGCAACGTCTGGGAGGCGCTCACCATTCTCGAGCCGCCGCTGGCCGAGACTGCGGCACGCACGCGCAGCGCCGCGGACCTCGAGTGCATCAGGGCGGCCGCCGAGGCCTTCAGCGCCCAGCGCGCGCGCACCGCGCAGGCGGTGCACTGTTGTGCCGAGTTCTTCCGCTGCATCGGCCGGGCCACCCATAACCCGGTGCTGGGACTTGCACAGGAGCCGCTGCTGCAGCTGCTCGAGCCCTCCCTCGGCGTGATGATCGACAAGGTGCCGCAGGCGCGCACCCGGATCGCGGCAGCCGAGCGGCGCCTGGTGGAGGCGCTTGGGGCGCGCGAGCCCG
>DASXKA010000136.1:0-4453 GCA_036497085.1 Steroidobacteraceae bacterium | reverse complement strand
GATCGTGACCTACGACTTCGCGCGCCTCATGGACGGGGCGAAGGAAGTCGCGACCAGCGCGTTCGCCGACGCGCTGATTCGCAATCTCTGAGCCCGCGCCGCACCGGCATGCCGAGCCCGCGCCGCCCGGCCGCCGCCGCCGCCCCGGGCGGCTACTCGGGTACGCCGCTCGCGAAAAAGCTGGGTATCGGGCCGGGCTGCCGTCTGTGGCTGCGGCGGGCCCCGCCGAACTATGCGGCGCTGGTGGCGCCGCTCCCCGAGGGCGTGCGGGTGGTGCGGCGCCCCGGCACCGACACTGATCTGCTTCACGTCTTTGCGACCCGCCGTGCGCAGCTCGAGCGCGCGCTGCGCTCGGGCCTCGCGGGCATGCGCGCCGACGCCGTGTTGTGGGTGAGCTGGCCGAAGAAGTCCTCCGGGCTCGCGAGCGAGCTCGACGAGGATCAGGTGCGCGAGGTCGCACTGCCGCTCGGGCTTGTGGACGTCAAGGTGTGCGCGGTGGATGCGACCTGGTCGGGACTGAAGCTGGTGGTGCGCAAGGCGCTGCGCGCGGACTGGCCGCGGCGGCGCGCTGTTGGCCGCTCGCCGTGAACGCCACGGAGCGCGTCGCGGCCATCCTCGAGTGGGCCCGCAAGGTACAGGCGATCGCGCAGAACGGGCTCACCTTCAGCCGCGACCCGTTCGACCGCGCACGCTACCAGGAGCTGGTGGAGCTGACTGCGACGATGCTCGCGACCGAGCTCGAGGCGCCGCTCGCCCGCGTGCGCGCCTTCTGGGAGGGCGAGCACGGCTACGCGACCCCCAAGGTCGACGTGCGCGGCGGAATTTTCCGCGGCGATGAGGTGCTGCTGGTGCGCGAGCGGGCCGACGGGCGCTGGACGCTGCCCGGAGGCTGGGTCGACGTGAACGATGCGCCCTCGGCGGCGGTAGCGCGCGAGATTTTCGAGGAATCCGGCTATCGCGCGCGCGCGGTGAAGCTCGCGGCCCTGGTCGACAAGAACCGCCATCCGCACCCGCCGGGGGTGCACCACATCTACAAGCTCTTCTTCCTGTGCGAGCTTACGGGCGGCGGGCCGGCCACGAGCACCGAGACCGACGCCGTGGGGTTCTTTCCCGTACACGCGCTCCCCGAGCTCTCCACCGGGCGCGTGCTCGCGCCGCAGATCGAGCGGCTCTATCGCCACCAGCTCGACCGCACGCTGCCCACCGACTTCGACTGAGGGCTGGGCCTGTGGATTGCGCCCGTCAGCTCGTCGAAGCCTTCGCCAGCTACAACGCGGAGTTCCGCGCCATCACGCGGCGCGCGCCGCTGCGCTTCGACAGCCGCGACTGGAAGGGCAGCCAGCGCGACGCGGTCGAGCGCATCGAGCTCTATGACCGCTTCGTGAACCGGACGATCGCCGAGCTGCGCGCCGCGCTCGGCGCTGCGGCGCAGGATCGCGAGGCCTGGCGGCGGATCCGTGCCGAGTTCGCCGCACTCATCACCGATCTTCCGGATCCGGAGTTCACCAAGACCTTCTTCAGCTCGGTCACACGCCGCCTGTTCGGCACCGTGGGGGTTGCCCCCGACATCGAGTTCGTCGCCACCGATCTCGATCCGCTCGCCGCCATCCGCGCGGGCGTCGGCATCAACGTCTACGTGAATCATGGCTCGCTGCCGCTGCTGCTCGAGGACCTGCTCGGGGACGTGCGCTTCCGCTCGCCGTGGCGCGACCTCGACAAGAGCATCGCGCACGTCGCCGCAGAAGTACGCGCCTACCTCGACTGCCGCGAGCAGCGCCCGGTGGTCGAGAGGGTCGAGGTCATCCGTCCGGTGTTCTACCAGGTGTCGCGGGCCTACATCGTCGGCCGCATCGTGGGAGCGGGGCTGCTGGCGCCGCTGGTGATCGCCCTCAAGAACACCGACAGCGGCATGCTGGTCGATGCGGTGATGCTCGCCGAGGACGACGTCAGCATCGTCTTCGGCTACACGCGTTCCTACTTTCACGTCGATCTCGAGCGCGTCGCCGAGGCGGTGGTGTTCCTGCGCTCGCTCATGCCGCGCAAGCCCGTGGGCGAGCTGTTCACGGTGCTCGGCCGCGCCCGACAGGGCAAGACCGAGCGCTACCGGGAGCTGGTACGCCACCTCGAGCGCACGGGCGACCTGTTCAGGCACGCCGCGGGGGAGCGCGGCCTGGTCATGGTGTGCTTCACGCTCCCTTCTCTCGACCTCGTCTTCAAGGTTATCCGCGATCGCTTTCCCCCACCGAAGACGGTGTTGCGCGAGGAGGTGATGGCCAAGTACCAGATGGTCTTCACGCACGACCGCGCCGGACGGCTGGTCGACGCGCAGGAATTCCGCCGCCTGCGCTTTGCACGGGCGCGCTTCGCACCCGAGCTGCTCGCGGAGCTCGAGCACGAGGCCGCCCACAGCGTACACCGCGACGGCGCCGATCTGGTGTTCGACCACATGTACGTCGAGCGGCGCATGACGCCCCTCAACCTGTACCTGCGCGACGCCGAGCCGATGGCGGCGGCGCGCGCCGCGCTTGACTACGGCCAGTGCATCCGCGACCTCGCCTGCACCGACATCTTCCCTGGCGACCTGCTGCTGAAGAACTTCGGGGTCACGCGCCACGGGCGCGTGATCTTCTACGACTACGACGAGTTGTGCAGGGTGACCGACTGCAACTTCCGCGAACTGCCGCAGGCGCAGAACCCCGAGGATGAGATGCGCGGCGAGGCGTGGTTCTACGTCGCCGACAACGACGTCTTTCCCGAGACTTTCATGCGCTTCCTCGCCTTCGGCGAAGAGGAGCGCGCGGCACTGCTGCGCGCGCATGCCGAGATCCTCACCGCGAAGTTCTGGCGCGAGGTGCAACAGCGGCTGCGCGAGGGCGAGGTGCTCGAGACCCTGCCCTATCACGCCCACCGCGTGCGGGTCGCGAGCAGCGGCTGAGCGGCGCGCCGGACGCTCACGTAGAATCCGCGAGGCTGCGAAGCGGGGGGCCCTCATGCTCAATCTCATTGCGGCGAGCGCGTATTTTCTTCTCATTCACTTTGGCGTCTCGGGCACCCGGCTGCGGGGTGTGCTGGTAGCGCGTCTCGGCGAGGGCCCCTATCGCGGGGGGTTCGCCCTCGCCTCGATACTCGGGCTGGCGTGGATGGCCTACGCCTACCGGCGCGCGCCGATCGTCCCAACCTGGGGACTCGTGCTCGGATTTCGACCGGCCGCATACGTGCTGGTGTTGATAGCGTTCATTTTCATCGTCGTTGGAATCGCGACCCCGAGTCCGACGCGGGTAGGCATGGAGTCAACGCTCGCGCGCGGGCCCGACATCGCGCGGGGGATGGTTCGCGTTACCCGCCACCCGTTCCTGTGGGGCGCGGCGCTCTGGGCGCTGGTCCACCTCATCGTAAATGGCGATCTCGCATCTCTGATCCTCTTTGGCTCGCTGCTCGTGCTCGCGCTCGCTGGAACGGCCGTTATCGACGCCAAGCGACGGCGCAGCTTCGGGGAGCGATGGATGCAGTTCGCTGCGGTGACCTCCAACGTCCCGTTCGCGGCCATCGTCGCCGGCAGGAACCAGCTTGGTTACGCGGTCGCAGAGATCGGGGTCTGGCGACCCCTGGTCGCGATTGTGGTGTACGCGGTGGCGTTCTACCTGCACGGGCGCGCGGGAGTTCCGCTCACATGACGAAGATTGGTGACCTCGGTCAGATGTCCGGCAAGGCGCTGCGGCTCCTGTGCATTGCTGCGCTGTGGGTCAGCCTCACCCATGGCGCCTCAGGCGCGACCCCCGGTCCCGCGCCGCCCGCTGCCGATCGAAAGCTGGCGCGCGACATCCTCAGGGAGCTGATCGAGATCAATACGACGCATGCCCACGGCTCGACCGCCGCGGCCGTTGCGATCCGCGAACGACTGCTCGCCGCAGGCTACCCGGCTGCCGACGTGGTACTGATCGCGCCGCCCGAGCATCCAACCAAGGGCAATGTAGTCGTCCGCCTGCGGGGCGCAGGACGAGGCCGGTCCGTGCTCTTCATCGGGCACCTGGATGTCGTCGAGGCGCGGGCCGACGACTGGACGTTCGATCCCTTCAAGCTCACCGAGAAGGATGGCTGGTTCTATGGCCGCGGCACGATCGACATGAAGGACGGCGACGCGGCGATGCTCGAGTCGGTGATCCGCCTTCGACGTGAGGGTTTCCGACCGGCACGGGATCTGATCGTCGCGTTCACGGCCGATGAGGAGGCCGGCGGCGACGCCAACGGCCCAGCTTTTTTGCTCAGGAACCACCGCGAGCTGGTAGACGCCTCGCTCGTGATCAATCTCGATGGCGGCGGCGGCGCCTATCGCCGCGGCGCGCGCGCGTATCTGGAGATCGGCACGAGCGAGAAGACCTACCTGACGTATACGGCGGAGACCACCAGCCCCGGTGGGCATGGCTCCCTGCCTGGCCCCGACAACGCCATCTAC
>DASXKA010000135.1:0-10495 GCA_036497085.1 Steroidobacteraceae bacterium | reverse complement strand
GGCGCGCAGGTCCGCGAGGTTGAAGTCATCGAGCATCACGATGTCCGGTGCGGCCGCGAGCGCCTCGTCGAGCTCGGCGAGCGATTCCACTTCGGCCTCGACCGTCATGCCGGGAGCGTGGCTGCGCGCGGCGCGGATCGCACCGCTGAGCGAGCCGGCGGCCGCGATGTGATTCTCCTTGATGAGCACCCGATCGTAGAGGCCCATGCGGTGGTTGTGGCCGCCGCCGCATAGCACCGCATACTTCTGCGCGCTGCGCAGTCCCGGGAGGGTCTTGCGGGTATCGAGGATGGTGCAGCCGGTGCCGCTCACCGCTTCGACGAAACGTCGCGTCGCGGTCGCGGTCGCCGACAGCAGCTGCAGGAAGTTGAGCGCCGTGCGCTCGCCGGTCAGCACGGCACGGGCGTTGCCGGCGACGTCGAAGATGACCTGATTGGCCGCGATCGGCTCGCCGTCGTTCGCATGCCAGACGAGCTGCACCTGCGGATCGAGATGGCGGAAGGTGGCATCGACCCACGGCCGGCCCGCGAGCATCGCACTCTCGCGCGCGATCACGCTGCCGCGCACCCGCTGCGCCGCGGGCACCAGCGCCGCCGTCACGTCGCCGCCGCCGATGTCCTCGCGCAGCGCCGCCTCGACCTGCTGCGGTAGATCGCGCGGGGGCTCGCGCATCCGCGCCTAGCGGATGAACGGCAGGCCGTGGCTTGCGCCGGCCATGCACATGAGCATCGGGATCGACAACACGAAGTTGATGCGCGAGGCCATGCCGGCGGTCTTGCGGGCCTTGGCCTTCTCGTCGTCGGTCGCGGCCACGATTCCCAGGATCTTTTTCTGGTTCGGCCAGATCAGGACCCAGACGTTGAACAGCATGATGGTGCCGAGCCACGCGCCCGTGCCGATCGTCAGGAAATAGTGAGAGGGGTCGTCGAGCCCCGCGCCGAGCGTGAAGGCGCCGACGAATTTGCCCGCCCTTCCGAGCAGCCAGGCGCCCCCGAGCCAGGTCGCCAGCGCGCTCCAGCGGAACCAGAACAGCGCCCGCGGAGCAACGTACTTGCCGATGCCGGCTCCACCCGGGCCGCCCTTGTCCGCGGCCGCATCGGCGAGCGCCGGGGTTTGCGCGACGTTGAAGTAATAGAGCAGGCCGATCCAGAACACTCCCGCCACGATGTGGAACCAGCGCGCCAGACCCAGCTCGTTGAAATTGAAGCCACCAATGAGAAGCGTGAGCACCACGGCGATGACGGCGCCGAGGATCAGGGACTGTCGATGGTTGTTAAGGGGGTTCATAGCTTCGGTCTCCAAGTTATTGTTTCGATTGACCTGGGGCCAAAATGCAGCGTTTGAAGAATAGGCGAGGCACCCCCATAATTCAACGTATGCGGACTCGAGCGTGACTCAGGCGCCCATGCGGGCGGCGCCAGCCGAGCGCCCGCCGTCACCATGCATCAATGTCTGCTCCCTGGATGAGCGGGGATACTGCATCGGGTGCCTGCGGACGGGGGCGGAGATCGGACGCTGGCTCGCCATGACCGCGGAAGAACAGTGGCGGCTGATCGCGGAGCTCGAGGAGCGCCGCAGACAACAGAGGTAGTTACGATGGATGTCGTCGAGAGAATCAAGGCGGAGCTTGGCTCGGGCCCGGTGGTGCTGTTCATGAAGGGCACGCCGGACTTCCCGCAGTGCGGGTTTTCCGCACAGACGGTCGCGGCGCTGCGCGCCGTGGGCGCCAACTTTCATTACGTGAACATCTTCGAGGAGCCAGAGATTCGCGAGGCGCTCAAGCGCTACTCCAACTGGCCGACTTATCCGCAGCTGTACGTAAAGGGCGAGCTGATTGGCGGGTGCGACATCGCGCTCGAGATGTTCAAGAGCGGCGAGCTGAAGAAGCTCATGACCGAGGCGGGGGCGGCGCAGTAGTCGCTTCCTCGAGCGGCGCGTCCTCGCCCGCCGCATCGTCCGCCGCCGCGTTGAGCCAGCCGAGCGCGGCCGCGCGCGCGCGCGCGCCCTCGAAGCTCTCCCGCAGCCGGTTGCAAACCAGGCAGAAGATCTCCGCGCTGCGCTCGGCGTCATAGCGCGCGTTGTGCGCGCTGCCCGGATCCCACTCGAGCCCCGCGACCGTGAGCGCCTTGGCCAGCACCGTCTGCCCGAGCGCCGCGCCCGCGAGCGTCGCCGTATCGAAGCACGAGAAGGGATGGAAGGGGTTGCGCTTTACGTCGGCGCGCGCCACCGCGGCGTTGAGGAACGCGAGGTCGAAGGCGGCATTGTGTCCGACCAGGATGGCGCGGCGGCAGCCGTGGGCGCGCACCGCATGGCGCACCTCGCGGAAGATCCGTTGCAGCGCATCGCGCTCCGGGATCGCCGGGCGCAGCGGGTGATGCGGGTCGATGCCGGTGACCGACAACGAGGCGGGGTCGAGGCGCGCGCCCGCGAACGGCTGCACGTGATAGTGGTGAGTCGGGCCGCGCCGCAGTACGCCGTCGGCGTCGGCGTCGATGAGCACGGCCGCGATCTCGAGCAAGGCATCGGTCGCCGCATGAAATCCGCCGCTCTCCACGTCGATGACGACGGGCAGGTAACCGCGGAAGCGGTGCGCCATGAGCGCGGCGGCCGCGGACGGCTGGGGCGTTGCGTTGGCCTCGGCCTCGCTCATGCTGCCGGCCGCGACGTCCCGGCCGCCAGGCGCCAGCTGATGCGCTCGCCGGCGCGCAGTGGCACCAGCTCGTCGGCGCCGAACGGGTAGTGGTCAGGTACCTCCCAGGGCTCGCGCAACAGCGTCACGGTTCCCGCGTTGCGCGGCAGGCCATAGAAGTCGGCGCCATGGAACGCCGCGAATCCCTCGAGCCGGTCGAGGGCGCCGGCGGCCTCGAAGGCCTCGGCGTACAGCTCTACACCGGCGTGCGCGGAGAATACCCCGGCGCAGCCGCAGGCCGACTCCTTGGCGCGGCGCGCATGCGGTGCGCTGTCGGTACCGAGGAAGAAGCGCGCGCTGCCGCTGGTGACCGCGCCGAGCAGCGCCGCGCGGTCGGTTTCCGCCTTGAGCACCGGGGCGCAGTAGTGGTGCGGACGGATGCCGCCGGCGAACAGCGCATTGCGATTCATCAGCAGGTGCTGCGGCGTCACGGTCGCCGCGACGCCCGGGCGCGACGCGAGCACGAACTCCACCGCCGCACGGGTCGTGATGTGCTCGAACACGACGCGCAGCCCGGGTAAGCGCTCAACCAGCGGCGCGAGCGTGCGCTCGATGAAGCGCGCCTCGCGGTCGAAGACGTCGACGGCGAGGTCGGTGACCTCGCCGTGCACCTGCAGCACGACCCCGTGCTCCGCCATGCGCTCCAACACCGGCGCGATGCGTCTCACGTCGGTCACGCCACCCTCGGAGTGGGTGGTGGCACCGGCCGGATAGAGCTTGAAGCCGAAGATGCAACCGCTTTGCTTGGCGCGCTCGACCTCCGCAGCGGGCGTGTCGTCGGTGAGATAGAGCGTCATCAGCGGCTCGAAGGGAAGGTGCGCCGGGAGAGCCGCGAGAATGCGCCGCCGGTACTCGAGCGCCTGCGCGGTAGTGGTGACGGCGGGGCTCAGATTCGGCATGACGATGGCGCGCGCAAAGCGCGCGGCGCTGAAGGGCAACACCGCGGCGAGCGCCGCCCCGTCGCGCAGATGCAGGTGCCAGTCGTCGGGCCTGCGGATGGTGAGCGCCGTCACGCGTGTCGCTCCAGCAACGCGCTGCGCAGGGTGGCGCCGGGCAGCGCAGCGGACGCCCTGGAGCTCACTTGCTTTACCTGCCGGCGCTAGCCATCATTACTCACTCATTCTATCGCGAACGCGGCACAACACGCCTGCGACGAAGACCCGCGACCGCGCCGGTCGGACCTGGCTCAAGCCGCGCGCGCCGAGCGCAACCAGGCAGACCACATGACCGAACCGCCCAAGCTCGAAGACCTGGATCCCGTCGAGACCCGGGAGTGGCTCGAATCCATCGACTCGGTGCTGAAGACGCACGGTCCCGAGCGTGCGCACTTCCTGCTGGAGCGGCTGATCGACTACACGCGCAGGAGCGGCGCCTACCTGCCGTTCAAGCCCAACACCGCCTACGTCAACACTATCCCGAGCGGGCGCGAGCCGGAGTATCCCGGCAACCGCGCGCTCGAGCGGCGCATCGAGGCCTATATCCGCTGGAACGCGCTCGCGATGGTGCTGCTCGCCAACCGCAAGTCCTCCGAGTACGGCGGGCACCTGGCGAGCTACGCCTCGTCCGCGACCCTCTACGAGGTCGGCTTCAATCACTTCTGGCGCGCGCCCTCCGGGCACCATCCGGGTGACCTGGTATTCATCCAGGGACATTCCTCACCGGGCATCTACGCGCGTGCTTTTCTCGAGGGGCGTCTGACGGAGACGCAGCTGCGCCACTTCCGCCAGGAAGCCGGCGGCCCGGGCCTGGGACTCTCTTCCTATCCGCACCCGTGGCTGATGCCGGATTTCTGGCAGTTCCCGACGGTGTCGATGGGCCTCGGTCCCATGATGGCGATGTTCCAGGCGCGCTTCACGCGCTATCTCGAGCATCGTGGGCTCGTGAAACCCTCGGACCAGAAGATCTGGGCATTTCTCGGTGACGGCGAGATGGACGAGCCCGAGTCGATGGGCGCGCTCACCATGCCGGTGCGCGAGGGCCTCGACAATCTCATCTTCGTCATCAACTGCAATCTGCAGCGCCTCGACGGCCCGGTGCGCGGCAACGGCAAGATCATCCAGGAGCTCGAGGCGGCCTTCCTCGGCGCCGGCTGGAACGTCACCAAGGTGCTGTGGGGCTCGCGCTGGGATCCGCTGCTCGCCCGCGACTACAAGGGGATCCTGCGCCGCGTGATGCAAGAGAGCGTCGACGGCGAATACCAGAACTTCAAGGCCAAGGGCGGCGCCTTTACCCGCGAGCACTTCTTCGGCAAGGACCCCGAGCTCAAGGCGATGGTCGCCAACATGTCGGACGACGAGATCTGGCGCCTGAACCGCGGCGGCCACGACCCGCTCAAGGTGTACGCCGCCTACGCCGCCGCCACCACCACCAGGGGCCAGCCGACGGTGATTCTCGCCAAGACCGTGAAGGGCTTCGGCCTCGGCAAGGGCGGCGAGGGGCAGATGATCGCCCACCAACAGAAGAAGATGGGCGACGAGGACCTGCGCATATTCCGCGATCGCTTCAACATCCCGGTCGCCGACGACGAGCTCTCCCAGCTGCCGTTCCGCAAGCCCGAGGAGAATTCCGAGGAAGCGGCCTATCTGCGCGCGCGGCGCGCGACGCTCGGAGGCTTCATGCCGCAGCGGCGCCACGACGCGCCGCCGCTGGTCGTTCCGCCGCTCGAGGCGTTCACATCGATCCTCGAGGGCACCGGCGAGCGCGAGATCTCCACCACCATGGCGTTCGTGCGCATCCTCACGGTCCTGCTCAAGGACAAGAACATCGGGCGCAACATCGTGCCGATCGTGCCCGACGAGGCGCGCACCTTTGGCATGGAGGGCCTGTTCCGGCAGATCGGCATCTATTCCTCGGTCGGACAGCTCTATACGCCGCAGGACGCCGAGACCCTCATGTCCTACCGCGAGGACAAGAAGGGGCAGATGCTCGAGGAAGGCATCAACGAGGCGGGGTCGCTGTGCTCGTGGATCGCAGCCGGGACCGCCTACAGCAACCACGGCATCAACATGGTGCCGTTCTACATCTTCTATTCCATGTTCGGCTTCCAGCGCGTCGGGGACTTCATCTGGGCGGGGGGCGACAGCCAGGCGCGCGGCTTCCTGCTCGGCGCCACGGCAGGGCGCACCACGCTGGCGGGCGAGGGCCTGCAGCATCAGGACGGCCACAGCCAGCTGGTCGCGAGCACCGTCCCGAACTGCATCGCCTACGATCCGGCCTATGCCTACGAGCTCGCCGTCATCATTCACGACGGTCTGCGGCGCATGTACGGCGAGCAGGAGAGGGTCTTCTACTACCTGACCGTGATGAACGAGAACTACCCGCAGCCGCCGATGCCCCCGGGCGTGGAGCAGGGGATCCTGAACGGTGCCTACCTTCTGCAGATCGGCGGCCGTGGCAAGGTGCGCGCGACCTTGCTCGGCTCGGGCACCATCCTGCGCGAGTGCCTGGCGGCGGCGAAGATTCTCGAGGACAACTATGGAATCCCCGCCGACGTGCTCTCGGTTACCAGCTTCAGCGAGCTGCGGCGTGCGGCGCTCGAGTGCGAGCGCTGGAACCTGCTGCATCCGGGCGAGACGGCGCGTGTTCCCTATATTCGTCAGCTGCTGAAGGATCGCGAGGGTCCGGTGATCGCGGCGACCGACTACATGCGCACGGTGCCCGATCAGATCCGTCAGTGGGTCGCAGGCCGCTACCTCACGCTCGGCACCGACGGCTTCGGCCGTTCCGACTCGCGCGCCGCGCTGCGCAGCTTCTTCGAGGTGGACCGCAACTACATCGTGATCGCGGCGCTCAAGGCACTGGCCGACGAGAAGCGCGTGGATGGCAAGACGGTGAGCGGGGCGATCAAGGCACTCGGCGTCGACCCCGAGCGGCCGGTACCGTGGAAAGTCTGAGGGCCGTCCTGTGAGCGCGGCCCCGTTGATGGAAGTGCGCGTGCCCGACATGGGCGGCTTCAAGGACGTCGCCATCATCGACGTCCTGGTAAAACCCGGCGAGCCCGTCGAGGTCGATACGCCCCTCGTCACGCTCGAGTCGGACAAGGCCACCATGGACGTTCCTTCGACCGCCGGAGGGATCGTCGAGAAGGTCCACGTGGCGAAGGGCGGAACGGTTTCGACCGGTGACCTGATCGCCACCGTGCGAGCAGCGGACGGCGGGGCGCAGGCTGCCAACGCCCGGCCTGCGGTGGCCCCGCCGCCCCCGCCCAAGCCGGCACCTGCGCCGCCGGCCGCCGCCCCTGCCGCGCCACCTGCGGCGCCCGCGCCGGCCGCCGCGCCGGCGAGCGCGGAGCGGCCCGGAAAGCTCGTGCCTCTCTCTGCGCTCGGCACTCCTACCTCATACCGTCCCGATCTGCCGGCCATCGATGAGCCCGGATTCTCGCGCGCGCACGCCGGCCCCTCGGTGCGCAAATTCGCCCGCGAGCTCGGCGTCGATCTCGCACGCGTCAAGGGAACGGGCTTCAAGGGGCGCATCACGCACGAAGACGTAAAGGCTTTCGTGAAGCGCACGCTCGCCGCGCCTGCTTCGGCGCCACCGGCCCCGGCCGCCGCGCCGGCCGCTGGAGCACGGCCGGGGTCGCCGGCGCTGCCCGCGGTCCCGGTGGTCGACTACTCGCAGTTCGGGCCGGTCGAGACGCAGCCGCTCACGCGTATCCAGAAGATCTCGGGTCCCCGGCTGCAGGCCGCCTGGGTGAACATTCCGCACGTCACGCAGTTCGACGAGGCCGACATCACCGAGCTGGAGGAGCTGCGCGCGAGTCTGAAGGACAAGGCGCAGGCGGCCGGAGTCAAGCTGACGCCGCTCGCCTTCATCATGCGCGCCTGCGTCAAGACGCTGTTGGAGTTCCCGCGCTTCAACTCCGCGCTCGATGCCGAGGGCGCCAACCTCATCGTGCGCAAGTTCATTCACATGGGGTTCGCGGCCGACACGCCCACCGGACTCGTGGTGCCGGTGGTGCGCGATGCGCACCGCAAGGACGTCTACGAGCTCGCACGGCAGCTCGGCCAATTGTCGGAGCGGGCGCGCGCCGGCAAGCTTCCACCCCTCGACATGCAGGGGGGCTGCTTCACCATCTCGAGCCTCGGCGGCATCGGCGGCACCGCCTTCACCCCCATCATCAACGCGCCTGAGGTGGCGATCCTCGGCGTGTCGCGCTCCTCGATGCGGCCGGTGTACCACGGCTCGAGCTTCGTGCCGCGCCTGATGCTGCCGCTGTCACTCTCGTACGATCACCGTGTGATCGACGGTGCGATGGCGGCGCGCTTCACTACCTACCTCGCCCAGACGCTGGCCGAGCCGCGTGCCCTGCTCGAGGCGGTGCTGTGAGCCGCGTCGAGCTGCTGGTTCCCGATCTCGGCAACTTCACGGACGTAGACATCGTCGACGTGCTGGTGAAGCCCGGCGACCTGGTCGCCGTCGACACGCCGCTCGTCACTCTCGAGACCGACAAGGCCTCGATGGACGTGCCCTCGACCGCCGCCGGCACCCTCACCGAGGTGCTGGTGAAGCGCGGCGACAAGGTTTCCAAGGGCTCAGTTCTCGCACGCCTCGATGCGGGGGCGACCGCCGCGCAGTCTTCCGCCGCCGGTGCGCCGGCTGCGACGCCGGCCGCGCGTGCGCCGGCGCCATCGCCGGCACGCATCGAAGCCGCCGGCGATACGGTGCGCATGCCCGCGCAAAAGGGCGGGCCGGCCGATCGTGCGGGCGCCGAATACAACGCCGCGACGGAGCTGCTCGTGTTCGGCTCGGGGCCCGGTGGCTACACCGCGGCATTCCGCGCCGCGGACCTGGGGATCAAGGTCACGCTGGTCGAACGCTGGCCGGAGCTCGGTGGCGTGTGCCTCAACGTTGGATGCATTCCCTCGAAGGCACTGCTGCACGCCGCCAAGGTTATCGAGGACGCCGCCGAGATGACGGGGCGCGGCATCGTGTTCCGGGCGCCGGAGATCAATTCCGCGAAGCTGCGCGAGTGGAAGACCTCGGTAGTGCGCAAGCTGACAGGTGGCCTGCGGGTGCTCGCGCGCCAGCGCAAGGTGGAGGTGGTGCAGGGGAGCGGGCGCTTCGTGAGCCCGAACGTGCTCGAAGTCATGGGTACTAGCGGCTCGCAACGCATCCGCTTCGAGCAATGCATCATCGCCGCGGGCTCCGAGCCCATCGGGCTGCCGGGCCTGCCTGCCGACCCGCGCGTCCTCGACTCGGCCGACGCGCTCGAGCTCCCGGAGTTTTCCGGCGGGCTGCTGGTCATCGGCGGCGGCATCATCGGCCTCGAGATGGCCTGCGTGTTCGATGCGCTCGGCAAGCGCGTGAGCGTCGTCGAGCTCACCCCGCAGCTCATGCCTGGCTGCGACCCGGATCTGGTGCGGCCGCTCGAGCGGCGCATCCGCTCGCGCTACCAGCAGATCCTGCTGGGTACCAAGGTGTCCGCCGTCGAAGCCCGTTCCGAGGGGCTGCGCGTCAGCTTTGCGGGCGAGAAGGCACCGGCGCCGCAGGTGTTCGACCGGGTGCTGGTGGCCGTCGGACGCGCGCCGAACGGTCACAGTGTCGGCGCCGAGCTCGCCGGGGTGCGGGTGTCCGAGCGCGGCTTCATCCCAGTCGACCGGCAGATGCGCACCAACGTTCCTCATATCTTCGCGATCGGTGACATCGCCGCACCGCCGATGCTGGCGCACAAGGCGATGCACGAGGGCAAGGTCGCCGCTGAAGTCGCCGCCGGTCACAAACGCGCCTTCGATGCCCGGGTGATTCCGTCGGTTGCCTACACCGATCCGGAGATCGCCTGGGCCGGGCTCACCGAGACCGAGGCGAAGGAGAAGGGCATCGCCTACGGCAAGGGCAACTTCCCCTGGATGGCGAACGGCCGATCCCTGTCGCTCGGTCGCGAGGAAGGATTCACCAAGCTGCTGTTCGATCCCGAGACGCATCGCGTCCTCGGCGGCGGCATCGTCGGCACTAATGCCGGCGAGCTGATCAGCGAGCTCGCGCTCGCGGTGGAGACCGGCTGCGACGCCGCCGACATCGGCCTCACGATCCACCCGCATCCGACTCTCTCGGAGACCGTAGCCGGCGCTGCCGAGGCGTTCGAGGGGACGCTGACGGATCTTTATCTGCCAAGGAAGAAGTAACCACCCAAGCGCTCATGCGCAGAGGCAGCAGTGGCAATTAAACGTTCATCCAAGAGCCTGGGAACCCCCGTACGCAGGCAAGTGACGTCACCGGGCTTGCGACACATCGACATCAGGCTGACGCATCAGATGGTCCCGGACGATCTCTACCTGGGCTGGTTGTGCAAGAACAAGTCGTGCGGGCGTGTCATCGCCATTGCGCTCGCGCAAGCAGGAAGCAAGCCGGCCTCTGAGTCCGACGATCAGCTTGCGGCGCTCAAGTGCCCGCATTGCGGGAACGAGGATCTGTACCGGTGGAGCGCCCGGAGTGAGCACAAGTACTCGCCGGGAAGCGCTGGTACCTGAACCTCGGCACGCGGGCGCGTGCAGCGAAGGCACCGTCGCTTGTTTAATTAAATATACTTGTACAAATAGTATACTATTGATATAGTATACTTTATGAGTAGATCTGCTGCCGCTGACCGACTGCCCCCCGCCAGCCTGGACGCCCTCGCGAAGCTCGGAGCCGATCTAGCGGTCGCCCGGCTTCGCCGGCGCGAGTCACTCGCCTCCTGGGCATCGCGCATGGGGGTCACCGTGCCGACTCTCATGAATATGGAGGCGGGCGGGCCCTCGGTCAGCATCGGCATCTATCTGACGGCCCTGTGGTTGATCGGTAAAGACTTGAGCGTGGGAGACCTCGCCG
>DASXKA010000134.1:0-4793 GCA_036497085.1 Steroidobacteraceae bacterium | reverse complement strand
TACGAGGCTGCCGTTGCCGTTCGTTACGGCCAGCTTGACCGACTGCAGCGGTGCCGACGGCGTCAGCGCAGCGCCCAGATCCGTGAGCGTGATCGTGTAGGTGCCGGCGGTGGTAACGGTAAATGGCTCTTCCACCGGTACCGCGGTCGTCGCAGCCGCAATCGTGTGCGCCTGGTTGAACACAGTCTGTGCGGACGCCGGCACGGCAATCGCAAGGGCGAGCAGCAACGCAAGCCCGATCGTCAGAAGAGGCGCGGAGCGCACGCTCCCCGGGTGACTGGTGAACATCATTGAAGACTCGATGAGGTGCCGTGCTGCCCGACTGCGGGCAGCCACTGCACACAGATTCCAGCGGCTGCCGAACGTACGAGAATCAGCGCTTAGACGCGGCTGCGGACCTCGGCTGTGCCTGCTGGACTGCTACACTGAAATCCGATTTCCACTGTATGCACGGGTCATGACGATCGCGTGACATGTCGCAATACGCGGACGCCGGATCCGTCGTGCTCGCGGCAGAATTGCGCCAGGCGGCGCACCGCCTCACGGTACTCCTGGTCGAGCCAGGAGAACTCGAGCCAGTACTCCCGTTGCGCGATCGCAGTGGTGACGTTGCGACTCGCCACGAAGATCCGCAGCGCCTGATTGCGCGTGCTCCCGAGCGAATGCACGCTCGCCTGGAGGGAGTTGAGCTGCTCCAGAGCGCGTCGCGACAGGAGCCTCGCTGGCCTCGCCCGGGAGCTCAGGTCGCGCACATCCGCAGGGTTTCGATTTCAGCGGTAGCGCGGTCCAGCTCGGCGATTACCACGCAGTAACGCTCCCAGACCTCCTGCAGCTCTCCCGCCTCGAGCGAGGCGAGGCGCTCGAGATCGCGCTGCGCGCTCTCGTGCTCCGACTGGATGCGCCTGTGACTGCTCTCCAGGCGATCGAGTCGATCCCAAAACGGGGTGCCGAGCCACTCGGCCCGCTGAAGCTCCGACGCACTCATGGATCCCCACCTGCGGCGCGTTTCTATCGGGAGGCGCCAAACGGTAGCGAACGAGTGCTACAAACAGGTTGCAGGCTTCTACTTCTTTTCTTTCACCGGTCGTCGCCAGCCCGCGACGGTCTGCTGCCGCGCGCGCGCCACGGTGAGCTCGCCGGCGGGTACCGCGTGGGTCACGGTGGAACCCGCGGCGATGGTCGCGCCCGCGCCCACGGTGATCGGGGCGACCAGCACGCTGTTGCTGCCGGTGTGCACGTCGTCTTCGATGACGGTACGATTCTTGTTGGCGCCGTCGTAGTTGGCGACGATGGTGCCGGCGCCGATGTTGACGCGGGCACCGAGCTCGGCGTCACCGACGTAGGCGAGATGGTTGGCCTTGGAGCCTTCTCCGAGGCGCGAGTTCTTCACCTCGACGAAGTTGCCGATGTGCACGCCCTGCGCCAGAGTCGAGCCCGGCCGCAAACGCGCGAATGGCCCGATGTTGCAGTCGGGCCCGATCAGTGCGTGATCGATGACGCAGTGCGCGAACACCTCGGTCCCGGCGCCGATCTCGCTGTTGCGGATGAGACAGCCGGGACCGACGCGTACCCGGTCGCCGAGCACCACCCGTCCCTCGAGCACCACGTTCACATCGAGGAACACGTCCGCGCCATGGGTGACCGTGCCGCGCACGTCGAGCCTCGCCGGATCGGCGAGCGTGACTCCGGCCAGCATCAGCTCGCGCGCCGCCTGCGCCCGCCAGGCGGCCTCCACCTCGGCGAGCTGCGCCAGGTCGTTGACGCCGAGGACTTCGAGGGTGCGCGCGGCCACGACCGGCCTCACCGGGATGCGCTCGCGCACCGCGAGCTCTATGACGTCGGTCAGGTAATACTCGCCCTGGGAATTGTCGGGCTTGAGGCGCGCGAGCCAGCCTCGCAGCAGCCGTGCCGGAGCCGACAACACCCCGGTGTTGCATTCGCGGATGGCGAGCTCGGAGCGACTCGCGTCCCTTTCCTCGACGATGCGGCGCACAACCCCGCCGCGGCCGCGCACGATGCGGCCCAGGCCCGCCGGGTCGTCGGTGCGCATGGTGAGGAGTCCCAGCGCAGCGCCGGCACTCCCCGCCAGCAGCTCGAGGAGCGTCGCGCGGCGGATCAGCGGCACGTCGCCGTACAGCACCAGCACCGTATGCGCGTCCGGGATGTGCGGCAGCGCCTGCAGCAGCGCATGTCCCGTGCCGCGGCGCTCCGCCTGCAGCGTCCAGCTGACGGGCTCGCCCTCGAGCGCCGCACGCACCCGCTCGCCGCCGTGACCGTACACCACATGGATGGCGGCCGGCTCGAGCGAGCGCGCGGTGTCGATGACGTGTTTGAGGAGCGGGCGGCCGGCGAGCGGCTGCAGCACCTTGGGGAGCGAGGACTTCATGCGCTTGCCCTCTCCCGCGGCGAGGATCACCACGGAGAGCGGCGCCGGGGCGGGCGGGGCGTTGTGGCGCGCCGCGGCCCGGTGAGCGGTCTTGCGCATCTGCAAATTGTACCCTAGCGGGCGACGATCACCGGCGCACCCGCGGCGGCCGGGCGCGAGGACTCGAGCTCCGTGAGCTTGTGGCGCATGAGCTTGCCCACGTACAGCTGCGGGTTGGAATGCACCTCATGCTCGCTGTCCTCGCGCTGGGCGATGAGCTTCGCCGCCCTGGCAAACGCCTCCTCGAGCGACTCGCTCGCGGGCAGCGAGTCCTTGAGGAAGGCTTCGCCGAACCAGGTGAGCTCGCGGTCCTCCTGGCAGCCGAATGAGCTGTGGGCGGCATCGGAGGCGGTCACGATCGCGGTCGTCTCGTTCTTGAGCGCGTCGATGAAGACCCCGGCATAACACGCCGAGACCACCACGACTCGCCAGCGGATCCCGGACTCATCGAGCACCTGCTTCAGGTCCTCGGGCTCGAGCTGCGCGAGCGGCAGCGTGCCGTTGCGCACTTCGAGGCCGTCCTCCGAGCCGTGCGAGGTGAGAAACAGCACCAGCACGTCCTGTTCCGGGTCCATGCGCGCCGCCAGCAGCTTCAGCGCCTGCTCGAGCCCCGAGAGGCTCGCGAGCGGCCAGGAGTCGCGATCCCCGGCATCATTAATAAGGAGTACCGAGCGGTCTGCGGAGCCGAAGCGGGCCGCGAACGCCTGGCGGGCGAACTGCGTCTCGCGGCTGAAGACTTCGGGGTCCGCGTCCCCCGCGAAGCCGACGAAGTACGCCCGCGGCGCGCCCGGCTCCGACGGTGTGACGCGCGCGACCACGGCGGCGATGCGCGCCGGCTGATCGTAGAGGAGCTCTTCGGTCGCGGCCGGGTCGTCGTCCGCCTGCTGCGTGGCATCCGCTTCCGGCGGTACCCACAGGCGCGTGTCGAGATCGAGCCAGGCGAGCGCCCAGGGGGAAGCGAGCACCAGCGCGATGGCAAGCACGGCGGGAGCGGCGCGTACCGGGCCGAAGGCGGCGCCCACTACGCGCACGGCCAGCAGCGCGAGATAGACGAGCGCGAGCATGGTCGCGAGCAGCGGCCGGGCTGCGACCCATGGAACATCGCCCACGAGCCACAGGAGCGTGAGAACGAACGGTGCCACTGCGAGCATCGTCACGATGAGCGCGCGCGTCGGCGCGCTGCGGCTCTCGACACGTGCCACCAGCGCACAGGCGAGATGCGCGAGCAGCAGGTAGCAGGCCCAGCCGAAGAGCCCGTCGGGCACGAACTCGGCGTGCCGCTCGGCGTGCAGCCGGTCGAGTGCCGCCCACACGCCGAGATTCACCGCGAGTAGCGCGGCGAGCTGGTCGAAGCCCACCGCGAAACGCGGCGGCCAGGGCCGCCGCAGCAGCGCGAGCGCCAGTCCGCCGCTCACGTTTCTCTTCAGTCCCGCGAGCAGCTCCGGCGGTGGCGCTTCCGGCGCCGCCGGTGGGGTCGTCGAGCGTTCCGTCGCGGGGTCCAGATCGGCTCCGCTAGCGCGGCCGCTTGAGCATCTTCATGAGGGCCGCGACTCGCGCCAGCTCGGCAAGCGCCTCCGCCTCAGTCATATGCCCGCCCTTCTGCTGCAGGGCCTCCTCCGCGCGCTGCTTGGCGGCGAGCGCCGCCGCCTCGTCGATGTCCCTGGCGCGCAGCGCCGTGTCGGCGAGCACGGTGACGCGCCTGGGCTGCACCTCGAGCGCGCCGCCGCCGACGAAGAAGTGATGCTCCTCGCCGTCGGGGGTCCGCACGCGCACCTCACCGGGCTTGAGCAGCGTCAGGAGCGGTGCGTGCCGCGGCAGGATGCCGAGATCGCCCTGCGAGGCCGATGCGAACACCTCGGTCGCGGCCCCGGAGAACAGCTCCCCCTCCGGGCTCACGATATCGACATGGATGGTCGGTGCTTCGGCCATGGCTCGTTTGCGGACCTTACTGCAGCGTCTTCGCCTTGGCGACCGCTTCCTCGATGCTACCCACCATGTAGAAGGCCTGCTCGGGAAGCGCGTCGAACTCGCCGCCGATGATGCCCTTGAAGCCGCGGATCGTGTCCTTGAGGGGCACGATCTTGCCGTCCTGGCCGGTGAACACCTTGGCGACGTTGAAGGGCTGCGACAGGAAGCGCTGCACCTTGCGCGCCCGGTACACGGTGAGCTTGTCCTCCTCGGAGAGCTCGTCCATCCCCAGGATCGCGATGATGTCCTGCAGCTCCTTGTAGCGCTGCAGCACGGCCTGCACGCCGCGCGCGGTGTTGTAGTGCTCCTCGCCCACCACCAGGGGGTCGAGCTGGCGGCTGGTGGAATCGAGCGGATCGACCGCCGGGTAGATGCCGAGCGAGGCGATCTGGCGCGACAG
>DASXKA010000133.1:0-6911 GCA_036497085.1 Steroidobacteraceae bacterium | reverse complement strand
GACCTGCGCAAAGCGGGTTTGAAAGTCACACTGCCGCGGCTGAAGATCCTCGAGCTCCTCGAGGGCAGCACGACGCGTCATCTCTCCGCGGAGGACATCTATCGAACGCTGCTCGAGTCGAACGAGGATATCGGGCTCGCGACCGTGTATCGCGTGCTCACTCAGTTCGAAGCTGCGGGGCTGGTCACGCGCCATCATTTCGAGGACGGGATGGCCGTCTTCGAGCTCAACCAGGGCACGCACCACGACCACATCGTGTGCCTCGACTGCGGGCGCGTGGAGGAGTTCGTCGACTCCGGGATCGAGGCGCGCCAGACCGCAGTCGCCCACAAGCTCGGCTTCACGATCCGCGATCACTCGCTGATTCTCTACGGGCACTGCCAGCGCCCGGACTGTCCGCACCGCAAGCACAAGAAGAGCTGACGAGGGGTCGCGTGCCGGGGCGATCGGCGAGCCGCTAGCGGCGCCGCGCCGCCGGCGGACGCGGCTGAGTGACGGTGTCGCCGGCGCCGCGTTCGGCGGCGTTCAGCATGTCACGGGCGTGCGCGCGCGCCTTGTCGGTGACCTCGACGCCGCCCAGCATCCGGGCCAGCTCCTCGACGCGCTCGCCCGGGGTCAGCTCGTTGAGTGTCGTACGGGTGGTGCGACCGTCGGTCAGCTTGCTGACCCTCAGGTGGTGGTGCGACTGGCAGGCGACCTGCGGCAGGTGCGTCACGCACAGCACCTGGCCGCGCTCGCCGAGCCTGCGCAGCTCGCGTCCGACGATCTCCGCAACCGCGCCGCCGATGCCGGCGTCGACCTCATCGAACACCATGCAGCGCATTTCCTGTGCGGCGCAGGACACCTGCACCGCAAGCGAGAGGCGCGCGAGCTCGCCGCCCGAGGCCACCTTGGCGAGCGCACGTGGCGGCTGGCCCGGATTGGCGCTCACGCGGAACTCGATCCGGTCGATGCCGTGCTGGGTGGGGTCGGCGTTGCCTTCCTGCGTGACGTCGGCCTCGAAACGTCCGCCCGACATGCCGAGCGTCTGCATGCGCGCGCTGATGTCCTTGGCGAGCGCGCGCGCCGCCTTCTGGCGCTTGCCGGAGAGCTCCTGCGCCTGGGTACGGTAACCCTCGAGCGCTGCGCCAAGCTCCTTGCGCAGCTGCGCGAGGTCGAGCTCGGCGCGCTCGAGCTGCTCGAACTCCGTGCGCAGCTGTGCAGCCCGCTCGGGGAGCTGCGCCGGCGCGACGCGGTGCTTGCGTGAGAGCTCTTCGACGGCCGCCAGGCGCCGCTCGACCTCGTCCTGGCGCGTCGCATCCACGTCGAGCGACTCGCGATAGCGTTCGAGCTCGCGGGCCGCCTCACGGATCTGCACCGAGGCCTCTTCCAGGAGCGGCAGCACTTCGCCGAGCTTGGCATCGAGCGCCACCAGCGGGCGCAGCGCCGTGAGCGCGCGGCTGACCCCCGCATGCGCGCTCGCGGCGTCGCTCTCGTAGAGCTCACCGAGTGCCAGCTGAGCGCCGGTCGCGAGGCGGCCGCGGTTGGCGAGTCGCGCGCTCTCCTCGCCCAGGGCGGCGAGCTCACCGTCCTTGAGCTGCAGGCCGTCGAGCTCCTGCACCTGGTAGCGCAGCAGGTCGAGCCTGGCGTCGCGGTCGCGCGCCTTGCTCTCGAGCTCCAGGGTGCGGTTGAGGAGTCCGAGCCAGACGCGGTGCGCGATCCCGACCTGGCCGGTGAGGGCGGTGAGCGAGCCATAACCGTCGAGCAGCTCGCGCTGCGAGGCGCCGCGCGTCAGCGACTGGAATTCGTGCTGACCGTGGATATCGATGAGGATGTTGCCGGCTTCGCGCAGCGACTGCACCGGCACCGACTGAGCGTTGAGGTAGGCGCGCGAGCGGCCGTCGCTCCCGACCACGCGGCGCATGATGAGCTCGGTGCCGGCGCCGATCGACTGCTCCTCGAGCCACTGCTTGAGCTCGCGCGGCGCCTGCGCGACGTCGAAGGTGCCGGAGACCTCGGCGCGCTCGGCGCCATGGCGCACCACTTCGGCCCCCGCGCGCCCGCCGGCGAGCAGCTGCAGCGCGTCGACGATGATCGACTTGCCGGCGCCGGTCTCACCGGTGAGGACCGTGAGCCCGGCGCGCAGCTCGAGCTCCACCGCGTCGATGATGGCGAAGTCGCGGATCTGCAGGTGGGTGAGCACGCCCGCGTTCAGCGATCGAAGCCGCGGCCCCAATGGAGCTTGGAGCGCAGCAGCTCGTAGTAGTCGTAGCCGGGGGTGCGCAGCAGCGTCACGCGCTCGCGGGCGGTGCGCACCTCGAGCCGGTCGCCCGGCTGGATGCCTCCGAGCCGCATGCCGTCGCATGAGACGTTCGCCTGCGTGTCGGGGCGCTCGAGCAGCTCCACTTCGATGACCGAGTGCGAGGACACGACGATCGGCCGGTCAGAGAGCGCGTGCGCGCAGATCGGCGCGATCACCATCGCTTCGAGGTGCGGCTCGATGATCGGACCGCCGCAGGAGAGCGCGTAGGCGGTCGAGCCGGTGGCGCTCGCCACGATGATGCCGTCGCCGCCGTGTGTGTTGACATATCGCTGGTCGATGCGGGTCTCGAAATCGAGGGTGCGCCCGGTGTCGTGCTTCTGCATGACGACGTCGTTGAGGGCCAGGCACTGCGCCAGGCCGCCTCCGGCCATGTGCAGCTCGGCGGCCAGCAGCGGGCGCTCGTCCGGCTGCAGCTCGCCGCGCAGCGCCGCATCGACCGAGGGCAGCAGGTCCTTCGGGCTGACGTCGGTGAGAAAACCGAGGCGGCCACGGTTCACTCCCAGGAGCGGCACGGCGCGGCGGGCTACGAGGCGCGCCGCATGAAGCAGCGTGCCGTCGCCGCCAACGGCGATGACGAGGTCGGCGCGCTCGCCGATCGCCGCGTCGGAGACGCGCACGACACCGGCGGCCCCCGCGGCGCCGATCTCCGGCGACGTCGTGCTCACGAGCACCTGCACGCCGCGGCTCAGCAGGTGCGGCAGCAGGGCATTCACGGTCTCGGCGACGCGCGCATCCGTGAATCTGCCGACTACCGCGCAGCTGCCTACGGGGAACGCCATGCGATCCGGGCCTCAACAGACGCCTCGCCATTCCCGAGGCGGGGCCTTTGTAACACGGTGGTGCCGCCCCCGGCCAATGCCGCGGATCACAAACGCGGGCGGCTTTCGGGCCCCGCGGGCGGCCCGCGCCGCGCCGGCCTTTCCGCGCCTGCGCTGCATGATGTAAGGTCCGGGCACACTCTATGGCGCACGAAGCCCGGGACGAGGCCTTAGGCGAGCGGGCGCAGCACCTGCTGCGGATCCTCGTCGAAACCTACATCCGCGAGGGCCAGCCGGTCGGCTCGCGCGCCCTGTCGCGCGAATCGGGCCTGCAGCTCTCCTCGGCAACCGTGCGCAACGTGATGGCGGATCTCGAGGAGCTCGGCTTCGTCGCCTCGCCCCATACTTCCGCCGGGCGCGTACCCACCGACAAGGGTTACCGCTTCTTCGTCGATACCCTGCTGCAGCTGCGCCCGCTCGATGAGGCGGCGACGGCCGAGATCCGCCGCCAGTTCGAGACTAATCGCGACAGCTCCACGGACCTCATCGCCGCAGTGTCGCAGCTGCTCTCGAGCGCGACCCGGCTCGCTGGCGTCGTCACGCTGCCGCGCACCCGCGCGGCCTCGATCACCCAGATCGAGTTCGTGGCACTGTCCGAAAACCGCGTCCTCGTGGTGCTCGTCTTCAACGACCGCGAGGTACAGAACCGCATCATTCAGCTCGAGCGCCGCTACTCGCCGGACGAGCTCAAGCGCGCCTCGAACTACCTCAGCGAGCAGTTCCGCGGCCGCACGCTGCGCGAGGCGCGCCAGGAGATCCTGCGGCAGCTCTCCGAGGCGCACGCGCACATGAATCAGATGATGCTGGAGGCGATCTCCGTCGCCCAGCAGGTGTTCGAGGGCGGCGGCGAGGACCGGCTCGAGTACGTGATCAAGGGCGAGACCAACCTGATGGGCGTCGCCGAGCTCACCAGCGTCGAGAAGCTGCGCCGCCTCTTCGAGGCCTTCAACGAGAAGCGCGACTTCCTGCACCTGCTCGACCACAGCCTGAAGGCCGAAGGGGTGCAGATCTTCATCGGCCACGAATCGGGCTATCAGATCCTGGATGATTGCAGCGTGGTCACCGCGCCCTACGCGGACGGGGACTCCGTGGTCGGGGTGCTCGGGGTCATCGGGCCGACCCGGATGGCCTACGAGCGGGTCATCCCGATCGTCGATATGACCGCTAAACTGCTGGGCGCAGCCTTGAATTCACGCCGCTGAGCCCAACGCTGCCGGCAGTTGCGCAGGAGACCAGAAGCAAGATGACAGCGAACGAGTCCCGACGGGACGCCCCAGGCGTGCCGGCCGGTGAGCCCACCGAGGTGCTGCCCGAGACGGCGGCCCAGCTGGTGGAGCTCGAGCGACTGCAGCAGGCGCTCGGCGAGTCCGAAGAGCGCGCCCGCAGCCACTGGGAGCAGTACCTGCGCGCGGTGGCGGATCTCGAGAACGTGCGCAGGCGTGCGGCACGCGATGTCGAGGCGGCCAACCGCTATGGGCTGGAGAAATTCGTCGAGGAGCTGCTGCCGGTGCGCGACAGCCTCGAGCTCGCAGTGCAGAGCGCCGGCCAGGCCGACGCCCGCAGCCTCGCCCAAGGTCAGGAGGCGACGCTCAAGCTCCTCAACAAGGCGCTGGAGAAGCTCGGCGTCACCGTGGTCGATCCCCTCGGCGAGCCCTTTGACCCGGCCCGCCAGGAGGCCATGATGATGCAGGATTCGGCCACGGCGGAGCCCAATTCGGTGCTCAAGGTCGTGCAGCCGGGCTATGAGCTCAACGGCCGCCTGCTGCGACCGGCGCGGGTGATCGTCGCCCGGGCGCCGGACTGACGACTGGCCCCCCCGGGAGGAGGCCCCATACACCTTGAAAGCGCGGCAGGTCATCCCTAAGAAGTGACCCTGAACTATCCCTCTTTATTTCAGAGATCTCGCGTCGGAGTGACCCCATGGCAAAGGTAATCGGTATCGACCTCGGCACCACCAATTCGTGTGTGGCCATCATGGAGGGCGGCAAGCCCCGGGTGATCGAGAACAGCGAGGGCGACCGTACCACCCCCTCGATCGTGGCCTTCACCAAGGACAACGAGGTCATCGTCGGGCAGCCGGCCAAGCGCCAGGCCGTGACCAATCCGCAGAACACCCTGTTCGCGATCAAGCGCCTCATCGGCCGCAAGTTCGAGGACGAGGTGGTGCAGCGTGACATCAAGATGGTGCCGTACAAGATTGCCAGGGCCGACAACGGCGACGCCTGGGTCGAGGTGCAGGGCAAGAAAATGGCCCCTCCCGAGATCTCGGCGCGCGTGCTCATGAAGATGAAGAAGACCGCCGAGGACTATCTCGGCGAGCCGGTGACCGAGGCGGTCATCACGGTGCCCGCCTACTTCAACGATTCCCAGCGCCAGGCCACCAAGGACGCGGGCCGCATCGCCGGCCTCGAGGTGAAGCGCATCATCAACGAGCCGACCGCGGGCGCGCTCGCCTACGGGCTCGACAAGCAGGGGGGCGATCGCAAGATCGCCGTCTATGACCTGGGCGGCGGCACCTTCGACATTTCGATCATCGAGATCGCCGAGGTCGATGGCGAGCGCCAGTTCGAGGTGCTCTCGACCAACGGCGACACTTTCCTCGGCGGCGAGGACTTCGACCTGCGCATCATCAACTTCCTCGCGGAGCAGTTCCTGAAGGAGTCCGGCGTCGACGTGCGCAAGGATCCGCTCGCGATGCAGCGCCTCAAGGAGGCGGCCGAGAAGGGCAAGATCGAGCTGTCCTCTACCCAGCAGACCGACATCAACCTGCCGTACATCACGGCCGATGCCTCCGGTCCCAAGCACCTCAACATCAAGCTGACCCGTGCCAAGCTCGAGTCGCTGGTGGAGGACCTGGTGCAGAAGACCGTGGCGCCGTGCAGGACTGCAATGAAGGACGCCGGGGTTTCCGCCTCGGACATCGCCGAGGTGATCCTGGTCGGCGGCCAGACGCGCATGCCGCTCGTGCAGAAGTACGTCAAGGACCTCTTCGGCAAGGAGCCGCGCAAGGACGTCAATGCCGACGAGGCGGTGGCGGTGGGTGCCGCAATCCAGGCGGGCGTGCTCGCCGGCGAGGTGAAGGACGTCCTGCTGCTCGATGTGACCCCTCTGTCGCTCGGCATCGAGACGCTCGGCGGGGTCATGACCAAGCTGATCGAGAAGAACACGACCATCCCGACCAAGGCGTCGAATACCTTCTCGACGGCGGACGACAACCAGACGGCCGTGACTATTCACGTGCTGCAGGGCGAGCGCGACCGCGCCGCCGACAACAAGTCACTCGGCAAGTTCGACCTGTCGGACATCCCGCCGGCGCCGCGCGGCATGCCGCAGGTCGAGGTGTCGTTCGACATCGACGCCAACGGCATCCTCAACGTGTCGGCCAAGGACAAGGCCACCGGCAAGGAGCAGAAGATCGTCATCAAGGCCTCGAGCGGGCTCAACGAGGAAGAGATCAAGCGCATGGTGCGCGACGCCGAGGCGCACGCCGAGGAGGACAAGCGTTTCCGCGAGCTGGTCGAGACGCGCAACAAGGCCGACGGCCTGATCCACGCCGTGGAGAAGTCGCTCCAGACGCTCGGCGACAAGGCCGATGCGGCCGAGCGCGCCAAGGTGGAGTCGGCTGTGTCGGATCTGCGCACTGCTCTCAAGGGCGATGACCGCGGCGTCATCGAGAAGAAGACCGAGGCGCTCGCCCAGGCCTCGGCCGCGATTGCGCAGCGCGCCTACGCCGAGCAGCAGGGCGGGGCGGCCGCGCCTGAGGCCGAGGCGGCCGGCGCCGGCGCGGGAGC
>DASXKA010000132.1:0-2185 GCA_036497085.1 Steroidobacteraceae bacterium | reverse complement strand
CATTCCGGCTACCGCGAGGCGCGTGAGCCAGGGGTAGCCCCACATGCGGATGCGCAGCCGCTCCGGCGCCTCGCGCTCGAGACGGCGCCGCAGCCGCAGCTCCGCCACCGCGATCAGCACGTAGACGAAGATCGCAACCGTGCCGTAGGAGTTGACGAGAAAGGCGAAGATCCGGTCGGGCGAGAGGTAGCTCATTGCAACCGTCGCGTAGCCGAAGGCGGTGCTCGCGAGAATGGCGGCCACCGGCACGCCACGCTTGTCCAGGCGCGCGCCGGCCGCAGGTGCATCGCCGCGCCGCGCGAGCGCCATCAGCATGCGCGAGGAGGCGAACAGGCCCGAGTTGAGAGCCGAGAGCACCGCGGTCAGGATCACGAGGCTCATCACGGTGGCGGCGGCCGGAATGCGCAATACCTCCATGACGCTGACGTAGGGGCGCGACATGCGCGGCGCGTCGTTCCAGGGCACGAGCGCGACGACCAGGAAGATCGAACCGACGTAGAAGACGAGCACCCGCCAGATCACCGACTGCGTGGTTTCCGCGATCGCCTTCTCCGGCTCGGCGGACTCGGCGGCGGCAATGGTGACGATCTCGGCGCCGAAGTAGAAGCCGGTGGCAGCAACCGCGCCCGCCAGCACCGGGACGATGCCGTTCGGCATGAAGCCGCCGTCGGCCGTGAGGTGCGGGAGCCCGGCGTGCCCGCCCGGCCAGCCGCCGAAGACGAACAGGGCGCCGGCGACCAGAAACAGCGCGATCGCCGCCACCTTGATCGAGGCGAACCAGAACTCCGCCTCGCCGTAGGAGCGCACTGATAACAGGTTCACGACCGTGAACAGCGCCATGAGGGCGAGCGTGAACTCCCAGGGCGCGACCTGCGGCCACCAGTTGCCGAGTATCTTCGCTCCCGCGACCGCCTCGAGCGCGACGACGATCACCCAGAAGTACCAGTACATCCAGCCGGTGAGAAATCCCGCGAGCTCCCCGAGCGCGAGGCGGTTGTACTCGTAGAAACCGCCGACCGCGGGGTAGGCGACCGCCATCTCTCCGAGCATGCGCATCACCAGCACGACGAGGGTGCCGGTGAGGGCGAAGGAAATGACCGCCGCGGGCCCGGCCGAGCCGATGACGACGCCGCTGCCGACGAAGAGCCCGGCGCCGATCACCCCGCCGAGCGCGATCATCTGCATGTGGCGGCGTTGCAGCGAGCGGCGCAGCCCGCTCGCGGCGATGTCCTGCACTACGGAACTCGCGCTCATCGGCGCGGCGCCTTCGAGCCGATGCACGCCGTGGGCCTCACACGTACTTCTGATACTTGGCGAGGTGGCGCACCGGCTTCGCGAGCGCGTCGCGGCGGAAGGGGTCGCCGAGCTCCTGAGTGACCATCATCTCGAGCACGGTGGTGCGCCCTTGCGCCTGTGCCACCGTGGCTGCGCGCAGCGCCGGCTCGATGTCGGCGAGCCGTTCGATGGTGATGCCTTCGCAGCCGAAGGCCTGCGCCACCTTCGCCCAGCTCGGATTCTCCAGGTTCACGCCCTGGTAGCGGCGCGAATAGAAGTCGACGTGGTTCTTTTTCTCCGCGCCCCACTGGCCGTTGTTGAATACGATCACGGTCACGCCGATGCGCTCGCGCGCACAGGTGAGCAACTCGTTGAAGCTGATGCCCCAGGCGCCGTCACCCACGTAGGCGAACGCGGGGCGCTCCGGGCAGGCGACCTTCGCGCCACAGATGACCGGGAAGGCGTAGCCGCAGTTGCCGAAGCTCATGGCGGCGAACATCGAGCGCGGCTTGTCGAAGCGCAGGTACGAGTTGGCGACCGAGCAGATATTGCCGATGTCGGTGGAGACCATGGAATCGCCCGGCAGCGCCTGCTCGAGTGCCCGCAGCATCTCGCGCGGGTGCATGTACTTCGAGTCGGCAGCGACCTCGAGCGAGTACGGATCGCGCTCCTGGGCCCACGCGGTGAGTTCACCTTCCCAGGCGGCTTTCTCGGCGGCAATGCGCGCCAGGCGCTCCGCACGGCTCGCCGTCCCCGCGAGTGTCCGCCCCGCGAGGCGCTCACGCAGCGCCGCGGCGGCGGCGCGCGCGTCGCCCTGAATGCCGACGGAGATCGGCTTGACGAGCCCGAGCACGCGCGGGTCGCTGTCGATCTGGATGATCTTCGCTTGCCGCGGCCAGTAGTCGAGACC
>DASXKA010000131.1:0-2652 GCA_036497085.1 Steroidobacteraceae bacterium | reverse complement strand
CCTCGTCATCCTCGTCGTGGGCTTCATCTACGAGTGGCGAAAAGGGGCGCTGGAGTGGGACTAGCGGTCGCGGATGGCGCGGAGACCTTCGCGCAGCGCGGGTTCGTCACGACCCAGCTGGATACCCTCGTCAACTGGGCGCGCACCGGCTCGTTGTGGCCGATGACCTTCGGGCTCGCCTGCTGTGCCGTCGAGATGATGCACGCGGGCGCCTCGCGCTACGACCTCGACCGCTTCGGGGTGGTGTTCCGGCCGAGCCCGCGCCAGTCGGACGTCATGATCGTGGCCGGCACGCTGGTCAACAAGATGGCGCCGGCGCTGCGCAAGGTCTACGACCAGATGGCCGAGCCGCGCTGGGTGATCTCGATGGGCTCGTGCGCGAACGGCGGCGGGTATTACCACTATTCCTACTCGGTCGTGCGTGGCTGCGACCGCATCGTACCGGTCGACGTGTACGTGCCGGGCTGTCCGCCGACGGCCGAAGCGCTGGTCTACGGCATCATACAGCTGCAGAAGAAGATCGCACGCACCAGCACCATCGCGAGATAGGCGGATGAAGGGGACGGACGACAAGAGCGAGTCGGTCGAGGCACTCGCAGGGAAGGTCGACGCGCGGCTCGCGGCGAGCGTGCGGCGAGTACCCGCGCTCGCGCGCGAGCTGGCCTACGAAACCGACGCCGCGGCTCTCCTCGAGGTCTGCCGCACGCTGCGCGATGCGCCGGAGCTGAGATTTCAGATGCTGATCGATCTCGCCGGGGTCGATTTCCTGCACTACGGGCTCGATGACTGGCAGACCGACAGCGCCACGCGCTCGGGCTTCAGCCGCGCCTGGAGCGCGCAGCAGGGCGCGCCGGACCCGGAGGCTGCCGGCCGGTTCGCCGTCGTCTATCAGCTGCTCTCCGTGGCTCACAACCAGCGGCTGCGCCTGAGGGTCAGGTGTCCGGACACCGTCGAGCCCGCGGTCGATTCGGTGATCGAGGTCTGGGCGGGAGCCAACTGGTTCGAGCGCGAGGCGTTCGATCTCTTCGGCATCGTGTTCCGCGGTCACCCGGATCTGCGCCGCATCCTCACCGACTACGGCTTCATCGGCCATCCGTTCCGCAAGGACTTCCCGCTCACCGGCAACGTCGAGGTGCAGTACGACCCCGACAGGCAGCGGGTGGTGTATCGGCCGGTGAGCATCACGCCCCGGGTGCTCGTGCCCAAAGTCATCCGCCACGACCACCGTTACGAGCCCGCGCTCCGTGACCCGCAGGGGCCGCGCTGATGTCCGCCGCGCCCCTCAACGAGATCCGCAACTACACGATGAACTTCGGGCCGCAGCACCCGGCCGCCCACGGCGTGCTGCGCCTGGTGCTCGAAATGGACGGCGAGGTCATCCAGAAGGCCGATCCCCACATCGGGCTCCTGCATCGCGGCACGGAGAAGCTCGCCGAGTCCAAGCCCTTCAACCAGTCGATCGGCTACATGGACCGGCTCGACTACGTTTCGATGATGTGCAACGAGCATGCCTACGTGCTCGCCATCGAGCGGCTGCTCGGCATCGCGCCCCCGGAGCGCGCGCAATACATCCGCGTCATGTTCGACGAGCTGACGCGCATCCTGAACCACCTCATGTGGCTCGGCTCGCACGGCCTCGACATCGGGGCGATGACCGTGTTCCTGCTCGCCTTCAAGCAGCGCGAGGAGCTTATGGACGTCTACGAGGCGGTGTCCGGTACGCGCATGCACGCGACCTATTACCGCCCCGGAGGGGTCTACCGCGATCTGCCGGACTCGATGCCGAAATACCAGGTGACGCGGTGGCATTCGGCCAGGGAGGTGGCGCGCATGAACGAGGCGCGCAGCGGCACGATGCTCGATTTCATCCAGGCGTTTACCGAGCAGTTTCCGGCCGCGATCGACGATTACGAGGCGCTGCTCACCGACAACCGCATCTGGAAGCAGCGCACCGTCAACATCGGCGTCGTGACGCCCGAGCGCGCTATGCAGCTCGGCTTCTCGGGTCCGATGCTGCGCGGCTCGGGTGTGGCCTGGGACCTGCGCAAGAAGCAGCCCTACGAGGTCTATGCGGGCCTGGACTTCGACGTACCGGTGGGCGTGAACGGCGACTGCTACGACCGCTACCTGGTGCGCGTCGAGGAGCTGCGCCAGTCGAACCGCATCGTCCGCCAGTGCCTCGAGTGGCTGCGCGCGCACCCGGGCCCGGTGATGATCGATGACCGCAAGGTGCGCCCGCCGCGCCGCGAGCGCATGAAAGAGGACATGGAAGCGCTCATCCACCACTTCAAGTTCTTCACCGAAGGCTACGAGGTCCCCCCCGGCGACACCTATGCCGCGATCGAGGCGCCGAAGGGCGAGTTCGGCGTCTACCTGGTGTCGGATGGCGCCAACAAGCCCTACCGCCTCAAGTGCCGCGCGCCGGGCTTTGCGCACCTCGCCTCGCTCGAAGAGATGGTGCGCGGCCACATGATTGCGGACGTGGTGGCGGTCATCGGCACGCAGGACATCGTGTTCGGGGAGATCGACCGATGAGCGAGCGCAGCAGCGTCGGGGTCGGCGGCACGCAGCTCGCGAGCAAGCTCTCGCTGCTCTCCGAGAAGACCCGCGGCGAGATCGATCACTGGGTGGCGAAGTTCCCGCCCGGGCGGC
>DASXKA010000130.1:0-8448 GCA_036497085.1 Steroidobacteraceae bacterium | reverse complement strand
TATGCAGATCGGGATGATCGGGCTCGGGCGCATGGGCGCCAACATGGTGCGTCGCCTCACGCAGGGCGGTCATGAGTGCGTCGCCTACGACCGCAGCGCCGAGAGCGTCAAAGCCGTCGCGGGATCCGGCGCCCGCGGTGCGCAGTCGCTCGCGGAGCTGGTGCGCTCGCTCGAGAGCCCGCGCGCCATCTGGATAATGTTGCCGGCGGCGGCCGTCGACGCCGTGATCGGAGAGCTCCGTCCGCTGCTTGCGCCGGGGGATGTACTGATCGACGGCGGCAATTCCAACTACCAGGACGACATCCGGCGCGCCGCCGAGTTGAGCGCCGCCGGGATCCATTATGTCGACGTCGGTACGAGCGGCGGCGTGCTCGGGCTCGAGCAGGGTTACTGCCTGATGATCGGCGGTGAGCCCGAGACGGTCGCGCGGCTCGAGCCGGTGCTCGCGACGCTCTCGCCGGGCGGGCGCCTGCCCGCCGGCGCTGCCGCCGGCCGGGCCGCCGGGCTCGGTGCCGCGGGGCTCGGATACCTGCACTGCGGGCCGCACGGGGCCGGGCACTTCGTCAAGATGGTCCACAACGGCATCGAGTACGGTCTGATGGCGGCGTACGCCGAAGGCCTCAACCTGCTCGCGCACGCCGACGCGGGACTCAGCACCGCGGCGGCGCAGGCGGATGCGGAGACGGCGCCACTCGCCAATCCGCGCCTCTATCAATACCGGCTCGACCTCGCGGCCATCACCGAGGTCTGGCGCCACGGCAGCATCGTCGCCTCACGGCTGCTCGATCTCACCGCCGCAGCGCTCGCGCGCGATGCGCGCCTCGAGGGCTTCGCCGGGCGCGTCGCCGATTCGGGCGAGGGCCGCTGGACGGTGCAGGCCGCCATCGATGTGGGGGTGCCCGCCAACGTGCTGAGCGCGGCGCTGTACTCGCGCTTCGAGTCGCGCGGCCGCGGGGAATTCGCCGATAAGGTGCTGTCGGCGATGCGCCTCGGCTTCGGGGGTCACCTCGAGAAGAGCGGCTGAGCAGGGCCGCGGGCGGAGTTGCCATGGAACGTCGTGACTGCGATGCCGTCGTGCTGTTCGGTGCGACCGGCGACCTGTGTTACCGCAAGATCTACCCGGCGCTCTATCACCTGGTACGCCGCGGCGTGCTCGCCGTCCCGGTGATCGGCGTGGCGCGCCAGGGCTGGAAGCTCGAGCAGCTCGCCGCACGGGTGCGCGAGAGTCTCGCGGCCTTCGTGCCGGCGATCGACGCGGCGGTGCAGGCGCGCCTCGTGAGCCTGCTGCGCTACATCGACGGCGACTACAACACGCGTGCGACCTTCGATGCGCTGCGCGCGGCGCTCGGTCCCGCGCAGCGCCCGCTGCACTATCTCGCAATCCCGCCCAGCATGTTTGCGGTGGTCGCGGAGCACCTGAGCGCCTCGACCTGCGCGCAGGGCGCGCGCATCGTGGTGGAGAAGCCCTTCGGGCGCGACCTGGCCTCGGCGCGCGCGTTGAATGCGACGCTGCACGCGCACTTTCCCGAGTCGAGCATCTTTCGCATCGATCACTATCTCGGCAAGGAGGCGGTGCAGAACATCCTCTACTTCCGCTTCGCCAACACCTTTCTCGAGCCGGTGCTGAATCGCAACTTCGTCGCGAGCGTACAGATCACCATGGCCGAGACGCTGGGCGTCGCCGGCCGCGGCCGCTTCTACGAGGAGGCCGGCGCGATCCGCGACGTGATGCAGAACCACCTGATGCAGATCGTGGCCCTGCTCGCCATGGAGCCGCCGGTGAACGCCGAGGGAGAATCGCTGCGCGATGAGAAGGTCAAGGTGCTCAAGGCGATCCGTCCGGCGATTCCCGCCGAGCTGGTGCGCGGCCAGTTCGTCGGCTACCGCGACGAGCCCGGGGTGGCCGCCGACTCGCGCGTCGAGACCTACGCCGCGCTGGTACTGCACGTCGATTCCTGGCGCTGGAGCGGCGTGCCGTTCTACATGCGCGCCGGCAAGCGCCTGCCGGTGACGGCCACCGAGGTCGTGGTGGAGCTGCGCCCGCCGCCGGCGCGGGTGTTCGGCAACCTGGGTCCGGAGCAGCCGAATCACCTGCGCTTCCGCGTCGGTCCCGACGTGGCGATCGCCCTCGGGGCGCACTCCAAGATGCCCGGCCCGGTGATGACCGGTCGCGACGTCGAGCTGTTCGTCGCGCAGCAGCAGGGCGATGACCTCGACCCCTATGCCGCGTTGATCGGCTCCGCGCTGATCGGCGATACCGCGCACTTCGCGCGCGAGGACGAGGTGGAGGCGGCGTGGGCGATCGTGGATCCATTGCTGCGCGGCGCGACGGTGCCGATAGAGTACCCGGCGGCGAGCTGGGGGCCGCCGCAGGCCGAACGGCTGCTGCAGGGTCCGTGCGGATGGCACAACCCGGGTGCCAGGCCACAGGACTGGCAGCGCTCGTGCGGCAGATAGCTAAGCTTCCGCCCGGGCACCCGCGGGCCTATAGTCTTCGGCTCGCGCGCCGGCCGCGGTCGTGCGGAGGATTCTCGAGTGAAAGGAATCAGACTCGTTCTGCTCTCTCTCCTGGCCTGCGGGTCGGTGGTGGCTGCCGCGCCGCACACACCTCCCGCGTTCACGCACTCGCGCGCCGAGGATTGGCTCAACTCGCTGCCGCTCACGCTCGCCGACCTCAAGGGCAAGGTGGTGGTGGTCGAGTTCTGGGCATTCAAGTGTGACAACTGCATCAAGTCCCGCGCCTGGATCGACTCTCTCGAGCAGGAAGACGGTCCCAGGGGACTGGTGCTGGTCGGCGTGCACACGCCGGAGCTGGACGAGGAGAGGTCCGCGAGCGCCGTGCGCAAGGCGGTCGAGCGGCTCGGCATCCACTACCCGGTGATGATTGATGGGGACTATTCCTACTGGAAAGCGCTGCACGTGCAGTACTGGCCGACGTTCTGCCTCATCGGACGGGACGGGCTGCTGTACGCGTGCGTCCCCGGTGAAATGGACAAGGGCGACAAGCGCGCGGGCGAAGTGGCCGGCGCCGTCGATACGCTTCTCAAGGCTCCGGCGTCGTAACGCCCGCGCCGGTGTGGGGTACGCCGCTGGTGACCGCTCAGGCCCAGCTGGCACAATCCGCAAGCGTAGTTCCGCGACCGAGGACGCTCTTGCCGGAAGAAACGATCGCTGCGGATGACATCGTGCGCTCTCCGGCCTGGTTTCCCCTCGAGGCGGTGGCAGGCGGCGCCGTGAGGCTCGTGCGCCTCGACGAAGCTTCCTACCGGGCGGCCAGCTTCCTCGATCAACGAATTCTCGGGCTCGGCTGCGAACAGCAGGTTTGTGGGCTTGCGATCCTCGAGGCAGCGGCCGCGCGGCTCGCACCCCCGTCGCATTACATTTTCCATACCGGTCACGTCGGCTCGACGCTCATCTCGCGGCTTATCGGCGCGCACGAGAGCTTTCTCTCGCTGCGAGAGCCGGCGCTGCTGCGCGCGATTGCCGCCCGCTCACCGTCTGCGGCCGGCGCGCCGAGCCTCGAGGTCACGCTGGCGCTCCTCGGGCGCACCTGGCGGACCAACCAACGGGCGGTCGTCAAAGTCACCAGCTTTGTCAGCGAGCTGGCCGAAGTCATACTCGCCGGAGACGCTCATCCAACCGCGATCTTCATGTTCGCTCAACCGCTCGCGTACCTGCGCGCCATCCTCGCCGGCCCTAATTCCCGAGTCGAGAGCAGGCAACTGGCGGCGCAGCGCCTCGAGCGACTCGGAAGACGACTCGGTAGGCCGGAATGGCGCATGGATCCCCACTCAGAAGGCGAATACATCGCGATGAGCTGGCTTTGTGAAATGACGACGCTGCACCAGGCGGCGGCCCGCTTCGGGTCGCAGGTGCTGTGGGTGGACTTCGATGCATTCCTCGGCGAGCCGCGGTCGGGCCTGCAGGCCATTTTTCGGGCGCTCGGGGCCAGCCCCGCTGCGGGCGAGTTCGAAGCGCTCGTCGCAGGACCCCTGATGCGCCAGTATTCCAAGGCGCCGGAGCACGCGTACGACACGGCGTTGCGGCGCGAGCTGCTGCGCCAGGCGGACCGCGAGCACGCGGCGCAAATCCGCCGCGGAATGGTTTGGCTGCAAATAGCAGCGAAACGCCACCCGCTGGCTGCAGCGGTGCTGCCCGGATGAGCTCGGCGCCGCCGGAGGGCGCGTCGACACCCGAAGCGCTACGCGAGCGCGGAATGGCGTTGCATCGTGCCGGCCGGCTCGCCGAGGCGGAACAGATCTACACGCAGCTACTGCGCCGCAATCCGCACGACTTCGACGCCCTGCATCGGCAGGGTGTCCTCGCACACCAGGCCGGCCGATATGGCCAGGCGGTCGAATTGATCGGCAGGGCGATCGCTCTGCGAGGAACCGCGGGAGCCTACGTCAGCCTGGGCGGGTCGCTGAGTGCGTTGGGTCGTTGGGTCGAGGCGCTTGCCAGTTACGACGCCGCGCTGGCGCTGCAGGCGGACCTTGCGATCGCGCTGAGCTGCAGTGCGGCCGCCTTGCGGGAGCTCCACCGCCCGCAGGAAGCGCTCGCACGCGCCAGCGCCGCAATCGCTCTCCAGCCCACCACCGAGGCCTACTGCCATCGCGGAGCCGCATTGTGCGACCTGGGGCGTCCCGCTGAGGCCGTCGCGAGCTTCGATCAGGCCATCGCCTTGCAGCCGCAGTGCGTCGAGGCACACAACTATCGGGGCATGGCTCTGCAGCAGCTGCGACGCAGTGCCGAGGCGCTCGCAAGTTTCGAGCGGGCGCTGTCACTGCGGCCCGAGTCCGCGGAGCTGCTGAACAACCGCGGCAACGTGCTGCGGCATCTGCAGCACTTCACCGAGGCGCTCGCAAGTTATGAACGGGCAATCGCCCTGCAGCCGAGCTTTGCGGTGGCCTACAACAACCTCGGACTCGTGCTCCAGGCGCTGCAGAGGTATCGCGAGGCGGCCAGCAGTTACGAGCGCGCCCTTGCGCTGCAACCGGATTTTCCAGAGGCGCACAATAATCTCGGTACGGTGCAGTGCGAGCTCGGCCAACCGGCCGAGGCGCTTGCCAGCTGTCGCCGTGCGCTGCAGCTGCAGCCCGGCATGCCTGGAGTTCACGGCAATCTCGGCAACGCGCTTCGGGATTTGCAGCGCCCGGAGGAGGCGCTCGCAGAGTATGATCTCGCGGTTCGCGAGGCTCCTCGGGAGGCGGACAACCACTGTCACCGCGGCAACGCGCTGTTCGACCTCAAGCGGTTCGCGGATGCCATCGCGTGCTACGACCGGGCGATCGGGCTCAACCCCCAGCATGCACAGGCGCTCTTCAACAAGAGCCTCTGCCTGCTGATAGCGGGTGAGTTTGCGCGGGGATTGCCGATATATGAATGGCGCAAAAAGCTCAACCCCGCGCCTGCGCCGGCACTACCCGGCGCAACCTGGCGCGGTGAAGCGGAGATTTGCGGCAAGTCCCTGTTCGTTTATGCCGATCAGGCACTCGGCGATACCATACAGTTCTGTCGGTACGCGAAGCTGTGCGAGGCGCGCGGCGCGCGCGTCGTGCTGGCCGTGCAGTCACAGCTGCGTGAGCTGTTGACGAGCCTCAGCCCGACGATCCCAATCGTCGCGCCCGGCGAAGAGACGCGCGCGTTCGACTATCACTGTGCGCTGACCAGCCTTCCGCTCGCCTTCGGAACCACGCTCGCGGACATTCCGGCCGCGGTGCCCTACCTGAGCGCGGACCCCCGGCGCGCGGCTCAGTGGCGCGAACGAATTGGCACTGCCGGCTTTAGGATCGGCATCGCGTGGCAGGGCAGTCACAACCGCATCGACGTTGGCAGGTCGGTGCCACTCGAGATGTTCGGGCGCCTTGCGGCGGTTCCCGGTGTGCGCCTGATCAGCCTGCAGAAAGGCGACGGGCGCGGACAGTTACAGCCCGGATCGCAAGACCTGCCGCTCGAGGTGCTAGGGGACGACTTTGACATCGGGCCGCAGGCATTTCTCGACAGCGCGGCTGTCATGAGCCATCTCGACCTCGTTATTACCGGTGACACCGCACTCGCGCATCTGGCAGGCGCGCTCGGCCGCCCGACCTGGCTGGCCCTCAAGCACGTGCCCGACTGGCGTTGGCTGCTGGAGCGTACCGACAGCCCCTGGTACCCGAGCATGCGCCTGTTCCGCCAGTCCCGGCGCGGCGACTGGGAGGGCGTTTTCGCCGCCATCCACTGCGAGCTGACGCGCCTGGTAGCGGAGGCGCGCCCGGGCCCGCCGCTCTAGGCGCGACCGTGCTGCGACGCGTTCAGGCCTTGGCTCTCGCGTTCGCTTCCCCCGGTCCGCGCTCAGCACCCGCCAGGTCACCGAGGGCTTCCTTCAGAGGAGCGAGCCACGGCTCGAAGTTGCGCCAGTGCGAGAGCCCCTCCGTATAGAGCGGTTGACGCACCTGCTCGGAGCTCACGGTCGCCACCGTGCGGCGGGTCTCGTGGAAGCGCAGGCACTGTTCCTCGAACGGCAGCCCCAGGTGATCGAGCAGTCGGCGCACCTCGCCCTCCAGATCCCCGACCACGTCCTCGTAGCAGACGCGGTAAATGCGTCCGGGCAACACCTGTTCGAAGTGCGCCACGAGCCCGACGTACTCGCGGTAGTAGTGAGCGAGATCCTCGAGACTGTAGCTGAACCACAGCCCCTGCTGGAAGTGCTGCTTGAAGTTGGCAAAGCAGCATCCGAGTGCGGAGCGGCGCGCGTCGATGATGCGTGCGTTCGGCAGCATCAGCTGGACGAGGCCCAGGTGCAGAAAGTTGCTGCCCATCTTGTCGATGAAGCGCGGCCGGCCGAGCAGGCGGTGCGCGCGCGTCTGCGCGAGATAGCGCTCGCCGAGCGCGGCGACCTCGCTGCGTGTCAGGCGCGCGACCGACTGCGGATAAACAGGGGGCTTGCCGGGTTCTTCGTTGCGGTCGCCGAGCTGCAGCGCAAACTGCAGCACATCGGTGAGCTCGCGCGTGCCCTCGATTTGAGAATGACTGGCGAGGATCTGCTCGAGCAGCGTGGAGCCCGCGCGCGGCAGGCCGACGATGAAAATCGGATCCTGTGACGGGCAGCCCCAGCCGGAGCGCGCGCGGAAGAATTCCGCCGTGTACAGGGCCCGCGTGCGCTGCGCGAAGCGCGCGACGCTCTCGCCCTGGTAGCGAACCACCGCCCGCCGCCGCTCGTTGCCGCGGGCGTAGTGCTCGAAGGAAGCGGCGAAGTCGCCGGCATCCTCCAGCGCCTTGCCGAGTGAAAATTCGAACTGCGCGCGATCGTCGGCGGGCATTTCCTCGCGCGCGAGCTGCTCCTGCATCGCCACGACGTCGCCGGCGCTGAAGCGAAAGGTCTTGAGATTCGCGAGGGCCATCCAGGCGTTGCCGAACCCCGGCTTGAGCTCGATGCACCTGCGGTAAGCGTCGATGGCCTCACGCTGGCGGCCCGCGGTGCGCAGCGTGTGGCCATAGTTCAGCCACACCACCTCATCGCGGGGGCATTCGCGCACCAGTGTTTCGAGGAGCTCGAGGGCGCGCTCTGAGCGCCCGAGGAGGCTGTAGGCCGCCGCGTGCAGTGTGCGGTAGCGCAGATTGTCGGGATCCATCGCCAGTAACCGCTCGAGCAGCGGCAGCATTGGCTCGCCCTGCATGCGCATGCGCAGGACCTGCGCGAGATCCAGCCGCGCGCGGCTGTAGCCGGGTGCCAGGCGCAGGCACTCCTGCAGCAACGCTTCCGCCCGGATGAAGTCCTCGCGCGCGCTGGCAACTTCGGCCCGCAGGCGCAGTGCAGCGACGTCCTGGGGCGAGAGTGCGCGCTCCAGGAATTCTTCGGCGGCGGTGAGTCGCTCGTTGGCAAGGGCCCTCGCGGCCTCGGCCAGGTGCCGGCCCTCCGGCGCCAGATGCTCGAAGCGAGCGTAAGCCGCATCGCAGGCGGCGGGGTCACCACGCGCCGCGTGCAGCATCGAGAGCTCACGCCACGCTTCGGCCAGATCGGGCGCCAGCTCCACCGCGTGCTCGAGGGCCGCGAGCGCCTCGGTATCGCGTCCCGCCCCGCGCAGCGCGCGCCCGAGCTCCAGGCGGATCACCGGGGAGTCCGGCTGTGCCGCGGCGAGCGCGGCGAATTCGGCGGCGGCCGCCTGCGGGTTGCCACAGGCGCGGTGCGCCGTACCGAGCAGCAGGAGCGCCGCTCGGTGCCCGGGATGGGCGCGCAGAATGCGCGCGGCCTCCGCGACCGCGGCGGGCGGATCGCTCTCCAGTAGAGAGGCGATGCGCATCAGTTGGAAATCCACGTCACTTGCCGGGTTCAATGCACTCTCCAGAGCGTGACCGGCCGCGCTAGAATCGCCGCGCAAACCCGCAAAACGATAGGGGAATCTCTTGAGCGACGTCAATGCCACGGCCGGCGCCGCGACCCCGGACAATGCCAGCGTGCTGCGCCTG
>DASXKA010000129.1:0-4613 GCA_036497085.1 Steroidobacteraceae bacterium | reverse complement strand
TCGCTGCGACCTTCGCTGCCGACCTCGAAGTGGACGAGCGTAAATTCCTCCGCCAGAGACGACCTGAGCAGCAGGCTCAGATGCGTGCTCACCCCGCTCAGCGCGTCGCGCCGCGGCCCGAGGAGAAACACGACCGGTCGGGGCACCGCAGGACTTGCGCGGGAGCCGGAGCGTGCCGGCCCGGCGCGAGTGGCGTCGCACACCCCCAGCAGCAGATGCTCGTAGCGGTCAATCATCCTCTCCTCGCCGAAGTCGGTTTCAGCCTTGGCGCGGGCGCAGCGGCCCATGCTCTCCCGGGTTGCGGGGTCGGCGAGCCGTGCGAGGCATTGGACGAGTGCCGCCGTGTCACCCGCGGGAAACAACAGGCCGTTGCTCCCGGGATCTACGAGCTCCCGTGCTCCACCGACCTCCGAATGCACCAGTGGCTTACCCATGGCCATGGCCTCGATCGCCGCGAGGGACAGCGCCTCGGTGAGGCTGCAGACGCACACCACGTCGCAGGCCGCGAGATAGGACCTCACGTCCTCGCGAAAGCCGGTGACCGTCACGTCCCGTTCGACGCCCCGGGCGCGGGCGCGCCCCTCCACCGCGGCCCGCGTCGGGCCGTCGCCGATGAGCAGCGCCTTGGCTCCGAGGCCCGCGCCGCGCAGCCCGGCAGTCGCCTCGACGAGCTGGACGTGGTTCTTCTCCGGTCGGAGCGCAGCCGCGCTCCCGATCACGTAGTCGGTATCGGTGTAGCCGAGGGCGGCGCGTAGCGCCCGCCGTTCGGGGGCGTTCCAGTGATCCTGGAAGTAGTCCGTGTCGACGCCGTTGTGGATCACCGTGTTGCTGGGTGACAGCAGAGCCCGGCGCGTGCAGTAGCGCCGCTGGTGATCGCACACGAACACCGCACGCGCCGCCGCCCACATGAACGGCCGGTAGGCCAGGAGCTTGGCCTGCTCCTTGAGACCCGGCCAGCGCGTCGAGTGGTAGATGAGGATCAACGGTACGCGCACGCGCGCCGCGGCCCGCGCCAGAGAAGCGTACAGGAGGGCGTAGGGATTGGCGGCCACCAGCACTTGCGGCCGGTGGCGCGCGAGCGCGCCGGCAAGCCGCCGGACCGCGCGCAGGTCGAGATAGCGCGCGGCGTCGAGACAGAACGCGGACCCCGGGCTCGCGAGGTGGAGCCTCCCGAGCTGCGCGGAGTCGCCCTTCACCCACGCCAGCTGGCATTCGTGACCGCGCTCGGCGAGGCGGTTCGCCAGTGTAATCGCGTGGCGCTCGGCACCACCGTATGCGAGCGAGCCCGTGAGAAACATCAGTCTCATCGCGGCGCCTCGGGCCTCAGGCGCCCTGGCCAGAGGCGACTCAGGGCCGTCCACCAGTCGCGCCCGAGCCCGCAGAGCCGCACGAGGCCGAGGTACACCGCGCCGAGCACCACGCCGCCGGTCACCGCACGGAGCGCGCTGTCGCGCTCATCGAGGAAGCTCACGACGCCCCACGCCACGACCCCCGCCAGCGCCGCGCACAGGAGCAGCAGCGCGAGCGAGCGCCAGTCCTGCACGCGGCGCAGCGGGATCCCGGTGCGCCTGGCGATGCGCCACAGCGTCACGAGGTGCTCGAAGTAGATGGCCGCCACACTGCCCGCTGCCGCCCCGCAAAGGCCGATGACGCCGGCCGCCGCGAAGCTCACCGCCACCGAGAGCGGCAACGCAAGCATCCCGACGCTCATGCTGAAGCCGCCCTGCCGCAGCAACAGCATGATGCTGGCCGGCTCGATGACCAGGGCGATGAGGCCGATAATGTAGACGCGCATCACCGGCACTGCATCGACATAGGCCGGTGTATAGATGACGCTGACGATCTCCTTGCTGAATACGAATGCAAAGGCCAGCAGCGGGTAAACGAGCGTCGCGACCATCACGCTGCCGCGACTGTTGAGCGCGAGCATTCCGCGGTTGTCCCCAGCGGCTTCGAGGCGGCTGAGGCTCGGCGCGAACGCCTGCCCCACCGACTGCCGGCACAAGTGCACCAGAGGGCCGAGGAGCGCCGCGATCGAGAACGAGGCGAACAGGGCGACCGGGAACAGCACGCTCGCCACCCATTGATCCGCCTGGCCGCGCAGCCCATAGAGCGCGCCGGCGAAACCGAAGGGCGCCGACTGCCGCAGCTGATTGGCGAAGGCGCCGCGCCGCAGAAAGGGACCGCGTACCCCATGGTGCCGTGCGACGTACCCGATGAGCACCGCGAGCTTGAAGGCCGCAAAGCCGAGCAGCGCGAGCAGCACGGGCTCGAGCTGGCGCGTCAGTATTGCGGTCACCGACAGAGCGAGCGCGCGCAGCGCGGAAAGCCCGACGACCGTACGCGTTTGCCAGGCGACGCGCTCTTCGGCCGTGCCGATCAGATCGAGGAGAGAGGCGACCACCCACAGGAGCACGAACAGCGGCACGAGCAGGTCGTTGCCCACCAGGTTGCGGACATCCGCGGGCAGCCAGGGATTGAGCCCGCTGACCGCCCACGCGCCGACGAGCCCGGCCGCAACGAGATACAACACCGCCTGGTTGATGTAGAGGCGTTTGCCGTCGGCGTCCGAGCGCGGCAGGAAGTAATAGAGACTCCCGGCCATCGCCTGGGTGACGACCGCCATGACCGTTCCGGTCGCAAGCCACAGCAACCGATAGCCCCCGAAAGCCGCCGGTGACAGGTGGCGCACCAGCACGACCGGGAGCAGGAACTGCAACGCGTAGTCGAGAGCGTTGGCGACACCGAGCGACATCGCGCGCGGCGCGAGCTTGTCGCGGACCGACACGCGGACCGAAACCCCGCTGTCGGGCGCGGCGCTCACCCGGCCTCCCGCGCATGCTCACCGGCCCGCCGCGCGTATTCGGCGGCTCGACGCGCAAACTCGCCGTACATCATGCCTATCGCGAGCCAGAGGAACGCCTGCTCCGGCCGCGGCGCGAGGCTGCTATCGGTGAAGTCGGAAACCAGCATCCCGAGGAGCCCGGCAGCGGCTCCCTGAAAGAGCCCGCGCAACGCCGGCTCGAGGCGCGGATCCTTCGAGAGCTCCCGCAAACCCCTGAAGACGTGCACGAAGTACGCGCATAGCATTACCGTGCCGACGATCCCCATGTCGAGCAACGCCTCGAGGTAGGCGTTGTGGGGGTGCGTCACCGGCAGCACTCCCTGTCCCGCCCCCTCCCGCATGGGCGCGGACCAGAGAATCGCGCTGATGCCGTTGCCGAAGAGCGGGTGGCGCAGGACCTCGGGGAGCAGCGGCAGCCACAGGCCATCGACACGCCCGGCGCTGATCGCATTCAGGCCCTCGCCCTCCCCCGTCTCCATCCGGTGGTACAGCGCCTCAGGCGCCAGCACCAGCACCGCAAATCCGACCACCGCTGCAAACAACACCGTCCGCGAACTGCGCCGCCACAGCACGTAAAGCGCGCTCACCACGACGAGCTCGACGACGGCGCCGCGCGAGAACGTGAGGACCAGTGCTACGGCCGTCAATCCCGCCGCGGCCAGTAGTGCCCAGCGCCACGGCAGCTCCTTAGCCTCTGCCCAGGTGAACAGCAGCAGCGCGTAGGCGATCGCATAGAGTCTGCCCAGGTCGTTCGCATGCAGGCCCAGGGCCGAGAGGAATTCCCGCTCCTCGCTGCTTGCGAGCCCCTTCAGCCCGATGCCCGTTTGCGCCACGTACACCGGAACGATCGCCGCCATGAAGCATATCGAGATGACGGCCGGCAGCAGAAATCTCGCCGGCCGTGCCGATTTCGCCACCGCCGCCGCGACCAGCAGCGCGAACAGCACCATGAGCAGCGGCTTGAGCACCAACTCCCTCAGGTAGCTCGCTGCATCGGGGAAATCGAGTCCCGGGTAGATGACGAGCAGCGTGGGCGAGACCTCGTGAATGTGGCGCGTGCCGATCGCGCCGGCCACCAGGACGGGCACTACGTAGAGCAGCAGCAGCGGCCGTGACTGGAAGCGGCCCGGGCTCCCGCCGGCAAAGGCCTGCAGGAGCCAGGAGCAGCACGTACCCGCGAGCAGCAGGTTCAGGGGATTCAGACCGACGATGCCGAACATCTCGTGCGGGAACAACGTGCTGCTGCCGGAGAACGGCATGAGGAGAATCAGCATCACGACGCCGCAGCGGAAGTCGGCCAGGATGAAACCGCAGGCGAGCAGCGAGACGCACAGATAGAACGCCGTCATGCCGCCGGCGGCCAGCGCCACGCCGCACGCCCCGCCCAGCAGCACGATCCCCGGCAGTTTGAGTCGCTGGTCCAGGGCCAGTTGCGTCACTGCACGAGGCCCGGTCAGAACTTGGTGAGCACGGCGCCGAGCACGACGGCACCGGCGCCGGCCAGGTCGCGCGCCAGAGCCGCAGCCTCATCGAGACGGGTATGGTTGGTTCGTGCCAGCACCAGAGCGCTGCCGGCACAGAACGCTACGCCGTGCGCGTCGGCAGTGTCGCGGGCCGGCGGGGTGTCGACCAGGACCACGTCGAACTGGGCGCTGGCAAGCTCCAGGTAGCTCGCCATCGCCGGGCGCAGCAGCAGCTCCTGTGGGTTGGGCGGCAGCGGACCCGCCGGCATTACCGACAGCGGTCCGAACGCCGGCAACTGCACCTC
>DASXKA010000128.1:0-13361 GCA_036497085.1 Steroidobacteraceae bacterium | reverse complement strand
TCGACGGTATCGCCCCGCAGCTGCGCCAGGCGCGAGGTCTGCGAGCCGTCCGCGGGCAACCCGGCCTGCGTCAGCGCCGACTCGAGCTCGTCCTGGTCGAACTGCCACTGGCCCGTGGTCGACTTAAGGTGCCCGGCCTCGCTCGCAGTGTCCTCGAGCCTCTTGCGCGTTCTCTCGTCGAAGCCGGCGACCATGGTCGGCGCGTCGGCGCCGGCGCCGAGCGAGGGTTGCTCCGCCGTGTCGACCGCCCCCAGGTCGAGCCCGAGATCGTCGATCGCCAGTTCCGCGGTCTGTTCGCCGCCGTGCAACCGCGGCTCGATCTTCGCGCGAACCGTACGATCCTCGCGCGCCTCGAGCATCGGCTGCTCGACCGTCGGGCCCTCGGCGTCCGGGTTCGGCTGACGCATCTTGGCGGTCATCTGTCGCGTGACGCCGGTTGCGCCGATCGCGGCCAGGTTGGTGTCCGTGACCCCGGTGGTCGCCTCGTGCAGTTCTGTGGTGTGGTCGCCGACCGCCGAACCGATGTCGAGATCGACGCCCTGCCCGTCGGTCGGCAGCCCCTCGCCGAGCAGATCGAAGTCGACCCGGCTCTGTCCGCCCTCGAGGTTGAGGTCGACGCCGCCCGCGGCCGCTCCACCAACGCCGGCACCGCCGGAGAACAACGGATCCTCCGGGGCGAGTTGCTTGCCCATGATCAGGATCTTTTCCCACTCGCCCGGTGCGGCTTCCGCGCGCGTCTGCGCGAGCTCGTGCGCGGCCTGCAGGAACTGCTCCTTGTTGCCCCACACGAAGAACACTTCGAGGAGCTTGAGCTTCAGGTCGCGACGCTCCGGCTCGCGCCCGATCGCGATGCGGATCAGGTCGGCGGCCTGGTCGTAGAGGCCGTAGGCCATGTGGAAGTCGGCCTCGGCCAGCGGGTCGCCCTGATCGAGATTGATCGCGGTCTCGCTGCTGATGGTGTCATCGGCGGTGACGTGCCTCGCCGCCGCCGGCGGTGCGCCTGTGGCGGCAGCGAAGCGCGGCCGCTCGTGCGTGCCGCTCTCCTCGACCACGACGTCGGGCTCCGGCTCGGTGAGCGGCATGGCCCGCATGGTCGGGGCCTCGAACCCTCCGCCGCCACGGGCGGAGCCGCCGCTACCCAGCGCGCCACCTGCCCCGGAGGCCGCGGCCACCGCAAGCCGGCCGAGCGAGTCGTCGAATTCCGAAGCACGGCGCGCGCGCAGGAATCGCATGCCCGCGACCAGAGCGAGCACCAGCGCGACGAGTGCCAGCACCCACCAGTAACCCATGATCGTATCGAGGAACGAGCCGCCCTCGGCGGGCGCAGGCGCCGGTTCGGTCGCGGGCGTCGGCCTGGCGAGCGGCTTCGTGATCGGCGGGGGCGCGGCCTCGGCGACCGGAGGCGGCTGCTCTTCCTTCGGCGCCGGCGTCTCAGCCGGCGGAGCCGGCGGCGGCGCCGCCTGCGCGACCGGCGGCTGCTCGGCCACGGGTGCCGCAGGAGGCGGAGCGGGAGCCGGCGCGGGCGCCGCGCGCTGCTTCGCGGCGAGCTCCGACTGCAGCCGAGCGAGGTCCTGGTTCTTGAGGTCAAGCAGGCGTTTCGACTCCGCGAGCTGGCCCTCGAGATCGTGCACCTGGCCCTTCAGTGCGTTGACCTCGGCGGTGCTCGAGGCGGTGCCGGTGCCGGCAGAGGCGCTCTCCGAGGGCGTCACGAGATGGAGTCGGCCGGGCTGCGAGCCTTGCGCCGCGCCGGCGCCTGCGGCGGGAGCGGCTGCGTTGGAACGCCACGCCGCGAACTGACGCTCGATCTCCGCGGTTGCCTCGGCCGGCGCGATCGCCTGCGCCGCCGCCGCTTCCGGAATACGCAGTACGGCGCCCGCGCGCATCACGTTCATGTTCTGGTCGAAGGCCCGGGGGTTCGCCTGATAGATTGCGAGTATCCAGCTGCGGGTACGCGCGGAATTCGCGCTCGCGCTGGTCAACCCGCTCGCGATCTTCGACAGCGTCTCGCCGCGCTCCACGAGGTGATTGGCGGCCTGCTCCGCCGCAGCGGCGCTCGGGGCGGGCGCGCTCGGTGCAGGTGCGCTCGGCGCCGGTGTGCTCTGCGGGGTGGTGCGCCGGGCAGGCGCGCTCGGTGCGGGAGCGGCAGTCTCGGCAGGCGCCGCCTGCGCAGGCTCGGCGGCCGGCATCGCGGGCGCAGCCGCCGGCGCGGGAGCCGGAGTCTCTGCGCTGCGCGCGATCCCTCCGGCGCGCGTTTCGGCACCGGTCGCGGGCGCGCTCACCGGCGCGCTCGCCACCGACTGGTTCGGCGTGTACACCGGCGGATCGAGCAGCATGGTGTACTCGCGCACCAGTTGCCCGTGCGACCAGGTGACATTAATCAACAGCGTGATGAAGGGATCGGTGATCGCGTCAGTGGACTTGATTCGAATGACGTGGCGGCCGTCGGTTGTCTCGACCGTGCGCAGCTGAACGTTCGTGAGGTACGCCGGGTAGTCGATGCCGTTCTGGGAGAAGACCTCGCGGGCCGCGAGCTGGGCCCGCACCGTGGCGACCTCATCGGGCGCGACGTCGGTGACCTCGATCTCCGCATCGAGCGGGGAGTTGAGCGAGGAGTTGAGATGAATGTCTCCGAGACCCAGGGCAAGCGCCGCTGACGGCAAAGCCAGCAGCAATGCCAGCGCCCGGCTTGAGCGTTTGGCGAACATCAGGACACCCCGGCAGGAGCCATTTGAAATGTCTTGTGGAAACAATCGGATGGACGATAAGTTGCGAGTCCACCACGAATTGGGCGGCAATATAACTTAAATACGCTGCCAACCCAAAGCCTGAAGGCTTCCGCCGCCGTAGATCGCGGCTTTTCGATGCACATGTCGCGCGCAGTCCTCGAGCTAAATCCCCGGTAAAGAGGAAGAATCTTTACGGATTCTTGAGACATAAACTGTGTCGCGGTTCGCCCTCGGAGCGGGCTCGCATGCCCGAGGCGGCGCCCGAACTGTGATCTCCACCACATCTTGCCGGCCGGGGGCGCGCGCGCCCGGACAAAGCCGTCCGTTGAGAGTCCGCCACCCCGTCGAAAGCCGCGCCGCTCAGCTGCGCGGAGCGGCCGGGATCACCGGCGTCGGGGACTTCACATCGGCGTTCTGCGCGCGCTGGCGCAGGTAGTGATCCATGAGCACGATCGCGAGCATCGCCTCCGCGATCGGCGTAGCGCGCAGCCCCACGCACGGGTCGTGGCGTCCGGTCGTCACGATCTCGACCGGATTGCCGGCGACGTCGATGGTGCGCCCGGGCACCTGGATGCTCGAGGTGGGCTTCAACGTGAGGTGCGCGACGATGTCCTGACCCGAGGAGATGCCCCCAAGGACGCCTCCCGCGTGGTTGCTCAGGAAGCCGCCCGGGGTCAGCTCGTCGCGGTGCTCGCTGCCGCGCTGCGCGGCCGAGCGCACGCCGGCGCCGAGCTCGACCGCCTTCACCGCGTTGATGCCCATGAGCGCGTGGGCGATGTCCGCATCCAGCCGGTCGAACACCGGCTCTCCGAGGCCTGGTGGAACGCCGCTCGCGACCACGGTGATGCGCGCACCGACCGAGTCACCGGCCTCGCGCGTCTTCCAGATGAGCTCCTCGAGCTCCGGCACGCGCTTCGGGTCGGGGCAGAAGAACGGGTTCTGGTAGGCGAAGGCGGGATCGACCGCCTCCAGGTTGAGCGGCCCGACCTGGCTCAGGAAACCGAAAATGCGCACGCCGAGTCGCGTGGCGAGATAGCGCCGCGCGATCGCGCCCGCCGCGGTGCGCATCACGGTCTCGCGCGCCGAGGAGCGCCCGCCGCCGCGGTAGTCGCGCACGCCGTACTTCTGCTGATAGGTGTAGTCGGCGTGCCCCGGGCGGAAGCGGTCTTTGATCCGCTCGTAGTCGCGCGAGCGCGCATCGCTGTTCTCGATCAGAATGCCAATCGGCGTGCCAGTGGTGCGCCCCTCGAAGACCCCGGAGAGGATGCGCACCTGATCGTTCTCGCGGCGCTGGCTGACGAAGTGCGACGTGCCGGTGCGGCGCCGGTCGACGTCCTGCTGCAGGTCGGCCTCGCTCAGCGGCAGGCCCGGCGGACAGCCGTCGACGATGCACCCGAGCGCCGGCCCGTGGCTCTCGCCGAAGGTGGTGACGGTGAAGAGTTTGCCGATGGTGTTGCCGGACATGGCTCTAGTGTGCCACCAGTTGCTCGCGCGTCAGCAGGAACACTCCGCCGCCACCGCGCGCGAACTCGAGCCACAGAAACGGCAGGCGCGGGTACGCGCGCCGCACCGCGCTCTCGGTGTTGCCGACCTCGACGATGAGGAGCCCCTGGGTTCGCAGGTGAGCGTGCGCATCGCGCAGTATGACGGCCACCGAATCGAGTCCACGCGCACCGGCCGCGAGCGCCACGCGCGGCTCGTGCCGGTACTCCGGCGGCAGTCGTTTGAGCTCACGGGCCCCTACGTAAGGCGGATTGGCGACGATGATATCGTAGGCAGTGCCCCGAAGCGCGCCGAAGTGGTCGGAGCGCCTGAGCCGCACGCGCCGCCCGAGGCGATGACGGCGGACGTTGATGCGCGCGACTTCGAGAGCCGCAGCCGAGATGTCCACGGCGTCGACGCGCGCCTGCGGCAGCGCCTTCGCGCAGGCAATGGCGATGCAGCCCGACCCGGTGCCGAGATCGAGAACGCGCCGCACCCGCCGCGGGTCCGCCCACGGCGCGAAGCCGCGCTCGATGAGCTCCGCGAGCGGCGAGCGCGGCACGAGCACCCGCGCATCGACGGCGAACGGCAGGCCCGCGAACCAGGTGACACCGGTGAGGTAGGGGGCCGGGATGCGCTCGGCGATGCGCCGCCCGATCAGCAAGGTCGCGCGCGCCCCGGCGGCCGCGCTCACCCGCCGTGCATAGAGCGCCGCACCGCCGGTGGGTGCAAGTCCGAGCGCGTGCAGCGTGAGGCTTGCGGCCTCGTCCCAGGCATTGTCCGTGCCGTGTCCGAAGAAGATACGCGCGCGCTTCAGTCGTCGTTCGCCGCGCGCGATGAGCGAGAGTACCGTGAGGGGCGCCGCCCGCGCGGCGCGCCCGGTCCGCTCAGTTCGTCGCGACATCCGCGCCTCGAACACCGGTGTGAAATAATTCGCTCATGGGCACCGTGAGCATCGTGAATACCCTACACAAGCGCTGGCTCTGGCTGCTGGTGGTCGCGGCCGTGGCTGCGGCGCTCCTCGGCTTCTGCCTCGCGCGGCAACTTGACAGGGAATCTCCGGCGCTGGCAAGCGGCACGTGGCTGCCGCGTCCGAAGGCGATCTCCGACTTCGCGCTCCTCGACGCGAGCGGCCGCCCCTTTACACGTGCCGATCTCACCCGCGCGCCGACGCTGGTCTACTTCGGCTTCACGCGCTGCCCGGACGTCTGCCCGACGACCATGGCGAAGCTCGCCCAGGTGCGCCGCCAGGCGGCGCTCGCGGCGCTGCGCATTCTGTTTGTGAGCATCGACCCCGGGCGCGATACGCCTGCCGCGGTCGGGCTCTACGCGCATGCCTTCGATCCGTCCTTCGAAGGTGTCACGGGCACGCCCGCGGCGATCCAGGCCGTCGCCAGGAACTTCGCGGTCGCCGTCAACCGCGTCGAGCTTCCGGGCGGCGACTACACGATGGATCATTCCGCCGTGATCTTCCTGGTGGATGCGCAGGGCATCGTCGCCATCTTCACGCCCCCGTTCGAGGTGCCTGCACTGGCGGCGGACCTGCGCCGCGCGGCTCCCCATCTTGCGCCGTCGTCGGAGCGGAGTCCCACGTGAGCGCCGACGATACCGGGGCGCGGCTCTTCGTGGGTCTGCAGTACCTGCTGCCGCAACACCTGCTGTCGGGGGTGATGCACTGGCTCGCACGGCTCGAGCTTTCCTGGGTGAAGAACGCGCTCATCGACAATTTCGTCGTCAACTACCGTCCCGACATGAGCGAGGCCGAGGAGCCCGATCCGCGCAGGTACGCGAGCTTCAACGCCTTCTTCACGCGCGCGCTGCGCCCGGGCGCACGCCCCGTCGACCTCGCGCCGGGCGCGCTCGTCTCCCCCGTCGACGGCACGGTGAGTCAGATCGGGCGCACCGAGGGCTCAGCGCTCGTGCAGGCGAAGGGGCTGAGCTACACACTCGAGTCGCTGCTCGATGAGCCGGTGCCGACGTGGGCGGCGGCGTTTCGCGGCGGCGCGTTCGCGACGCTCTACCTCGCCCCGCACAACTACCATCGCGTCCACATGCCGCTCGCCGGCGCGCTGCAGGCCGCCTGGTACGTGCCGGGCCAGCTCTTCAGCGTGAACGCGACCACCGCCAGCCAGGTGCCCGGGCTGTTCGCGCGCAACGAGCGCGTGGTGTGCGTGTTCGCCGAGGGGTCGCTGTCGTTTGCGCTCGTGCTGGTGGGAGCGCTGTTCGTTGGCAGCATGTCGACCGTGTGGCACGGCGATGTCACGCCGCGCAATCCGCGCGTGCGCGGCGATCTCACGCTCGACTTCGCGCGCACGGATCTCAGGCTCGAGAAGGGCGCGGAGATGGGCCGCTTCAACATGGGATCGACCGTGATCCTGCTGCTGCCGCCCGGCAGGACCGAGTGGCTCGACGAGCTCGCCGCCGGCAGCCTCATTCGCATGGGCCAGGCGCTGGCGCGGCTCACGTGAAGGCGGGCGTCGACTGGCGGCCGAGCGCTACGCGTGCAGCGCTCGAGCGGCGGGCGGCGCTGCTCGCGCGCGCGCGCGAGTTCTTCGCCGCACGCGGCGTGCTCGAGGTCGATACCCCGCTCGTCGTCAACTCGCCGGTGAGCGATGTGCACATCGCGAGCGCCACCGTCGGGCTCGGCGCGGCGCCGCCGCTCTACCTGCACACCTCCCCCGAGTACGCGATGAAGCGGCTCCTCGCCTCGGGCTGTGGCGACATCTACCAGATCTGTCACGTGGTACGCGGCAACGAGCGCGGGCGGCTGCACAACCCGGAGTTCACGCTCATCGAGTGGTATCGCATCGGCTTCTCGCTCGCCGCGCTCATGGACGAGGTGGAGGCACTGGTGCGCGCACTGCTTGCGCCCGCCAGCACCGGGCGCCGCGGCGAGCGGCTGAGCTACCGCGAGGCATTCGTGCGCGAGCTCGCTCTCGATCCCTTCCTCGCCGCGGACGCGACCCTGCTCGAGGCCGCGCGCCGCCTCGGTTTCGCCTCCAATGGCGCAGGGCGCGATGAGCTCCTCGAGTTCCTCATGGGTGTCGGGGTCGGCCCGCGCCTCGGGCGCGACGCCCTGACCTTCATCCACGGCTATCCGGCAAACCAGGCGGCGCTCGCGCGCCTCGATCCGCAGGATGAGCGCGCGGCGCTGCGCTTCGAGCTCTACTGCGATGGTCTCGAGCTCGCCAACGGCTTCCACGAGCTGCAATCGGCGCCCGAGCAGCGCGCGCGCTTCGAGCGCGACAACGGCGAGCGGCGGCGCGCCGGGCTGCCGGTGCAGCCGCCCGATGAGCGGCTGCTCGCGGCGCTCGCGGCGGGGCTCCCCGACTGCGTCGGGGTGGCGCTCGGCTTCGAGCGCACGCTGATGCTGGCGCTCGGGGCGGCGCACATCGACGAGGTGCTCAGCTTCCCGACCGCCCGTGCCTGAGCGCGCATGAGGTCCGAGCGACTCTCGCCCAGGGGACTCGCCGCGGCCGGCGCGGCCTTTACGATCTGGGGTCTCTTTCCCGTCTACCTGCACGCCCTGAGCGCCGTACCTTCGCTCCAGATCATCGCGCACCGCGTGGCCTGGTCGTGCCTGTTTCTCCTCAGTTGGATGCTGGTGCGCGGTGACCTCGGCCGGCTCACGACGACGCTCGGCAAGCCGCGCCTGCTCGCCGGGCTCGGAGCTTCCGCGCTCCTCATCAGCTGCAACTGGCTGGTGTATGTCTGGAGCGTCACCCACCAGCACATCGTCGAGTCGAGCCTCGGCTATTACATCAACCCGCTGGTGAACGTGCTGCTCGGGGTGCTGGTATTGCGCGAGCGCCCCAACGCGCTGCAGGGGACTGCGATCGGGCTCGCGGCCCTCGCGGTGCTCTATCTGGCAGTGCAGGGCGGGCGTCCCCCCTGGATCGCGTTGGCCCTGGCCATGAGCTTTTCGCTCTACGGCTTCGTACGCAAGGTGATCAGCGTCGATGCCCTGCCCGGCCTGGCCACGGAAACCCTGCTGCTGCTGCCGCCCGCACTCGGCTATCTCGCCTGGTGCGAGGCAGCGGGCGTCGCGGCGTTTGCGCACGCGGGGCCGGCCGTCTCCTGGCTGCTCGCCGGCAGCGGGATCGTCACCGCAGTGCCGCTGTTCCTGTTCGCCTACGGGGCACGGCTGCTGCCCTACTCGACGGTGGGCGTGCTGCAGTACATCGGCCCGAGCCTGCAGCTGGCGTGCGGCGTGCTCTTCTATCACGAGAGCTTCGAGCCGGCGCGCGCGGCAGGCTTTGGGCTCCTGTGGGTGGCGCTGATCCTCTACGCCGCCGACGGAGTGTGGCGCGCCCGCACGCGGGTGCGCGCCGGCGCCTGACTGCGGCGCTTGCCGTGCGATTTACTGCTTGCCGCGCGAGATGTATTCGCCGGTGCGCGTATCGATGCGCAGCACTTCGCCCTCGTTGATGAAGAGCGGTACCCGTACCACGGCGCCGGTCTCGAGCTTCGCGGACTTCTGACCGCCGGTGGCGGTGTCACCGCGCAGCCCGGGGTCGGTCTCGACGACCCTCAGCTCGATGTGGGGCGGCGGAGTCACGACCAGCGGCACGTTGTTCCACAGCGTGACGATGCAAACGACGCCATCCCTCAGCCACTGCGCGTTATCACCGAGCGCGGACTTGCCGGCGGTGTACTGCTCGAAGCTCTCCGGGACCATGAAGTGCCAGAAATCCCCGTCCTGGTAGAGGTACTGCATGTCCATATCGACCACGTCGGCGCCCTCGAGCGATTCGCCCGACTTGAAGGTGCGCTCGATGGTGCGCCCGGTCTTCAGGTTGCGCACCTTGATGCGGTTGAACGCCTGGCCCTTGCCGGGCTTGACGAACTCGTTCTCGATGACGGTGTAGGGATCGCCGTCGAGCAGGACCTTGAGACCCGAGCGGATCTCGCTGGTGGTATAGCTGGCCATAGCCGGATCTCGTGATTTCCGCGGGCGACCGGACGTGCCGGCCCTGTCAAAAAAGGGCCGCGTATGATAACGGCATCGCCTGGGGCCTGCCAGCACGGCCGCGGTGGCGCTTTCCGCGAGATCGCTCACGCCGGGACCCCGACCCCCTGATGCTAGAATTCCCCGCTGCGAGCGCATCCAGGGAGGCCGAAGTCTTGATCGAGCACAGCGCCGTTCCGCTCATCGTGCTCAGCGTCACGCGTGAAGCCGTCGAGGAGATCAACGGCATGCTGCGGCGTGCCGGTGAGCCGGCCCACTGCACCTGGATCCCGGCGCTGCGCGATCTCGGCGACGCGCTCACCCAGATCAACCCGGAGCTCCTGGTGCACGTCATGGCGGACGAGCAGGAGCTCGAGGCGGTCATCGCCATCCGCGACCAGCTGGCCGCCACCGTGCCAGTCCTGGCCGTCGCCCAGGAGGCCGACGAGGGCACGATCGCCCACGTACTCATGCTCGGCGCCCGTGACCTGGTCTCGCTCACTCATCCCGACCGCCTGCAGGCCGTCATGATGCGCGAGCTCGAGACCTTTCGCGCCCGGCGCACCCTCGATGCGGCGCTGCGCGCAGCGCAGGATGCCCGCAGTCAGCTCGATACGGTCCTCGAGCGCTCCAACGACGCGATCATCCAGGTGCAGGAGGGGATCGTCACCGACGCCAACCCGGCGTGGCTCGAGCTGTTCGGGGTCGAGGACGGGATCGTGGGACAGCCCGTGATGGACCTCTTCGAGGAGTCCTCGCATCCGGCGCTGCGCGGCGCCCTCGCCGCCTGCCTGCAGGGACGCTGGGCCGGAGATCACACGCTGCGCGCCAACGCCCTGCCCGCCGACGGCAGCATCCTGCCGGTCGAGATCGCCCTCGCCGTGGGCGAGCACGATGGCGAGCCCTCGGTGCGCCTGGTCGTACCGTCCGCGCCGCGCGCCCCGGCGGCGCTCGCCGAACCGCGCGCCGCGGCGCCGGCCGGCGCCACCGATGCCTACGGGCTGCTGTCGCGCCGCGAGCTGCTCGAGGCGCTCGGCGAGCGTCTGGCGACGCGCCCCACGGGCGGCATGCGCTGCCTCGCGGTGATCAAGCTCGACAAGTTCTCCTCACTCGAGCGCATCGTCGGCGTGACGGCGAGCGAGGAGGTCGTGAGCGAGTTCGTGCGGCTGCTGCGCGAGACGGTGCGGCCGAAGGAGCTGAGCGGGCGCCTCGGCGGAATGATGTTCCTGGTGCTGCTCGAGCGCGGCAACGAGAACGACATCAGCGCCTGGGCCGAGCAGCTGCTCGCGCGCGTACAGAAGCACGTCATGCGCATCCGCGACAAGGCGGTATCGGTGACCTGCTCGATCGGATTGTCGACCGTGTCCCCGGGGCGCGCCGGCCTCGACGCGGTGGTGGCGGACGCGCTCGATGCCTGTCGCAAGGGCAGCGCGCGCGGTGGCAACCAGACCGTGACCTCCGGCCACGCCGACACCGAGACCCGGGTGATGTCCTACGACAAGGTGTGGGTCAAGCACATCAAGGCGGCGCTCATGGAGAACCGCTTCCGCCTGGTGCAGCAGCCGATCGCGAGCCTGCGGGGCGAGGACCCGGGCATGTTCGACGTGCTGGTGCGCATGATCGATACGCAGGGCAAGGAAGTGCTGCCCTCGGAATTCATGGCGGCCGCCGCGCGCAACGATCTGATGAAGAACATCGACCGCTGGGTGGTGGGGGCGTCGCTGTCCTTCGCGGCGCAGAGGAAGCCCAACTGCCTGTTCGTGCGCCTGTCGCGCGAGACCGTCAAGGACGACTCCTTCCTGACGTGGCTCGACAACCACCTGCGCTCGAGCCGCGCCGAGCCGCAGCGCCTGTGCTTCCAGGTCACCGAGGAGAGCGCCGCAAGCTACATCCCGCAGGTGAAGGCGCTCGCCAGCGCGCTGCGCCAGCGGCACTTCCGCTTCGCACTCGAGTCTTTCGGCGGGGGACGCGACAGCCTCGGTATGCTCGAGTCGGTGGCGCTCGACTTCGTGAAGATCGACGGCGCGGTGATCCAGGGACTCGCCGCCGACCCGCAGCTGCAGCAGCGCGTGCGCGCGCTGGTCGATGCGGCGCAGAAACGCTCGGTGCAGACCGTCGGCGAGCGCGTCGAGGACGCCAACACCATGGCGGTGCTCTGGCAGCTCGGCGTGCAGTACATCCAGGGCTACTTCGTCAACGAGCCCGAGGAAGTGGTCCTGAGCGCCGGACGCTGATTCCGCGCCTCAGGCCTTCGGCACGCTCGTCGCCGGCAGCCGCGCTTCCAGGCGCTCGATCCGCCGCGGCCAGCCGCGCTTCAACACCGCGCCGCGTTGGGCACGCTGCCCGAGGTAATCCTTGAGCTCGCGCCACTCGAGGACTTTGCTCGTCTCTCCCGACCAGAGGACCAGGCTCGCTTCGGGAGGCACCACGGCGAGCGCGCTCATCAGCTCGCTGCGCGCGCGGGCCTTCTTGCCCGCAATGTCGTAGAGCTTGTTGCCCTTGCCGCGCGGCATCTCGGGCACCTCGCCCACCGGGAAGGCGAGGAGCTTCCCCTCGCTGCTCACCACGCAGACGAGCGCCTCGGGTGAGGTTACCGGCGCGGGAGCGAGCACCTGCGCATTCTCGGGGACGGAGAGCACCGTCTTGCCGGCGCGCCGGTCGGTGACGAGGTCCTTGAGGCGCGCCGTGAAGCCGTAGCCGGCGTCGCTCGCGAGCAGCCACAGGTCCTCGGGCTCGCCGATCAAGACACCGGCGAACTTCGCCCCGTCGGGCGGGTCGAGCCGGCCGGAGAGCGGCTCGCCGTGGCCGCGCGCCGAGGGCAGCGAGTGCGCCGGCAGCGAGTAGGTGCGCCCGGTGCTGTCGATGAACACCGCCGGCTGCAGGCTCCGCCCCCGCGCCAGCGCCTGAAAGGCATCGCCGCCCTTGTAGGAGAGCGTCGCCACGTCGACGTCGTGACCCTTGGCCGAGCGCACCCAGCCGCCCCTGGAGAGCACCACGGTCACGGGCTCGTTCGGGATCAGGCTGGTCTCATCGATCGCCTGGGCCGCCTCGCGCTCGATGATCTTGGTGCGCCGCTCGTCGCCATATTTGTCCGCGTCGGCGCGGATCTCGGTGGCGATGAGCTTGCGGAGCTTCGCCTTGCTCTTCAGCAGCCCCTCGAGCTCCTCGCGCTCGGCGGCGAGCGTCTTCTGCTCCTCGCGGATCTTCATCTCCTCGAGCTTGGCGAGGTGGCGCAGGCGCGTATTCAGGATCTCCTCGGTCTGCTCGTCGGTGAGCTTGAAGCGCTTCATCAGCACCGGCTTCGGCTCCTCCTCGCGGCGGATGATGCGGATCACCTCGTCGAGGTTGAGGAAGGCGATGAGCAGGCCGTCGAGAATGTGCAGGCGCTTGCCGACCTTCTGCAGGCGGTGTTCGAGGCGACGTGTGACAGTCCTGGTTCGGAACTCGAGCCACTCAGCGAGGATCTCCTTCAGCCCCATCACCCGCGGCCGCCCGTCGAGGGCGATGATGTTGAGGTTGACGCGGTAGTTGCGCTCCAGATCCGTAGTCGCGAACAGGTGATTCATGACCTCGATGAGGTCGACGCGGTTGGAGCGCGGCACCAGGACCATGCGGGTCGGATTCTCGTGATCGGACTCGTCGCGCAGGTCCTCGATCATCGGCAGCTTCTTGGCCCGCATCTGCTCGGCGATCTGCTCCTGCACCCGCGTGGGCGATACCTGGTAGGGGAAGGCGGTGATGACCGCGTTGCCGTCCTCGATCTCCCAGGTGGCGCGCGCCTTGAAGGTGCCGACGCCCTTGTCGTAGAACTCCTTGAGATCCGCGCGCGGCGAGATGATCTCGGCGCCCGTCGGCAGATCGGGTCCCTTGACGTGCTTCATGAGCGCCGCGGTCGTGGCCTCGGGCTCCTCGAGCAGGTGGACGGCGGCCGCGGCCACCTCGCGCAGGTTGTGCGGCGGAATGTCGGTCGCCATGCCGACCGCAATGCCTGAGGTGCCGTTCAACAGCAGGTTCGGCAGTCGCGCCGGCAGGATCGCCGGCTCCTCACGTGAGCCGTCGTAGTTGGGGACCCAGTCGACGGTGCCATCTGACAATTCGCTCAGCAGCACCTCAGCGTAGCGAGTGAGCTTCGCCTCGGTGTAGCGCATGGCGGCAAAGGACTTCGGTTCATCCTGCGAGCCCCAGTTGCCCTGCCCGTCCACGAG
>DASXKA010000127.1:0-16219 GCA_036497085.1 Steroidobacteraceae bacterium | reverse complement strand
TTGCGCTTCTCGAGAAACGCCCCGATGCCCTCGACGGCGTCGGGGCTCGTCGCCTGCGTGGCGATGGTCTCGCTCTCGAGGACCATCTGCGATTCGAACGCGCCGAGCGAGTGGGCGATGAGGCGCTTGGTTGCGCCGTAGGCGCTGGCCGGACCGTGCGCCAGGCGCTCGGCGACCTGCAGCGCGCGCCCGAGCAGCGCTTCGTCCGCCACCACCTCGTTCACCAATCCCCAGGAGAGCGCTTCCTCGGCGCTGAGTGCGCGATTGAGCAGCAGCAGCTCGAACGCGCGCTTCAGGCCGACGGTGCGCGGCAGCAGGAAGGTCGTGCCGGCGTCGGGAGTGAGCCCGACGCTCGTGTAGGCGAGGTTGAACTTCGAGCTGCGCGCGCACAACGCCAGATCCGCCATGGCGACCAGTCCGACGCCGGCCCCGGCGGCCGTGCCGTTGACGGCGGCGACCACCGGGGCGTCCATGCGCACGAAATGCGAGATCGCCGCGTGCAGGTAGGTGGTGAGCTCGCGAATGTGGTCGTCGATTGCGTGCTCGCGCGTACGCATGGCGCGCAGGTCGCCGCCGAAGGAGAAGTTGCGGCCGGCGCCGGTGAGCACCACGGCGCGCACCGCGGCGTTGCGCGCGCAGGCCATCGCGGCCGCCAGCAGGTCCATCGCCATCTGCAGGTTGAGGGTGTTGGAATGCTCTGGGCGACTGAGCGTCACCAGCGCCACCGCGCCGTGGGTCTCGACCTGGACGTTGGCCGCGGACACCGTCGCCCCTACTCGTCCGGCGCCACGGTCACGCGCAGCCCGGCCAGCGCCGGCGTGAACTCGAGCTGACAGGAGAGGCGCGAATTCTCGCGGTAATGCGCGAGCTCGCCGAGCAGCTCGCGCTCGTCCGACATCATGGCGGGGAGCCTGGTCTGCCACTCGGGATCGACGTAGACGTGACAGGTTGCGCACGAGCACATGCCGCCGCAGATCGCCGCGACGCCGTAGTCGAGCTCACGCAGGTTCTCCATCACCTTGAGGCCGGTCTTGCCGTCCACCTCGTGCTCGACCCCGTCGCGATCCACGACCCGCAAGAGCGCCATGCAACATCCCCCGCAAATTGCGGCTGGTTCTGAAGAGCGGCGTGCCGCCGGCTAGTGTGCCCATTCGCCCCCGGCGCCGCCAGCCCGCGGCGCCCCGGGGCACGCCGCGACGCCCGTGCCTCAGGCGGCCGGCAGCGGTCCGATGACTTTCATCACGAACACGGCCCGCTGCGACGCCGCCGCGAGCGGCTCGAAGATGGCCGCGAGCGCCGTGCGCAGCGCATCCATGACCTCGTCGAGGCTCCCGAACACCTGGGTGCTCATGCTGTTGGTGACGACCTTCAGTCCCCGGTGCGCGCTCAGGTCCGCGAGGAACTGATGGACGCACGGGATGTAGTCCTCCTTGAGCGGGTAGAGACTGATTTCGACGCCGATGTCCATGAGCTGAGCCCCGTGCCGCGAGGGGCCGGAGTATTGCACGCGAAGCCGCGCGATAGGACTAGAATTGCTGCGAGCGCAGGTCCGGACGGGAACGATGACGCGAACGATCGAGATTCATCAGGTCGATGCCTTCACCCGCGAGCCGTTTACGGGCAACCCAACCGGCGTTGTGCTCAACGCCGACGCGCTCACCGACGTGCAGATGCTCGCGGTGGCGCGCGAGCTCAACAACGCCGAGACAGCCTTCATCCTCGCCGCCGACGCCGCCGATCACAGCATGCGCGCGCGCTTCTTTACTCCACGCACCGAGATAGGATTCGTAGGACATGCGACCGTCGCGGCCCAGTACGTGCTGTCGAGCCGCCCGGAAGCGCCGCACCGCCAGCGGCAGAAGTCCAAGGCCGGCATCGTCGACGTCGAAGTACACGGTACCGGCGCGGATCGCAGCATCGCGATCCGGCGCGCCGCCCCGCCGCTCGGGCGCGAGTTGAATGATCGCGAGCGCCTCGCGGTGCTCGATGCGCTGGCGCTCGCCTCCGAGAGCCTCGATACGCGCATCGCGCCGCGGATCGCCGGGGGGAGCGGTGCGCGGCTGCTGATCGGGGTACGCGGGCCCGAGCCCCTGCGACACCTCAAGCCCGATCTCGCCCGCCTGACGACGCTGTCGGCGCAGCTCGGGGCCGCCGGCTACTTCGTGTTTACTCTCGGCAAGACCGGCGCGGATCACCAGGTGCAATCGCGCATGTTCTGCCCGGCGCTCGGGATACCGGAGGATCCGGTGAGCGGCAACGCGCACGGGCTGCTCGGCGCCTACCTGGCGGAGCTGCGCCTGCTGACGCCGACGGCCGACCGCGCGCACTTCTCCGGCATCCAGGGCCAGTACGTGAACCGCCCCGGACGCGTCGAGGTCGACCTCGAGTTCTCGGACGGCAAGCTCGCCGGCGTGTGGATCCGTGGCCAGGCCGTCGAGATCTTTCAGACGCAGATGACGCTGTAGCGCATGGCGCAATTTGCGGCGGTAATGAGGCTCGCCGTGCTTCCGCTCGGCGGCATGCGCGCCTGCATGGTCGAGGGGCGCGAGCTCGTGATCTGCCACACGCGCGAGGGTGTGTTCGCGCTCGACAACATCTGTACGCATGCGCACGCGCGCCTCAGCGAAGGACGGCTGCGCGCGACGCGGCTCGTGTGCCCGCTGCACGGCGCTTCCTTCGACGTGCGCGACGGCCGGGTGCTCGGGACGCCGGCCGAAGTGCCGCTGCCGACCCACGCCGTGCGCGTGGTAGAGGACACGATCGAAGTCGCGCTGCGCCCGGCAGCCCCCTCAGCTTCGGGGTAGCGCGCGCCCGGCGGCTCACGGAGCGCGCGCCGCGCGCAAGCGCCCCACGAGCCAGGCGGCGGGCAGCGTCACGCACGCTCCCACGAAAAAGGGCGCAGACGGCCCCCACAGTGTGTAGATCGCGCCCGACGTGAAGGGCCCCAACACCCGCGCGAGACTCGCGCTCGCCACGTAGGTGCCCATCACCGCGCCGCGGTCGTGGCCACGCGCCTGCCGCGAGGCGAGCGCGAAGGCGCTCGGGTTGTAGGCGCCGAGCCCGGCGCCGCATGCAACCAGGCCGACGATCGTCGTCGGCAACGTCGTCGAGATTGCGAGGGTCGACAGCCCGGCGACGTACGCGAGTGTGCCGCAAATGGCGAGCGGGACTTCGCCGAAACGTGGGGCGAGCACCCGTACCAGTCCGCCCTGCATCGCCAGCGCCGGCAGCGCGACCCCGAACAGCAGCAGTCCCACGGTGCGCGGACCCAGCCCGTAGCGGTGCAGCGCCCAGATCGCGAAAATCGACTCGAGAATCGATTGCGAGTAGGTGACGAGCAGCGTAGCGGCCGCGATGAAGGCGAGCCGCGGCCGCTCGCGCAGCAGCTGCAACGACCCGCGCCGCGGCGCGTCCGGATGCGCACGGCGGAGCTCCGGCGTGTGACTCTCCGGCAGCATGAACCTCACGATGAGGATGGCGAGCACGCTGAGAGCTGCGGACAGCGCGGCCGGCGCCGTGAAGTCCGCCGTGCGCGCGTCGGTCCCGGCCAGCAGGCCCCCGAGGGGCTGGCCGAGCGTGAAACCGACGCCGATCGCAGCCCCGACGAGTCCCATGGAGGCGGCGCGCTTCTCCGGTGTGCTGACATCGGATGCGTACGCGAACGCCGCCGCGATGTTGCCCGCCATGAGCCCGGCGAGCATGCGCGAGGCGAGCAGCCACCAGAGGTTGCGCGCGGCACCGAGGACCAGGTAGGAAAGGCACGCGCCGGCGAGACTGCTCATGAGGATCGGCCGCCTCCCGTGCCGATCGCTCAGGCGTCCCCACCAGGGCGCGGCGATCAGCTGGCACAGCGAGTAGCTGCCGAGGATCGGTGTGATGAGCTCGGGCCGCGCGCCGAAGCGATCGGCCATGTAGGGCACGAGCGGAATGAGAATGCCGAACCCCAGCGTGTCGATGATGCTGAAGAGGAACAGTGCCCCGAGACGCTTGTTCAACCGCGCCGCCGCAGACTAATGGCCGGGAACGATCTTCGAGAGCTCGCCGGGCCGTGCCGCTGGCGGCACGAAGTCGGCGGTGCCGCCCACGATCAGGTTCGGAATGCGGGCGTCGTCGAAGTCCGCAGCCCGCGGCGCGCTCGCGGTGCACAGGATCGCGAGGTGCAACGACGGGATGAGCCACAGGCGGTTGCCGCCGTCATTGTCGATCGCATAGGTGTCGGGAGCGACGTAGGCTTCGCCCGCGCCCGCCGCCGCAGCGCTCAGGCGCAGGTACGCGCCATAGTCGTGATTGGCGCGGGCCGGCAGGCGCAGCTCCTGCACCCAGCCCGGGCGGATGATCTCGTAGCCGCGGTAGTTGCCGTCGCCGAGCAGCAGCTCCGCCACCCGGATCCAGTCACCCTGCCGGGCGAGCATGCAGCAGTCCGCGTGCGCGGCCCCCGCGGGGCGATCGAGATAGAGCCAGGCGTCGCTCGCGCCGATGCGCCGCCACAGTGCCTCCGACAGATAGCTCGCATACCGCTCGCCCGTGGCGCGCTCGAGTGCGAGCGACAGCAGCTGCGGATCGGCCGGCTGAGACGCAAAGCTTTCCCCCGGCACGCCCGCGAGCGGCCGCGCGAGCGCCGCCGCCACGATGTCGGTTCCAAATGCTGCGCGCGCCGCCGCCCCCCAGGGGGCGGCGCTCGGGGCGGGAGGCGCGAGAGCGCTCGACAGCTGCATGAGGTTGCGGATGGTGATCGCGCCACGCGGATCGTGAGCGAGCTCGCGCACGATGTAGCCGATCGGCTCGTCGGGCCAGCCGATCTTGCGGTGCGAGATCGCACTCCCGGTTGCGAGCGCCGCCAGCAGGCGAGTAAAGGACTGGGCGTCGGCGAGTGTGTCGAAGCCACTCCCCTGCCAGTAGCGCTCGAAGACGATGTGGTCATGGCGCGCGACGATGAGCGCGAGCGAGCCGTGCGTGGCAGCGTAGGCGGCGGCCGCCGCCAGCGCGTGCGCATCGAGCGATTCGAGCTCGGGGGCTACCCGTGGCGCGGGCGGCTGGTCAGCTCCGGCGACGCGCTCGCGCGGCTGGTACCAGGCGGGCACGCGCACCCGCGGCTGGGTGCGCGCGCCGAGATACCGCTCCCAGAACAGGGGCGAGCTCGTGAAGGCTGCGAGCGCACCCAGCACCGCGAGCGCGCTGCAGAGTGCCGCCCACAGCAAAGCGCCACGACGCCTCATCCTGCAGCCCAGGCTCCGGCGCGCGGCGCGCGCGCCCGCCCTGTTCGCAGCGGGCCGCAATAGCGGGCGCGGCCGCCCGCGAGCTCGAGCTCGTGCGTCGCGCAACCGGGCCAGTCGCGCAGCTGGTGAGTGGTCAGCACCACGGCGGCGCCGCTCTCGGCCAGGGCGGCCACCCGCCGCATCAACGCGTGGCGAGTCGGCGCATCGACGCCGGCGAATGGCTCATCGAGCAGCAGCAGCTCGGGGGCGCGCACGCACGCGCGGGCAAACAATACCCGGCGTGACTGTCCGTAGGAAAGCTCCGCGAGCGGACGCCGCGCGAGCCGCGTCAGTCCAAAGAGCGCGAGCGTGCGGCGCGCCGCGGCGCGGTCCGCCGGGCTCGGGGCGCCGTTCAGCCCAATGCTCGCGTGACGCCCCGATTGCACCACCTCCGTGACCGTGAGCTCGCGCGGATGCTCGGCCTGCAGGTGCGGTGCGACGAGGCCCACGCGCGTGCGGAAACGCTCGAGCGGCACGCCGGGGGCAACACCGGCGCGCTCGATGCGCCCGCCGACGGCGATGCCGTGATCCCCGTACAGCGTGCGCAGCAGTGTCGTCTTGCCCGAGCCGTTGCGCCCGTGCACGACCCAACACTCGCCGGCACGCACGGCGAATGAGATGCCGCTCAACGCACGGGTGCCGTCGAGGTAGACGCGCGCCGCCTCGAGGCGCACGAGCGCGCGGCCGGTCGCGGCGCGGCGTGGGCGCCGTGCATCGGGGCGCCGACCCGCGCTCAGCCATTCGCCGAGCGGCGCGCCGCGCATCGGGCCGCGATAGAGGATCCGTCCGTTGTCGAGCACCAGCGCACGGTTGGCGCCGCGCGGCAGGTCCTCGATGCGGTGCGTGGCGAGCACCCAGGGCAGGCGGCGGCTGCGCCGCGCCAGCCAGTCGAGCAGGCGCGCCCGGTTGGCGGCGTCGAGCCCGTTCAACACCTCATCGAGCAGCAGCAGGCGCGGGCGCGAAGCCAGTGCGCGCGCCAGCAGCACCACCCGCCGCTCGCCGTAGGAGAGCGACAGAAAACGGCGCGCCGCGAGCTGTGCGACGCCGAGCGAGCCGAGGGCGCGGCGCACGCGGCGCCGGTCGACGGCGGAGAGCGCAGCGAGCGGGATGTCGGTGCGATGGACGCCGGTGCCGACGATGCGCTCGACGGTCATGTTCCAACCGTAGCGCTGATACTTGTCCTGCCGCTCCGCCCCCAGATAGGCAATATCGTCGAGCACTTCCTGCGGCGTGGTCCAGTGCCGTCGGCCGCGCCGATAGCGGCGCACCGGGCGCGCGGCCGGCGCGGGCCACACCGCTCCGGCGATGAGCTTCAGCAGCTGCGTCTTGCCGGCGCCGTTGCCGCCGGCGAGCACCCAGCGCTCGCCGGGGCGGATGGTCCAGCTGAGGTCCTTCAGCACCTGACGGCCGCTGCGGCGCAGATGCGCGTGCGCGAGGCGCACTTCGAGATAGCGGGGATCGGCACGGCGCATCGGCCGCATTGGAGCACAGTTCGCGCGCGTGTTTGGAGTATTCTGCGCGGGCGCAACGCGCGCGCACCATGTTGGAGGCTTCGATGCAGTGGCGGCTGCTCGCGCCCCGCTATTGGCCGACCTGGGCCGGCATCGGCCTGCTGCGCCTCCTGGCGCTGTTGCCGTTCGCGTGGGTGGTGGCCGTAGGTGGCATGTTGGGGCGCCTGATGCGGCTCGCCGCGCCGCGCTTCGTGAGGACCGCCCGGCGTAATCTCGAGCTGTGTTTTCCCGAGCTCGAGCGCGCGGCACGCGAGCGGCTTCTCGACCGGCATTTCGCCAGCCTCGGCATCGCGCTGCTCGAGGTACCACTCGCGTGGTGGAGCTCGCCGCAGCGCATCGACCGCCTGGCGCACGTGCAGGGCCGCGAGCATCTCGAGGCGGCGCGGGCGCGCGGCCGCGGCGTAATCCTCCTCACCGCGCATTTCACCCCGATGGAAATGGCGGGCCGCGTGCTCGCCTCCGTCGCCCCCGTCGGTTTCCTCTACCGGCCGACCAGCAACGAAGTGTTGGCTTACGCTCTCAACCGCTTTCGCTCCGCTCACGGCGGTCATCCCATCGCGCGCGACGACATCCGCGCGTTCATCAACGCACTCCGCAACGAGGAATGCGTGTGGTACGCGCCCGACCAGAGCTACCGCAAGAAGGGGGCGGAGATGGTGCGCCTGTTCGGCATCCCGGCCGCCACCAACACGCTCACGTCACGCCTGGCGCGCATGACCGGAGCGCCGGTGCTACCCTACTTCCTGCAGCGCATGCCCGGAACGCAGGGCTACCGTGCCGTCATTCATCCGCCGCTCGAGGGCTTCCCGAGTGACGACGCCGTGGCGGATACCGAGCGCTTCAATCATCTGATCGAGGCGCAGGTGCGCCTCGTGCCCGAGCAATATCTGTGGATTCACCGCCGCTTCAAGGGACTCAGCGAGGACTACCCGGACTATTACGCACGGGAGGCGCCGCGCCGCGCGTGAGCGAGCCCGAGAGCGCAGGCTTCGATCTGCTGGTGGTCGGCGGCGGAATCAACGGAACCGGGATCGCACGCGATGCCGCCGGGCGCGGCCTGAGCGTGCTGCTGGTCGAGCAGGATGACCTGGCGGCCCATACCTCCTCCGCCAGCACCAAGCTGATCCACGGCGGCCTGCGCTACCTCGAGGAGTTCCACTTCGCCCTGGTACGCAAGGCGCTGATCGAGCGCGAGGTACTGCTGCGCTCCGCGCCGCACATCATGCGGCCGCTGCACTTCATCATGCCGCACGCGCCGCACCTGCGCCCGGCGTGGATGATCCGCGCCGGCCTGTTTCTCTACGATCATCTCGCGCGCCGCGAGCGTCTCGCCGCCTCCGGGTCGGTCGACCTGCGCACCCACATCGCCGGCGCCGCGCTCAAGAGCGGCTACCAGCGTGGGTTCGTGTACTCCGACGGCCAGACCGACGACTCGCGCCTGGTCGTGCTGAACGCGCTCGACGCCCGCGAGCGCGGTGCCGTCATCCTGACGCGCACGCGCTGCGAACGCCTCACGGAGCACGCCGGCGGCTGGCGCGCGAGCCTGACAGGCCCCGGCGGAGGCACGCAGATTGCCGCGCGCGTCGCCGTGAACGCCAGCGGCCCCTGGGTCGACCGTTTCGTCGCGGGCGCGACCCCCGTGCGCACCGTGCACCGCGTGCGGCTGGTCAAGGGCAGCCACATCGTCGTGCCGCAGCTCTTCGACCATCGTTTCGCGTATATCTTCCAGAACGAGGATCGACGCATCGTGTTCGCAATCCCCTACGAGCACGACTTCACGCTTCTCGGCACGACCGACGTCGATTACCACGGAGATCCGGCCGCGCCGCATATCGACGCCGAGGAGCTCGAGTACCTGTGCGCACTCGCCAACCGCTACTTTATCCGCGCGATCAGCCCGCGCGAGGTGCGCTGGAGCTATTCCGGCGTGCGGCCGCTGCTCGCCGACGAGTCGCGCGACCCGATGAGCGTGACGCGCGACTATGCGCTCGAGCTCGAGCGCCGTCCCGCCCCGCTGCTCTCCGTGTTCGGCGGCAAGATAACCACGTACCGGCGGCTGGCCGAGGACGCCGTCAACCTGCTGAGCCCGCTGCTCGGCACCCGCGCCGAACCCTGGACCGCGGGAGCGACGCTCCCCGGCGGCGACCTGCCGGACGGCAGCTTCGCGGTGTTCCGGCGCACGGTCGGGCGGCGTTACCCCTGGCTCCCGCCCCGGCTCCAGCAGCGTTACGCGCATGCCTACGGCACCCGCATCGAGGGCATGCTCGGATCGGCCGCCGCGCTCGCCGACCTCGGCGTGGAGTTGCTTCCCGGGCTCTACGAGCGCGAGGTGCAATACCTGTGCCGCGAGGAGTTTGCGCGCGCGCCCGAGGACATCCTCTGGCGGCGTAGCAAGCTCGGGCTGCATCTCCCCGGCGCGGATCTCGCGCCCCTCGAGAGCTGGCTCACGGCGCACGCCCCGCAATCGCAGGCCCGTGGCGTGGGCACGACAGCGGCCATGTGACCAGCGTCGCGATTTTTCGCTTCTGTCCTGCGGGCCTGGCTCCGCGCGGGTAGCGTGGCCGCCGGGGTCGCTCGTGTTTACACAAATGTCCGATTCAGTCCTAGCCGCTATCATCGCCGGCACGGCGACGCTGTCCGCGTCGTTCCTGCAGTTTCGCTCCGCCGCCCTGCGCGACCGCGGCCAGTCCAGCTCGGCCGCGCGCCGCAAGAACCGGCTGCAGCGCATCGTGTTCCTGGTCATCATCGGCGGCTCGGTGGTGTCGGGCTTTGCGCTCTCGCAGTGGCTCACCCAGGGCGAGCGCAACGCGCAGGGCGCGTTGCAGAAGGAGCTCCAGGCGCGGATTGCCGAGGTCAGCCATACGGCGGGCGAGCTCGAGGCGCAGCGCGCCGCGGAGCGCGCCGAGATCGAGACCGGCGTGCTGCGCCGCATCGGCGGCGACGGGGTGGCCGTCGCCGCCACGGTACCGGCGTGCCACGCGGGCGCCCCCGGCACCTTCACGACGCAGGTGAGCACGACGGCCGCGGCGGCCCCGGCGCGCGCCTGCAGCGAAGCCGAGGCCACCCCGGTTACGCTCTGCGCTACGATTCCCGCTAGTGCGACCGTCACCGAGGTCGCACTCTTCAGCCGCCTCGACGACACGCAGACACCCTGGAGTGCGAGCCGCTATCTCCCCGGACAGGAATCGGGTCAGGCGCGCTTTGCCGACAAGTACTCCGAGACCGCCCCCGACGCCGGCACCCGTCAGGTGTGCCAGACCTTCGCGCACTGGGACGCCGACCATGCGCACGTCGTACGGGTGCTGGTGCGCTACTCTCTCTAGGCCGACCTACGCATAATTGCCCCCTGCAAAGAGGCGCGAGCCTCCGGGGGTATTGTTGGCTTCATCACCGCTCCAGGCCGCTGCGGCGCGCGGAACTCTGCTGCTCATCGTGGTGGCGCTCGCGCCGTTGTGGCTCGTCGGCATGTTCGATCGCGGACTGTGGACGCCCGACGAGCCGCGCGAGGCCGACATAGCCTGGCGGATGAGCTCGCAGGCAGACCCCACCCTCCCGCAGCTCGCCGGCACGCCGTTTCTCGAGAAGCCGCCCCTCTCGTACTGGATGGCGGGTGGCGCGATCTCGGCCTTCGGCGACTTCCCGGCGGCCGCGCGCGCCCCCAACCTCCTCTACGCCGTGATCGCCGCGCTTGCGGTCGGCGCGCTGGCTCTCGCCATGGAGCTCCCGACGATCCCGGCGCTGATCGCCGCGCTGGTCGCGGCGAGCGCCCTCACGGCCTACCGCGCGGCCATCTGGCTCGCCCCGGATGCCTGTCTGCTCGCGGGGTGCGCCGTCGCGCTGCTCGGCGCCTGGGTCGGGCTGCGCGCTCCGCCGGGAGCGCGCAAGGCGGGCGGTTACGCGCTGCTGCACCTGGGAGCCGCGCTCGGCTTCATGGCGAAGAGCGCGCCCGGCTGGCTGGTGCCGGGACTCACTCTCCTCACGCTCATCGCGTGGGAGCGGCGCTGGAAGGAATTGCGCCGCTGGGAGCTGTACGCGGGACTCGCCCTGCAGGCGCTCCTCATCGGGCCGTGGATCGTCGCCGTCGCGCGCAGCGCCCACGGCGCGGACGCGTTGCGGACGCTCTTCTGGAACAACGTCGTCGGGCGCTTCACGCAGCTCCCTTCCTCCGCAGCGCCCGACTACACCACCGGGCACCACAACACTCCGGGGAAGTACCTCGCCGAGCTGCCGCTCTACCTGCTGCCGTGGACGCTGGTGGTGGCGGCGGCGCTGGCGCGGGCATGGATTCGCATGAGCGAGCCAGGCGCACGCGCTACGGCGTGGCGCTTTGCGCTCTGCTCCTGCTTGCCGTTCCTCGTGCTCCTGTCGCTCGCGGCCACTGCCCGTGACATCTACGCCGCTCCCGCATTGCTCGGCTTCGGGCTCCTCACGGGTCTGTGGGCCGAGGATGCATGCCGTCTGCCGCGCCCGGGCGACCGGTTCGCAGCGCTCGCGACCGTGGCGCTGGTCGGCGCGATGGCGGGCGCGTTCGCGCTCGCCCTGGCGGTAGTTGCTGCCGCGGGCCTCGGCGCGCCGCTCCTCTACACCGCGGGCGCGCTCGGCGTGCTCGCGGCGGCCGCGATCGCGCTCGGCTTCGCAGTGCGCGCCCAGCGCCACGGGGATTTTCCGCGCAGCCTCGCCTGGTCGTACGCGGGTTACGCGGTGGCGCTGTGCCTCGCGGCCCGGCTGATGTTCCCGGTCGTCGACCGCTGGCAGGATCTGTCCACGCTCGCCGCGCGCATCCACTCCGACACCGCGCAGCAATCGCTCGCGCTCCTCGATCCCGACGAGACCACCGTCGCGATGCTCGACCATGGTTTCACGACGGCCGCCACGGTCCTCGCGAGCGCCGCCACCGGCCCGCGCGCAGCCGCCGAGGGCTGGTTTGCCGCGCACGGCAAGGCGGCGCGCGTGCTGGTGCTCCTGCCCGGCCACGCGCGCGGCGCGCTCACCGAATTGCTCGCGCGCCTGCATCCACTCCCCGCCCCCGGCGATGGCGTCGCCGGGACGCTCACCGCCGCCGGCGCCGCGGCGCTCGTGGCGCGCTACGAGTTGCCTCAGGGACGGCGCTATGCACTACTGGGACCGCCGGCACCGCACTAGGAGCAGACATGTCCGACCTGTCACGCAACCTGCGCAACCGTCACATCCAGCTCATCGCCTTCGGCGGCACGATCGGCGTGGGACTCTTTCTCGGCTCGGCGAAGGCGATCCACTCGGCAGGCCCTGCCCTGATCCTCGCGTACGCGATCGGCGGCGTCGCCATTTTCTTCATCATGCGTGCGCTCGGGGAGCTGCTCACCTACCGCCCGGTGGCCGGCTCCTTTGCCACTTACGCCGACGAGTTCTGCGGACCGTTCGCCGGCTTTGCAACCGGCTGGTCCTACTGGTTCGCGTGGGTGGTCACCGCCATGGCGGAGCTCACCGCCATCGGCATCTACCTGCGGTTCTGGTTCCCGGACGTGCCGCAGTGGCTGCCGGGGCTGGTCGCGCTGCTGGTGTTGTACGGCACCAATCTGCTGGCGGTGCGCGTATACGGCGAGCTCGAGTTCTGGTTCGCCCTCATCAAGGTGGTCACGATCGTCGGATTGATCGTCGCGGGGCTCGTGGTGATCGTGTTCCACGTCGGCGACCTCGGCGCAACCGCCAGCTTCTCGAACCTCTGGTCGCACGGCGGCTTGCTGCCCCACGGCCTCCTCGGTGTGCTGCTCACCATGCAGATCGTCATGTTCGCCTATGAGGGCGTGGAGCTCATCGGCGTCACCGCCGGCGAAGCGCGCGACCCCGCCGTGGTGCTGCCGCGCGCAACCAACAGCATCATCGTCAGGATCCTCATCTTCTATATCGGTGCAGTCATCATCATCATGTCGCTGGTGCCCTGGACCGAGCTCAGCCCGGAGGTCAGTCCGTTCGTCTTCGTGTTCGAGAAGATGCGGATCCCGGCCGCCGCCGCGCTCATCAACCTGGTGGTCATCACTGCGGCCTCCTCCTCCTGCAACAGCGGGATCTTCAGCACCGGGCGCATGCTGTGGGCGCTGGCGCAGCGCGGGCAGGCACCGCGGGTGTTCGCCACCCTCAACCGCGGGCGCGTGCCCGGCCGCGCCATCCATGCCACGGCGGTTGTGCTGCTGATCGGTATCGCCCTGAACAAGTGGGTGCCGGAACGGGTGTTCACCTGGGTCACGAGTGTCGCGCTGGTCGGCACGTTCTGGACCTGGGGCATCATTCTCGTCTCGCACCGCAACTACCGGCGCGCGGTAGCCGCCGGCAAGGCCGCAGCCGCGCCGTTTCGCATGCCCGGCGCACCGTTCGCCAACTGGGTGGTGCTCGCGTTCCTGGTGGCGGTGACCGGGCTGCTCGCGCTCGACGCCGATCAGCGGGTGGCGCTCTACGTGGCGCCGGTGTGGTTCGCGCTGCTCGGTGTCGGCTATGCCTCGATGCGCGCCACCCAGCGCGCGCAGCGCTAGGTGCTACAGCAGCCGTTCGCCGCCGCCGATGAGTCCCCCGCCGTCGACGACGATCGTCTGGCCGGTGATGAAGCCGCCGGCGCGCGCCGCGAGCATCACCGCGATTCCGGCAACGTCATCGGGGTCGCCGAGCCGTTTAAGCGGATAGCCGCGCGCCAGGGCCTCGGCGCGCGCAGGGTCCGCCCACAGCGCCTTGGAGAACTGGGTGCGGATCACGCCGGGCGCGATGCAGTTGACACGGATGTTGTGCGGCCCCCATTCGACCGCGAGATTGCGCGCCAGCTGCATGTCGGCCGCTTTGGAGATGCCGTAGCCCCCGAGCAGCGCGCTGCCCAGAAAGCCGCTCACCGAGGACACGATGATCACCGCTCCGTCCTTGCGCTCGGCCATCGCCGGCAACGTCAGGTTGCACAACCAGATGTTGCTGTAGAGATTGGTGTGGATGAGCTTGTCGAGGGCCTCATCTGCCATGGTCGCAGAGGGCCCGAAGTGCGGATTGGTGGCGGCGTTGCACACCAGGATGTCGATGCGTCCGAAGGCGGCGACGCTCGCCTCGACCAGGCCCTTCAGCTCGTCCTTGTGCCCGACGTGGCAGGCGTGCGCCAGTGCGGTGCCTCCCGCGGCGGTGATCTCGGCCGCCACCGCGGCGCAGCTCTCCTGCTTGCGACTCGAGATGACCACCCTGGCACCGTGCGCCGCCATGTGAACGGCGATCGCCTTGCCGATGCCGCGGCTCGAGCCGGTGATGAGGGCTACTTTCCCCGACAGATCGAATAGGGACATCGCTGACTCCGCCTGGACGCTTCGTCGCGCATTCTGCCCCGCCCGGCGCATCCAGGGAAATTTCGCATGTGCGTGTCCGCGAGCCGCGCGCTAGACTCCCGGCGTGCGCCTCCTTCCCATAGTTGCGCTGATCCTGCTCGCCACGGGGTGCAAAATCACGCCCGCGACCCCGAGGACTCCGGAGCGACACGCGGCCAACATCGCCGCGGCGCAGACGGCCGGCTACCGGGTGATCACGGCCGCTGATCGGACGATCTTCTGTCCGACCGCGCCCCCGACGGGCTCGCACATGGGTTCCATGTGCCTCAGCGAGAGCGAATGGGAGGCACAGCTCGGCGCGCCACAGACCCCGAGCCCGTCCGTGCACGTGACCAATCAGTCACCGGGTCCCGGAGCCGGATCGCACTAGCCATCCTCGCGCGTCAGATCGGCTCATCGAGTGACTTGGCAAGCGGCGTGAAGAGCCTCGGTCCCTTCTCGGTCATGTACCAGCAATCCTCGAGGCGAATTCCGAACTCGCCGGGAATGTAGAGGCCGGGCTCGTCGGAGAAGCACATGCCCGCCTCGAGCGGTGTAGTGTCGTTGCGCACCAGGTACGGCGCCTCGTGCACTTCCATGCCGATGCCGTGTCCGGTGCGATGCGAGAGGCCCGGCAGGCCGTAGTCGCGGCTCCAGCCTTTGTGCTCGTAGAAGTCGCGCACCGCCTTATCGATGGCGCCGACCGGTACGCCGAGCCGGGCCGTCTCCTGTGCCAGCTCCTGGCCACGCTTCACCGTGTCCCACAGCTCGCGTTGACGTGGTGAGGCGCTGCCAAACACCCAGCTCCGCGAGATGTCCGACTGGTAGCCGTGGACGCTGCAGCCCGTGTCGACGAGCACCACCGAGCCCGCGTGCACCTGCTGTGGCTTGATGGATCCGTGCGGGAAGGCGCTCGCCTCGTTGAGCAGCACCAGCGTGAACTCGTGCGAGCCGCCGAGCGCCTGGGTGGCGCTCACCATCATGGCAAAAACGTCGGCGCCGCTCATCCCCGCCGCGACCCGGCGGTGCGTGTAGCGCAGCGCCGCGATCGTGACGTCGTTGGCGGCCTGCATCAGCGCGAGCTCCGCCGCCGACTTGTGCATACGGCAGGCGCGTATCAGGTCGTCGCCGGGGATCACCGGCGGCGCGCCCGATGCCGCCTTCGATGTCCGCTCGACGATGAAGAGCCGCGTCGTCGGCTCGACCGCGAGCGGCCCCGCTGCATGCTCGCGCAGGGCGGCGGCGAGCAGCGCGAACGGACTCTCGTCTTCCTTCCACGGGCGCACGTCCGCCGGCACCTTGAGAGTCTCGCGCACCGAGGGCTCTTCGAAGTACGGAGTAACGACGATGGCCCGGCCGTCCGCGGGAATGAGCGCCGCGGTGGTTCTCTCGGAGCGGTGCCAGCGAATGCCGGTGAAGTATTCGAGCGAGGGACCCGCCTCGACGAGGAACGCGGCGATCTTCTGCTGCTGCATGAGACCCTGAACCCTGGCGAGGCGCGCGCCGTGCTCCTCGGCGCCGATCGGCTGGGCCTCGCGAGTCAGAGAAGTGAGCTCGGAAGCCGCGGCCGCCGAGGTCGCCCGCACCTGCTCGCTGGCCGCGAGCATCGCGCCCGCCGCCGTCAGCCCGAAAAACCCGCGTCTGGAAACGCTCGTCATGGAAGTCCTCCCCTGCAACGATCCGCCGCGCATTCTGCCCCGGGCGCCACGCCTTGGCGAACCCGCCTCCGTTAGGTGTGCCGGAAGGGAGCGCAGTAGAATCCGCGCTCCGCGCCCGTAGCTCAGTTGGATAGAGCATCAGGCTTCGAACCTGAGGGTCGGCGGTTCGAATCCGTCCGGGCGCGCGAAAATCAAAATGGGGGGAGAGTTCCCTCGCTGTCACCTGCAGTCGGTCGGACGAACCGCCGGCTGCCGCAGGCGGCGCGGGAGTTCGACAAGCGGCGAGTCCCCGAGGTGGACGCACGCGGTTCCTGCGCGTGCGGTCCCGAGCGTCAGCAAGGAACGAGGCCGCGTCAGCGGCCGAGCAATCTCTCCGGGCGCGCTTTCCAACTCAATGACTTGCGCCGTTCTGACCTCGATCTGTCTTGGCGCTGCTACCAAAATGCTACCGCCAGCCTGTGAGAGTACCGCGGCAACCTTCTCGGCAG
>DASXKA010000126.1:0-23305 GCA_036497085.1 Steroidobacteraceae bacterium | reverse complement strand
GCAGTTAGGCTGCGCGGCCTTCTTCCACAAGACCGACCCGGGGGTGATGATCATCTCCGCCTTGCGCCAGGTCACCGGCGCACGCCCCCGCCAGCACGCCTAGCCGCACCGCCGCGGCACTCAGGACTTCAGTTCGAGCCGCAGCTTGGCGAAACGGCGTGTGCCGACCTGCAGGACATGCTCGACGCCGGGACTCAAGGTAAGCGCGCGGTCGGTGACCCGGGTGCCATCGATGCGCACCGCGCCCTCGTCGATCTTGCGGTTCGCCTCGGAGGTACTGGCCGCAAGCCCGGCTTCCTTGAGCAGGTTCCCCACGCGCAGCCCCGCGGCCGCCACCTGGATCACCTGCAGCGGCAGGTCCGTCGGCACCGCCTTCTCGCTGACGCGCGCGGTGAAGTTGCGCTGCGCGCGCTCGGCGGCGGCCTCGTCGTGGAAGCGGGCCACGAGTTCGCGTGCCAGCTCGAACTTCACGTCGCGGGGGTTGCGCCCGCCACCGACCGCTGCCCTGAGGGCGGCGATCTCGCCGAGCGGGCGGAACGAGAGCAGCTCGAAGTAGCGCCACATCAGCTCGTCCGAGATCGACATCAGCTTGCCGAACATCGTGTCCGCATCCTCCGCGATGCCGATGTAGTTGCCCAGCGACTTGGACATCTTGTTGATGCCGTCGGTCCCCTCCAGCAGCGGCGTGGTGATCACCACCTGCGGCTCCTGGCCGTAGGCCTCCTGCAGCGCCCGCCCCACCAGCAGGTTGAACTTCTGGTCGGTGCCGCCGAGCTCCACGTCGGCGCGCATGGCGACCGAGTCGTAGCCCTGCGCGAGCGGGTAGAGGAACTCGTGGATCGAGATCGGCTGGTTGGCCTTGTAGCGCTTGGCGAAGTCATCGCGCTCGAGCATGCGCGCCACGGTGTAGTGGGCCGCGAGCCGCACCACGTCCGCCGCCGTGAGGGGCGACAGCCAGCGGGAGTTGAAATCGATTCGCGTCCGCTCGCGATCGAGGATCCTGAACACCTGTGATTCGTAGGTGCGCGCGTTCGCCTGGATCTCCTCGACGCTCAGAGCCGGGCGCGTCGCATTGCGCCCGCTGGGATCGCCGATCATGCCGGTGAAGTCACCGATGAGAAACGTGACCTCGTGACCGAGCTGCTGGAACTGGCGCATCTTGTTGAGCAGCACCGTGTGCCCGAGATGCAGATCCGGCGCCGTCGGATCGAATCCGGCTTTCACCTTGAGCGCGCTGCCGCGCTTCAGCTTCTTCTCCAGCTCCGGCCGTGTGAGCACCTCGCTGGCACCGCGCTCGAGCTCTGCGATCTGTTGCTCCAAATTCATCGTGAGTCCCGTGAACCCCGTTATGGACGCGTTAAGGTTGGGCCCGGCACACTCTACCTGCGCGTTGACCTTGGCAGCACGGCCCGGTACGGTTCGTTCCTCAGCGTCTGCGAGAAGACATTCACGTAAGTCTAGACGATGGCAACACGTTTCCGTCTCCCGCGACCCTCGTTCGCCTTCTTCCTCCAGGCGGCTGCCTGCCTGGTCGTCGCCTGGTCGCTGTGGAACGGCGGACTGACGGGCCCGCAGACCCCGGGCGGCGCCGAGCAGCTCCCGGGCGCGAGCGCGCCCGACGCTGCCACCATCAATCCCTTTAAGGAGGGCGTGATCGACCGCTCTGGCGTCCCGGCGAGCGCGGCTCCCGCCGATCCCGCGAACGCCGCCACTGCGACGACCGCGCCTTCGACCGCAGAGGCCACCCCGTCAGCCGCCCCCTCCGCCGCCCCTGCGGCCGCGGCGGGGACACCGATGCGGCTTGCGGGCGCTGCCGGCTTCGAGGGTGCGCAGCTCGCGCTCTCCTCGATCGACGTCATCGTGAGCCGCAACGACACGCTCGACCGGATCTTCCGCCGCCTGAAGCTGAACGTCGCTGACCTCGCGTCGCTGCGCGCCCTGCCGGGCCTGAAGGCGCACCTGGACAGCCTCCACCCCGGCGAATCGCTCCACTTCATGCACAGGGACGGCGAGCTCTTCGGCCTCAATCGCCGCCTGAACGACGCCCAGACGCTCCAGGTCACCCGTACCGGCGACGCCCTCAAGGCGGACGTCGTCCAGAACGCGCTCGAGACGCGCACTCGCACCGTCGGCGGACGCATCTCCAGCTCGCTCTTTGAAGCGGTCGAGAGCGCCGGTGCGCACGATCAGACCGCGGTTGAGCTCGCCGACATCTTCGGCTGGGACGTCGACTTCGTGCTCGACGTGCGGCCCGGGGACTCCTTCGTCGTCACCTACCAGGAGATCTGGCGCGACGGGCATTACCTGAAGGACGGGCCGGTGCTCGCCGCCACGTTCGTCAACAAGGGGCTCGAGTACCGCGCGGTGCGCTACACCGACCCGAGCGGCGTCACCAGCTACTACGCGCCCGACGGACGCAGCATGCGCAGGGAGTTCCTGCGCGCGCCGCTCGAGTTCAGTCGCGTGAGCTCGGGCTTCAACAGCGCGCGCATGCACCCGATCCTCAACCGCATCCGCGCCCACAAGGGCGTCGACTACGCAGCCCCGATCGGCACCCCGGTGCGCGCCGCGGGCGATGGGGTGATCCGCTTCGCCGGCGTGATGGGCGGCTACGGCAACCTGGTCGAGATCGAGCACACTCACAGCATCACGACCGTCTACGGGCATCTCTCGCGCTTCGTTCACGGGATGCGGGCCGGCACTCACGTCTCCCAGGGGACCGTCATCGCCTACGTGGGAATGACGGGACTCGCGACCGGCCCGCACCTGCACTACGAGTACCGCGTGAACGGCGTCTTCAAGAACCCCCAGACGGTGGTGCTCCCGTCTGCCGCTCCCATCAGCCCCCTCTATAGCGCCGACTTCCGCGCACACGCCGAGCCGCTGCTCGCGTCCCTCGATATGGCGGCGGGGCCGATGCTGGTGTCGCGCTGAGGCGCCCCTCCGCAGCCGCGTCCGCGGCCTGCTGCCACAGATAAAGCGTCGCGTACCCCCGCCACGGGTGCCATGACACTGCGCGCCCGGCGATCGCGGCCGCCGCCGGCGGTGGGAAGGCATCCGGTTCGCCCAGCGCGCGCAGCGCTACGTACTGCGCCACCCATGGTCCTACTCCGGGGATGGCCGTGAGAACGCTCACCACCTCGTCGGTGGGTCCAGTCAGCTGCAGCTTGCCGTCACGCACCGCGCGCGCCAGCGCCCGCAACGCGGCCGCTCTCGAGCGGGAGAGACCGACGCTGCGCAGGTCTGCCTCCGCGAGCCTCTGCGGGGAGGGGAACAGATGGGTCATCCCGTCGGCCGCGTCGGCGAGCCGCTCCCCGAATCGATGCACGAGCCGCTCCGCCAGGCGCCGCGCGGCAGGCACGCTCATGTGCTGCTCCAGCACTCCCCGAACCGCGCACTCGAAGAGACCCCAGATTCCGGGGATGCGCAGTCCCGGCCGTCGTCTCACGAGCGGCCGCAGCAGCGGATCGTCCGTGAGCACGTCCGCGATCGGCGCTGGGTCGGCCGTGAGGTCGAAGACGCGGCGCGCCGTAGTCGCTATCTCGAACAGGTCACCCGGCTGGGCCCGCCACACCTGCAGCCTGAGTGCATGCTCGCCCGGCACCGGGGCCACGCGCAGCCGCGCGTAGCCGCGCGGCAGGCGTATGGTGCGCGTGTAACCGGCGGCGCTGACCTCCTCGACGCCGCAGAGCGCACGCCGGCCGAGAAACGCGGCCACGTAGTCCCAGTCGTACGGGGGCCGAAAGGTCAGCGTCAGCGAGACCTGCTCGTCGCGGCCGGAGGTGACAGTGGCGCGCCGGCGAGCGCGCGTCGCGCTCGGCGTGCAGTGAAAGGCGACCCGGTACGCCTCGTTGAAACGCCTGAGGCTGCCGAACCCTGCGGTCATGGCGACCTGCGTGATCGGCAGGCGCGTCTCGTCGAGCAGCTGCTTCGCAAAGTGCAGCCGCCGCGTCTGGGCGACGGCGACCGGGGAGACGCCGACGTGCTCGGCGAACAACCGATCGAGGTGCCGCGCTCCCAGGCCGACCCGCAGCGCCAACCCGTCGACCCTGCCGTCGTCGAGTGCCCCCTCCTGAATGAGGCGCAGCGCCCGGCGCACGATCGCCGATGGCCCGAGCCACGCGGGACTGCCCGGCGCCACTTCCGGCCGGCACCGCCGGCAGGGCCGATAGCCGTCCGCGGCGGCCGCCGCGGCGGTGGCGTAATAGACAACGTTGGATTTCCTGCAGCGCGGCGCCGGGCAGATCGGCCTGCAGTAGACGCCGGTGGTGAGCACGGCGATGTAGAACTTGCCGTCGAAGCGCGCGTCCCTGCTGATGCGCGCGCGGTGCAGGGCCTCTCGGCTTAGGCCGGGTACCTCGTCCATGCGCGATGACGCTACACGGTACCCCAGCCCGCGGCCACGCTCATCCCGCGGGCAGGAGCGGCCCGGCTCCCACCCGCGGACCGTCGCTCAGCGCTCACTCCCCGCGCGAGTCCGCACCGTCCGTGCGCACCGGCTTCGCCACGATGGCCTGCCCGGTGGTGGTGCTGCCCGTGATCACTCCTTCATCGTTGATGTCGAAGAGGAGCATGACGGGACCGGTGAGTCCCGAGCCCGGCGCGATCAGAGAGTTGAAGTTCGTGAGCGTGCCATTCTCATAGATCCAGGGATGGAAGTTGCCGCCCGCATCGTTCGAATAGCCGACGACCTGGCCGCTCTCATTGATGCTGGTGGCAACCCCCGATATCTCGCCCGGCAGCAGCGGCAGAAACATCCACCCCCGGTCGCGCGTCCACATGAAAGGCGGCGTGAAGGCGCCGGCGGCATCACCCGGCACGCCCGCAAAGCCCACGACAGCGCCGTGCTCGTTGATCATCATCGGCGTGTTCCAGAACGGAGCGCCGTTGGGGTTGACGAGCACCGTCGGGTTGCCGTTCTCCCACAGCACCGCGTGCTTGCCCGTCGGTCCACCGACCGCGAAGCCGCAGCTGCCGGAGATGCCGACGATCTGGCCGCGGTCGTTGATCGCGGTGGCCGCGCCGTTGGTGTCGCCGTCGGGCATCGGCAGCGCGTGGATCTCGTCGCGCCCCGGTCCCCAGAGGACCGGCTGGAACTGCAGCACCTGTGGGCTGATGCAGGTCGGATCGCGCACGGTGTTCTCCGCCCACCCGACCGTCTGCGCGAGGTCATTGGTGCCGGTGGCGAAACCGTTCGTGCCCCCGAGCGTCGGCAGCGCACGCATGCCACCGAACCGGTCCCACACGAAGCCGCGGCACACGTTGAAATTCGGGTTACTGAGAAAGAACCCGCAGCTCCAGCCTTCCTTGTTGGGATCCAGCTGATCCGTCAGGGAGATGCCGGAGATCAGGCCGAGCAGGTTCTTCACCGGCCATTGCACCCGGCTGCTCAGGCCGGCGCCACTGCCAAGGGTCCCGAGGTCCACCTGCCGCCCGTAGATCCACAGGCTCGCGTGCAGCGCGTTGTTCGCCAGGGTGTAGCCGCCCGACACGAGGCCGAAGTCATTGACGCTGTTGCCCTGGGAGTTTGCGCTGCTGAGGATCGTCACCTGGTACGTGGTGGCAGGCGAAGCCGCAGCCTCGAGGCAGGCACCCGGCGCACAGCACGCAGCCGCCAGCACGAAACATGAGAGCCGATGCATGTTCGCCACTCCCGGTCGCTGTGAAGGGGACGGCAACCTACACCCGCGAATATCCGGACACCGGCGGAATTCGGACGCGCTTGTCCCGGCCGTCCCCGCGCCGCTTCTTTAACGGAAGCGTCGCACCTGGCTGGTATGCTTAGAGGTTCATGGACGCTCCGGATCTCAAGGCGCCGCAGCACTACATCAACCGGGAACTGTCGTTCCTCGAGTTCAACCAGCGCGTGCTCGCCCAGGGGTTCGATGAGTCCGTGCCGCTCCTCGAGCGGCTGCGGTTCCTGTGCATCTCATCCAGCAATCTCGATGAGTTCTTCGAGATCCGCGTCGCGGGCCTCAAGCAGCTGACCGAGCTCGGCGGTGGCCAGCCCGCCCCCGACGGGATGACGATCCCGGAGCAGCTCGCTGCGATCCACGACCGTGCGACTCGCCTGGTGGCGGACCAGTACCGCTGCCTCAATGAGTTGCTGCTGCCGGCGCTCGCCCGGGAAGGGGCGCCGTTGCTGGAGCGCACGGACTGGAGTCCCGCCGCCTATCAATGGCTCGAGCAGTACTTCGAGCGCGAGGTAGAGCCGGTGCTCTCGCCGCTCGGGCTCGACCCTTCGCGCCCCTTCCCCCGCATCCAGAACAAGAGTCTTAACTTCATCGTCCGGCTCGAGGGCAAGGACGCCTTCAACCGCAACAGCGAGCTCGCAATCGTGCAGGCGCCGCGCTCGCTGCCGCGCGTCGTGCCGCTGCCGCAGGAGGGCACGGGGCGCAGGTGCGTGCTGCTCTCGACCATCGTGCAGACCTTCGTGCCGAAGCTCTTCACCGGCATACACGTGATCGGCTGCTACCAGTTCCGTGTCACGCGCAACAGCGATCTTTTCGTCGACGAGGAGGAAATCGACGACCTGCGGCGCGCGCTCGAGGGCGAGCTGATTCACCGCCGCTACGGCGCAGCCGTGCGCCTCGAGGTCGCCAGCGAGTGTCCGGACGATATGGTGAAGTTCCTGCACGCGCAGTTCGCCGCGGACGGCCTCGACACCTACTACGTGCCCGGGCCGGTGAACCTGAACCGCCTGACGGCGCTGTACGACCTGGTGCAGCGGCCGGATCTCAAGTACCCGATCTTCACCCCCGGGCTGCCGAAGCGGCTCGCGGGGACGGCAGAGTTGTTCGCCGTGATCCGTCAGAAAGACCTGCTGCTCCATCACCCCTACCAGAGCTTCGCGCCGGTGATGGATTTCCTGCGCCAGGCCGCGGTCGACCCGCAGGTGCTCGCGATCAAGCAGACGCTCTATCGCGCCGGCCACGACTCCCCGCTGGTGGACGCGCTGGTGGCGGCGGCCAACGCCGGCAAGGACGTGACGGTGATCGTCGAGCTGCGGGCGCGCTTCGACGAGGAAGCCAACATCGAGCTCTCCAACCGCCTGCAGGAGGCGGGCGCGCACGTCATGTACGGCGTGGTGGGCTACAAGACCCACGCCAAGCTGCTGCTGGTCGTGCGCCGTGAGGAGGGCGGCATCCGCCGTTACTGCCACCTGGGGACCGGCAACTACCACCCGCGCACCGCGCGGCAGTACACCGACTACGGGCTCTTCACCTGCGACGACGAGATCGGCCAGGACGTGCACGAGCTGTTCCTGCAGCTCACCAGCCTCACCCAGACCCCGAAGCTCAATCGGCTGACGCAGTCTCCGTTCGGCATGCACGACATGGTGCTCGGCAAGATCGCGCGCGAGACCGAGCACGCCCGCGCCGGCCGCCCGGCGCGCATCATCGGCAAGATGAATGCGCTCGTGGATCCGGAGTCGATCGAGGCGCTGTATCGCGCCTCCTGTGCCGGAGTGAAGGTCGATCTGGTCGTGCGCGGCGTGTGTGCGCTGCGCCCCGGCGTGCCCGGCGTATCGGAGAACATCAGCGTGCGCTCGATCGTCGGGCGCTTCCTCGAGCACTCGCGCGTCTTTTATTACGAAAACGGCGGCCAGCCCGAGATGTTCTGCAGCAGCGCCGACTGGATGGAGCGCAACTTCTTCCGCCGCGTGGAGGTCGCCTTCCCGATCCGCCGCAAGGCCCAGGAGGAGCGCATCCAGCGTGACCTTAACTTCTGCCTGAGCGATAACACGCAGGCCTGGAGCCTGCGCGCCGATTGCACCTACGAGCGCATCAAGCGTGGGGAAGCCAAGGCGGTCAACGCCCAGATGGAGCTGCTGGCTGCATACGCGGCCGGACCCGCCGCGGTGATCTGAGGGCCCGGGAACTAGATCAGCTGCCGAACACCCGCAGGCGGTAGCCGCCCGCGCGCAGGTAATCGACTTCCTGCTGCAGGTCCGCCGAGGTGAGAGGATGGTCCTTGAGCCAGCGCGCCGGGAAACGCACCTCGAGCGAGCGTGGCGTCACCGCGAGCCCGATCGGCGGCAGCGCCGTGGGGCTTCGTCCGCGGTGCAGCAGCACCCCGAGGCGCAGCAGCAGGATCAGATAGACGGCGCTCCGGTCCCACGGGGGCACGAGCTCTTCCACGCCGTCGAGCGCGAGCTTACGGCGGTGCGCGCCGACCAGGCGCGCGAGCAGGCGCTGCTCCTCGCGCGGGAACCCAGGCATGTCGGCGTTCTCGAGCAGGTAGGCACCGTGGCGGTGATAGCCGGAGTGGGAAACGTCGAACCCGATCTCGTGCAGGCGCGCGGCCCACTTGAGTGCCAGGTGCGCGAGCGGCTCCTCGAGCCTCCAGGTCTCGCGTGTCTGCTCGAGGAAGTCGCACACCGTGGCCTCGACGCGCTCGGCCTGCGCGACGTCGACGTGATAGCGCTGCTGCATCCCGCGCACGGTGCGCTCGCGCGCGTCCTCGCGGCGGAAGCGCCCGAGCATGTCGTAGAGCAGTCCCTCGCGCATCGCCCCTTCGGCGATCTTCATGTCCCTGATGTCGAGCACGCCGAAGAACTCGGCGAGGATCGCGAGCCCGCCGGGGAACACCGGACGGCGGTCCTCGGTGATCGGCTCGAGCGTCAGCTCGCGCGTGTGGCCGGCGTCGATGCAGTACTCTATCGCGCGCGCAAGGCCCGCTGCGGTGATCGAGGTGGCGGCGGGATCCAGGGTACGGATCGCCTCGCCGATGGCGCGCACGGTGCCGGAGCTGCCGGCGCAGGTGGCCCAGCCGCGCGCGCGGAACGCGGCCTGCACCGGCTCGAGCTCGAGTCGTGCGGCCAGCCGCGCCCGCTCGAAACGCTTGGCGGAGATCTTGCCGTCGCGGAAGAAGCGTTCACTGATGCTGACGCAGCCCATCTGCAGGCTCTCGAGCTCGAGCGGGGTCAGGTCCTCGCCGATGATGAGCTCGGTGCTGCCGCCGCCGATGTCGACCACGAGACGCCGCCCGGGCTCGTTCGGCATGGTGTGGGCGACGCCCGAGTAGATCAGGCGCGCCTCTTCCATGCCGGCGATGATCTCGATCGGGTGGCCGAGAGCCTCGCGGGCGCGCTCGAGGAAAGCCTGCTTGCGGTGCGCCATGCGCAGTGCGTTGGTGCCGACCACGCGCACGCTGTCGGCGTGGATGTCGCGCAGCCGCTGCCCGAAGCGCTCGAGGCACGCGAGCGCCCGCGCCGCCACCTCCTTGTCGATCCGACCGCTCTCCTCGACGCCGGCGGCGAGACGCACCATCTCGCGCAGCCTGTCGATGATGACGAGCTGGCCGTGCGAATAGCGCGCCACGACCATGTGGAAACTGTTGGAACCCAGGTCTACCGCCGCGAGGACGTCAGGGACCGGACGTAAGACCGCGCGTACGGCGGATTTGGCTTCGGCGAGTCGGGCAGTTACGGCTGCTGGGACTCGCACGCGTCAGGCCGCGAAGGAGGACCCGCAACCGCAGGTGGTGCTTGCATTCGGGTTGCGGATGACGAACTGCGCGCCCTCGAGCCCGTCGCGGTAGTCGATCTCGGCGCCCATGAGGTACTGCACGCTCATCGGGTCGACGATGAGCTTCACGCCGAGATTCTCGATGCAGGTGTCGCCGTCCTGCAGCTGCTCGTCGAACTCGAAGCCGTACTGCAGCCCTGAGCAGCCCCCGCCCTGCACGAAGACGCGCAGCATGAGCCTCGGGTTGCCTTCGCCGCGAATCAGATCGCCGACCTTGCGGGCCGCGGCCTCGGTAAAGAGGAGCGCCGGAGGAGCGTCCTGCAGAATGTCGGTAGTGTTCATAATCTCCTTGCAGGGGCGAGTCTAGAAGCGGGCGGCTACGGGGTCAAAGGCGCACTTCACGCTAGCCCCTCGAGGCTCGTCCACCCCTCATTTGGGGCCCGCAGCCGCCTTCTCAACCCTTGGCAGCGGCCCGCGCGGGAGCCTCGGCAGCCGCCGGCGTCGCCAGGCGCACCAGCTTGCCCAGGATCTGCGCGCCGAGCGTCATCTCGATGACGCCGTAATAGACGTTGCCCTCGACGCGCGCCGTAGGCCCGAGCACCACGCGCTCGGCGGCATGAATGTCGCCGCGCACCTGGCCCTGCAGGATCACGTTCGGCACCTCGACCGAGCCGTCGATCGAGCCGGTCTCGCTTACCGTGAGTGTCGCGTCCGGCGCCGGATTCGAGCGCACGTTGCCCGCGATCGCACCATCGAGATGCATCCCGCCGAGGAACTCGATGTCGCCCTGGACGCGCACACCCTTGCCGATCAGGGTATCGATTTGGGGCGGGCGGGACTCACGGCTGAACATGGCTTGCTCCCATGGAGGGTATTCTACGGCGTGGCCTCGACGCTCCACAGGAAGGTCTGCGAGAGAGGCGTCACATCCTTGCGGTTCGAGTGCAGCTCGACCACCAGGTGCGCGGCCTTGAACCCTGCCGGCAGAGTCAGCTCCTGGTCGAAGTCCTGGAAATAGCGGAAGTCGTAGCGCAGGTCACGTTGATGCCCGCCGCTGAGGGTGGCGAGGTCGAGCGTCTTCTCCTTGTCCGCCAGCTCACCATCGACGCTGAGGAGCAGCGTGCCCGCCGTGAGGGTCTCGGCGCGCCCGGAGCGCACCAGAGCCATGTGCGCCACGTAGACATTCGGCTGCGGCGACGCCGTGATGCGCAGGTCCTCGATCTTCACGCCGAGCGTCGCGGCGCCCTGCGCCACCACGCCGCGGTAGAAGGCGAGCTCCTGGGATTGCTTGGCGACCTGCGCCTGCAGGTCGCCCATCGAGCGTGCCACTTCGGCCTGCTCGCGCCCGCGGCCGAGGCGGATCATGTCGAGCTCGGCCAGCCGGGTACGCATGCCGCGGATCTCGGCCTCCAGGTGCTCGATCTTGACCTCGAGCTCGGTGCGCTGTTGCGCGACCGCCTGGCGATCGTAGCCCGCGTTATAGCGGCCGAGCTCATAGATCACGTACAGGCCAAAGAGACCGACCAGCGTGGTCGCGAGGCCGATGAGGAAGCGGCGCCCCCGCGAGCGGCGGTGGACGACCAGCGGCGTGACCTCGCCCCGGCCGAGGATCGAGGCCATGAAACGCCGTGGGGGCATCTACCGCGAGGCCGACGCAGCGGCGGGCCGGCGGCCCGCGGCGGTGACCTTGTCCCACCAGTCGGGGAGCGGCGGGCTCGCACCCGCGGGGAAAGCGATCGCGGCGAGCTCGGTCAGCGCGCTCGCGTACACCGGACGCTTGAAGAAGATCACCTCCCGCACCGGCTCCCACCACGACGCCCAGCGCCACCGGTCGAACTCCGGCTCCGCGGTACGCCTGAAGTCAAACTTCACCTCCTCCTGGGCGAGGCGCAGGAGAAACCAGCGCTGCCGCTGCCCGACGCACAGCGGGTGCTGTCTGCGGCGAATGTAGCGCGGGGGCAGCCGGTAGCGCAGCCACTCGGTGGTCGAGCCGAGGAGCTCTACGTTGTCGCGCTCGACGCCGATCTCCTCGGTGAGCTCGCGGTAGGCGGTCTGCTCGGGCGTCTCCCCCTCGCGCATGCCGCCCTGCGGAAACTGCCAGCCGCGCCCGCCCGTGCGGCGCCCGAGGAACACCTGCGGCCCATGCATCAGGACGATCCCGACGTTGGCCCGAAAACCGTCCGGATCGATGACATCGCTCATGATTGGGGCCGAGTCTGCCACAAGGCGCGCTCGCCGTGAGCCTTGGAGGATGTAGGCTAGCGACAATGGCCGCGAGCGCGCAGGAGTCGACGCTGATGGCGCAGGCGCGCCCCCCCGGGCGGGCTTCCGCGCGCAGCCTGGTACTGCTGGCGGTGTTGGCGGGGGGCGTGTTCTGCGTGTCGCTGCTCGTCGGCAGCTCGGGCACGGGGCTGCGCGGGGCGCTCGCCGCGCTCGCCGGGTCGGGCGATGAGGCGACACGCACGGTGCTGCTCGAGGTGCGGCTGCCGCGGGTGCTCGCGGCGTTCGGGGTCGGGAGCCTGCTCGCGCTCGCGGGCGTGCTCCTGCAGGCGCTGTTTCGCAACCCGCTGGCCGATCCCTACGTGCTCGGCGTGTCGGGCGGCGCCGCGGTCGGGGCGCTGCTCGCGATGATGGCCGGCGCCGCCGCGCTCGCGGTGCAGTCGGCCGCGATCGGGGGCGCGCTCGCCGCGGTGGTCACCGTGTACCTGCTCGCGCGCAGCGGCGGTACCCCGCGGTTGCTCCTCACCGGCGTTGTGTTGGCGAGCGCCTGCGGGGCACTGGTGAGCGTGCTGCTCGCGCTGGCGGACACCTCCCGCGTGCGCGGCATGGTGTTCTGGCTGGCGGGCGATCTCGAGTGGGCGGTGACGCCTTGGGCGAGCGCGGCGGCGGCGCTGTTGGCGGTGGTCGGCGCGGTACTGGTAGCGCGTCCACTCAACGTGCTCGCGGCCGGGGAGCTGCGCGCCCGCAGCGTCGGGCTGGCGCTCGAGGCGTGGCGTACGGTGCTGTTCGTCGGCTGTGCGGCGCTTACGGCGATCGCCGTGGTGAGCGCCGGCACCGTAGGATTCGTCGGACTCATCACGCCGCACGCTGTGCGGCTCGCATTCGGCACCAGCGATCACCGCATCGTGGCGCCCGCCGCGGCTCTCTCGGGCGGAATGCTGCTCGCGCTCGCCGACCTCGTGGCGCGCACCATTGTGAGCCCGCGTCAGCTCCCGGTCGGGGCGATCATGGCGCTCCTCGGCGCGCCGCTCTTCGTGATGATCCTGCGCGGGCGGGGACGCTAGCGGCCCTGCTGCCGGCCGTCCTTGCCGTCCGGCAGGTCGAGCTTCGGTATGCCGAACTTACCTTCGAGGCGGTGCAGCTTGGCGAGATCGATCGAGCCGACGATGTTCACGATCGTGAACTCCCGTGGCTCGCTCGCGATGATCGCGAGGCCGTTGGCGACGCCCCGATCGGCGGAGACGTAGATCTGGACGTGGGTGTGGTCCTTGGTGCTGCTCACCTCGACGAGGCGCTGCCAGGCAGGAGGGGCGAGCTGCCTGCGCACCTGGTCGACCTGCGCCGCCGGGTAGGCGAAATCCTGGCCGAAGGTATAGCTCCTGACGTAAATGCCCTTGAGACCGGTGATCAGCTCCTTGGTAGCCGCGTCGTCGGGATTGCTCGAGTCGAGGAAGCTCGCCGCCAGGCTGAGCAGCGAGGTGTCGAGGGAGATGTTGACGGTCTCGGTGGCCTTCGCAGCGAGCGCATCGAAGTCCGGGAGATTGAGCAGCGCGGCCGGCGCGGCAAGCGCCGTGGAGGCCGCCAGGGCCAGCGCCGGGGCGGCCAGCCATCGCCATCCTGAGAAAGGCACCTTCATGGCCTATGCACCGGAGTGCTCGGGAGGAGCTGTGCCCTCCCGTGAATTCACGACGCGATACGCGAGGCTGAGCTTCTCGTCCGTCACCCGCAGCGCCTCGATCAGCTGGCGGCGCGCCTCGCGCCCCTGCTCGAGGCGGCGCACTTGCCACTCGTGCGCCAGAAGCACCGCGAGCACCACCGAGGCGGCGAACCCGAACGCGAGCCAGCTCACCAGGGCCCCGGTGCGCGCCGGAGGCGCCGCGTACGCGGGCTCGGCGGCAATGCGCGCCAACACGCGCGGCGCGAAGTCCTCGCCGGGATCCACCGCCCCGAGCGCCGAGCGGAGCCGTCGTTCCAGATTCTGGTCTTCACTCATATCAGCACATCCGCGGTCTCCGTCATCCGCTCACGCAGCTGCGCCAGCGACCTTCGCAGGTGACTCTTCACCGTGTTGAGCGGCATCCTGAGAGTCCGCGCAATCTCGACGGGATCCAGATCCTCCTGGAACCTGAGGAGCACGACTGCGCGCGCGGCGGGAGGCAGCTCCGTCACGAGGCTGCGCAAGCGGCGCTCGAGCAGCGGGTCGCCCGGCTGCATCTCGCTCGCCACCGCAGCCGCTTCCTCGAGCGCGGCGCGGGGCGTGGAGCGCTCCAGTGCCGGCGCCCGGCGCAGGCGGTCGATCGCCCGGTGCATCGTCACCTTCCGCAGCCAGAAGGCCAGGTGGGCTTCCGAGCTCACCGCGGAGAGGTTGCGATAGAGCTGCAGAAACACCTCCTGCGCCAGATCCTCCGCGGCGTGGCGGTCCGCCAGCATCCGCAGCGCCAGGCTGAAGACCAGGCGCTGGTGCGCGCGCACCAGCGCGCCGAACGCCGCCCGCTCGCCAGCCAGGGCCCGCGTGAGCAGATCGCCACCCGTACATTCCTCGTCCCCGCTCACATCTGGTCCGCGTCACTTCCGTCAGTCGGCCCTGGAGTCACGCCTGCGGTGTCATCTGCGCCATCCCCCTGGCCGGGGGCACGAAGGTCTTGCGCAGACTCGCGATCTGATCGAGGTCGATCGTGCCGACGATGCTGACGATGGTGAGCTCGCGGGGCTCGCAGGCGATGATCACGAGCCCCCTCACCTTCTTATCCTCCAGGGCGACGTAGATGTCGACATTCTCCTTGTCCCTGCCAGCTTCGTCGCCGCGCTTGCGTACCTGCACCAGCGGGCTCCAGCCCGGTGCCGCGAGCTGCGCGCGCAGCCGATCGATGTCGGCTTGCGGGTAGGCGTAGTCGGCGTCGAACTCGAAGCTGCGGATCTGCACCGATTTCAATCCCTTGAGGGTCTCCTTCACCTGCGCGCTGTCGGCGTCGCCGTCGCTCATCATCCATCCCAGCAGGTGCAGCGGCATCCAGCCGAGCGTGAGATCGACCGACTCGGTCGCGTGCTCCTTGAGGTCCGGGAACGAGGGCAGCGTGAGCTCCGGCCCGCGGGCGGCGGCGAGCAGGGGCAAGGTCAGGCAGGCGGCGGTGACCGCGAGCAGTCGGGCGTACTGGCGAGGGGCGTACATGAGTGACCTCCGGTTAGCGTGCTTGCTACCAGAGAAATACGCAGCCCGGGGCTTCGCGGGGTGCAGCGTTCCTAGACGACGATGTTTGGCGAGGTCGCCACGCGGTTGCGGCCGGCACTCTTGGCGCGATAGAGCGCGGCGTCCGCCTCGGCGATCAGCCGCTCGGCGAGGGCCTTGTAGTCGTGCGGGCCGGGGCCGGGATTCGCGGCCGCGACGCCGATCGAGAGCGTCACCGTCTCGGTCGCAGCGTCGGGGGTGGTGCCGATCGGGATGGGCTCCTGGCCCACGGCGCTCAGCACGCGCCGGGCGACCCGCTCGCCGTCGCCGATGTCCGCCTGCGACAGCACCATCGCGAACTCGTCACCGCCGAAACGCGCACCGGTGTCGCTGATGCGCATTTCGGCATCGATGCGCTGCGCCACCTCGCGCAGCACCGCATCGCCCGCAAGATGGCCGTACTGGTCGTTGATGCGCTTGAAGTGATCGACGTCGATCATGAGGCACACGAGCGGCAGCCGGGCGCGCTGCGCACGCGCCAGCTCCTCGCGCAGCCGCGCGTGCAGGTAGCGGCGGTTGTGAAAGCCGGTGAGGAAATCGGTGAGTCCGCTGCGCAGCAGGCGCGCGCGATTGACGGCGTTCTCCACGCAGATCGCCGCCACCAGCCCGAGGTGCGCGAGGAAGTCGCTGGCGAGCTCCTGGGTGAAGCGGAACGGGTCGTTGCTGGCGAACACCAGCACGCCATCGAGCTCATCGTGCCGGCGCAGCGGAATGAGGGCGAGGCTCGCCGGATGGTCGCGCCCGGGAAGCAACAGCTCGTGATCGGCGCGCTGGTACGGCCCGAGCCACGGCCGCTCCAGGGCACCGAGCTGCGGTGCCACCGTCATGAGCGCGTCGACGAACATGACGCCGGCCTGCGGGCCGTGCGCCAGGTCATCGCCCGAGATCAGGTGGCGGATCTCGTGCTGCGGGTCGTTGAGCACCAGCATGACGCCGTCGAGCTGGTAGGAGCCCTTGAGCCCGACGAGCAGCCGCTCGAACAGCTGCGCCAGCGAGCTGGCGCGGAGCAGCTCAAGCTCCCGCTCCTGGGACTTGCGCAGCAGCGCCGCGTTGCGGCTCACCTCGTCGGTGAGCGCAGTGAGGCGCGCCCTGAGAGCGCTGTTCTCGCGCCCGAGCGCCTCGATCGGATCGGGGGTCTCGGCGCTGCGGCGCGGACCGCCGCTCAATAGGCTCATTTGTTCCTGGTCCCTCAGGCACGGCGCTCCGTCACCGTGCGCCTGTCCTCCAGATAATCGCGCCCGCGGCGCATCAAAGCAACGAAGGTATCGTGATCCTGCGACAGGACGGCCGTGCGTACGCGCTCGACTGCCTGGGAGAGGGCCTCGAGCGACTCGGCACCGTAGTCGTTGAGACTCTGGATCTCATAGTAGAGCTCGGGGCTGTCCTGGGCGACGCGGCCCGCCACGTCGAGCTGCGCATCGAAGGTGGTGCTCGACATGCGGGCGAGCTTCGGCGCCGCCTCACCGCTCTCGGCGAGCGCGGTGAAGAAGGCGATGTTGAGCGCGTGCGAGAGCCCGAGCACGTAGGCGACGAGGCGGTCGTGGTCGTCGAGGCTCATGACCACCTGCTCGGCCATGGTCGAGGAAAAGAGCTCGCGCGCCGCGGTGAGCGCACCCGCGTTCCCCAGGTCGACGAAGATAACGTGGCGGCCGGAGAGCAGCTCGGTGTCCGGACCGAACATCGGGTGCACGGAAGTCACCTTGCAGCCGTGGGACTTGAGCGCCATGAGCCCGGCCCGCAGCGGCGACTTGAGCGACCCGACGTCGAAGATCACGCCCGGCGGACGGCGCAGCGCGAGATCGCGCAGGATGGCATCGGTGATGCCGAGCGGGGTCGCGAGCACGATGAAGTCGTGCTTGAGGTCGGTGCTGTGCCAGTCCGTGACTCGCGCGCTCCCGGACCCATCGCCTGGAGCGGGGTCGGCGACCTCGACCGCAAAGCCCTGGGACGCAAGAAAATTCACGAACCAGCCGCCCATCTTGCCCGCGCCGCCGATGACGAGTGCGCGCCGCCCGGTGCCGGCCCCGCGCGCCACGACGCTCGCGTGCTCCTGGGTAGTGAGCGAGGAGCGGATCAGCAGCCGCAGCAGCTGCTCGGCGAGCGCCGGCGACACCCCGCGCTCCTCGGCCATGGCGCGCACGCCGAGGATCACGTCGCGCTCGCGCTCGTAGTCCCGGGTCGAGCGGCCGGTGGCGCGCTTCACCTGCGCGACCTCCTCGCTCACGGCCTTGCGCTCCGCCACGAGTGCGATCAGCTGGCGGTCGATATCGGTCACTCGCTGGCGCAGGTCCTCCAGCGTTACGGTCTCGCGCGTCATGGAAAGGGGTGCCTTCTGGCGGGAAATCCGCCTCCTTTCTATCGGGGCGGGGCGGGCGGTGCAAGGGAAGTGCGGGAAAATCTGTGGCGTGGTCCGCTAGCCCGCCGTCTCGTTCCCCGGCGGCGGCGCCTGCCAGACGCGGATGGAGAAGCGTCGCCCCTGCGGCTGGTCGCCGATGGTCTGCACCCGGATCTCGCCGCTCTGCGGCAGCCAGAGGAACGGCCGCCCGTCCCCGGGGTGCGTCGACCACTCGGGATGCCGGACGAGAAAGGCCGCAACGTCGGCCGGGGCGATCCGCTGGCGGCGGATCTCGTACCCGGCGCGCACCAGGCGCTGCAGAGCCGCCGCATCCCAGGCGCGCAGCGGATAGGTGACACCCATGGGGGCCGCCATCCCGGCGAGGAGCCTCCCGGTCGGGTTGTACGCCCCGAGAAAACTCCAGGCCGAGAGACTCGAGTCGGCGAGCTTCTTGCCCGCGGCCGCGACTGCGGGGCCGGGCGTCAGGGCCATCAACTGCCCGGCCTGCTGCGCGAACAGATTCACCGTCGCGTTGAGCTTGAAGAAGTGCGCGCTGATCTCGCTCCCGAGCCGGTCGGTCCACAAGCGCGGCGCGCCGGTGCGCGCGGCCGCCGGGGTCCACCCGATCGTGTAGAGATACTGCGTCTGCTCGAGCAGCGATGCCTGCACGCGGAACTCGGCGGCGAACGCCGTGCCGAGATCGAAGTCCCTGAGGGCAAAGAGCGGCGCCGTGTTGTCTGCGTCGTCGGGACCGAGGGGCACCGCGGAGTGCGGGTCGGCGATCATGTCGGCGAGCACCAGGTAGTCGGACTCGAGGTAGGCGAGCGCCAGCATCTTCGAGATCACCAGCCCCTGCCCGGTGAGCACGCGCCGCCACAGACCGACGTCGGCGATCAGCTGATCGAGCGCTGCGCGCTGTTCGCGCGCGCTGCCGCCGCGCAGCCGCAGCACCGTGTTCTCCAGGAAGAGATAGCGCACCTCGGTAGGAACGAACACGGCCGGTGCCAGGTAGCTCGGCCGCGCGGTCTCGAAGTAGCCGGGCAGCCGCCCGAGGGCGATGTAGCGCTCATAGAGCTCACCGTTCAGTACGGTGAGGGCGTCGATCTCGGAGCGGTGCGGAGGCACCTGCTCCCAGAGCGAGCCGGTGAGCGGCTGTACGAACTCCGCCTGACCCTGGAACTCGAGCGCGTGCGGATTCCTCAGGGTCAGCGAGTCGAGGGCCTGTGCCGACGGGTCGTGCAGCACCGCATCGAGATGCTCGTTGTAGTGATCGATCCGCGACTCGCCGGCCGCGATCACCGAGGCACCCGAGGGCGCGCCGAACCCGGCCATGGCGAGATAGATGTTGTCGTCGGGCTTCAGCGGATTTGACGGCACTGCGAGCAGCGCGCGCGCCCGGGGAGTGAGTGGCTCATCGCGCCAGTTGATCGCGAACACCACCGCAAACAGCACGAGCGCCAGCAAAACGAGGCTCCCCGCCACGAGCCCGATCCACTTGAGGATGCGGCCCGCGATGCGCGAGAGCGGTATCATGCACCCGAGCCTAGCACGTGACCGAGCACACCGAACTGCTGCCAGATCCACTGCCCGCCGAGCCGCTTGCGGTCGTCGTGCGCTGGCTCGCCGACGCCTGGGCGGCGCGCCGCCAGCCCAACCCGAACGCCATGGTGCTCGCCACCGCGACGCCCGAAGGACATCCGTCGGCGCGCGTCGTGTTGTGCAAGGACATCGTGCCGCAGCCTGGCTACCTCGTCTTCTACACGAACTACCAGTCGAGCAAGGGCCGGCAGCTCGAGGACAACCCGCGGGTCGCCGCGGTGATGCACTGGGATGCGCTGCACCGGCAGGTGCGTATCGAGGGCACGGTGGTCGCCGGGACGGCCGCCGAGAGCGATGCCTACTTCGCCTCGCGCTCCTGGGACAAGCGCATCGGCGCCTGGGCGAGCGCCCAGAGCGAACCCGTGCCCTCGCGCGCCGAGCTCGAGCGCTCGGTGGCCGCGGCCGCCCAGCGCTTCGGCGCGCCGATCCCGGGAAGCCCCGGTGTCGATGAGAGCCTGAGGATCGACGTGCCCCGTCCGCCGCACTGGGGGGGCTATCACCTGTGGGCCGATGCGGTCGAGCTGTGGGTGGAGGGGACGGCGCGCATCCACGACCGCGCGCGCTGGACGCGCGCGCTGCGGTCCGCGCCCGGCGGCGCCTTCGCGGCGGGCGCGTGGCAGGTCACGCGGCTGCAGCCCTGATGCCCGGCCGCGACTGCCGCGGCGCGCGCGCCCGGCGCCGCTGACCACTCGCCGTGTGGAGAAACATCCGCATCTTCTTCCTGCTGCTGGTGCTCGGCGCGGTGGCGCTCGAGCAGTGGCTCGAGCGTGTGCACACCCAGAGCTGGCGCGAGACGCTGTGGGTGGGCGTCTACCCGCTGAATGGTGACGGCAGCCGCACCTCGCAGGCCTACATCGGGGCGCTGAAGCGCGAGGACTTCGTCCCCATCGAGAGCTTCTTCGCGCAGCAAGCGCATCGTTACGGCGTGCGCGTCGAGCAACCCGTGCACGTCGAGCTCTACCCCGAGAGGAGCGAGCTGCCGCCGGCGCTGGCGCCGGGCGCAGGTCCGCTCGGCATCGCCTGGTGGAGCCTCAGGCTCCGATGGTTCGCCATGCACGCGAGCACCGTGCCGGGGCGCGTGCCGTCCCGGATCCGCCTGTTCGTCGTCTACCACGACCCCGCGACCCTCGAGCGCGCGCCCGACTCGCACGGCATGCAGAAGGGGCTGGTGGGCGTCGTGCATGCCTTCGCCACCGGCGCCATGACGGGCGCCAACGACATCGTCATCGCGCACGAGCTACTGCACACCGTCGGCGCAGGCGATAAGTACGATCTCGGCACCGGAGAGCCGCTCTACCCGATCGGCTACGGTGACCCCGGGCAGCAGCCGCTCTACCCGCAGGCCGAGGCGGAGATCATGGCAGTGCGCCGCGCGCTGAGCCCGCAGGAGTCGGAGATGCCCCGCAGCCTGCACGGCGAGGTGGTGGGCGCGGCCACCGCACTGGAGATTCGTTGGACGCACCCGTGAGCAGCGGCAATGGCGCGGGCCCGCGGCCCGGCGCTGGAGCGCGGCTCGCCACAAGCACGGTGAGCGTGCAGGCGGGGCCGCGCGAGCTCGTGCGCGGACTGTCGCTCGAATTCCTGCCCGGCGAGCTGGTCGCGATCCTCGGGCGCAACGGCTCGGGTAAGACTCTGACGCTGCACACCCTCGCCGGCCTGCGCCGGCCTGCCTCCGGGGAAGTAACGCTCGACGGCGTGCCGCTCGCCGGGATGAAGCGCCGCGCGATCGCGCTGCGCCTTGGGCTCCTGCCCCAGGATCTCGAGGATGCCTTCGTCACCACGGCGATGGAGACGGTACTCATCGGCCGTCATCCGCACCTGGCGCTGTGGCAGTGGGAGAGCGCCGACGACGAGCGCCTCGCGCGGGACGCGCTCGCGGCGGTCGACATGGGTGATTTTGCCGCGCGGCGCACCGACACACTCTCGGGAGGGGAGCAGCGGCGCGTGGCGGTGGCGGCGCTGCTGGCGCAGCAGCCCGGCATATTCCTCCTAGATGAGCCGACCAATCACCTCGATCCCCACCATCAGCTGGTGGTGCTCGGACGGTTCCGCGAGCTCGCGAGCTCCGGCCGTACCGTCATCACGACGTTGCACGATCCGACGCTCGCCGCGCGCTTCGCCGACCGGGTGCTGCTGCTGCACGGCGACGGGCGCTGGACGCTCGGCGCGGTGCGCGAGGCGCTGACCGCCGCGACCCTCAGCGAGCTCTATCTCGCGCCGATGATGGAGCTCGAGCAGGACGGCCGGCGGGTGTTCGTCAGTGCCTGATCCATGGCAAGCGGGAGACGTATCCTAGTCTCCTAGGAAGCGGAGGACCTCGGCGTGCAATGCACCGTTGGTGGCGAGCACGCTCCTGGTCGAGAGGCCGACCGCGCGCCCTTCGAGATCGGTGAAAGCGCCGCCCGCCTCGCGCACGATCACCGTGAGCGCCGCGATGTCGAGAATGTTGACGTCGGACTCGAGCACCACCTCGAGCGCGCCGCGCGCCAGCAGGTGGTAGTGCAGGAAATCGCCGTAGCCGCGCAGGTAGCCGGCCGCGCCCACCAGCCTGCCGAAGCGCTGCCAGCGCGCCGAGCGGGCCAGGCTGCCGAGATTTCCCGTGGAGATGGCGGCCTGAGCCAGCGCCGCGACGTTGCTCACGCGCAGCGGGCGGTCGTTGAGCCAGGCGCCACCGCCCTCCTCGGCCCAGGCGAGCTCGCCGTACACAGGGGCGCTCGACACCCCGAGCACCAGCTTGCCGGCGCGCAGCAGTGCGATCTGGGTCGAAAAGAAGGGGATCTCGCGCACGAACGCCTTGGTGCCGTCGATGGGATCGACCAGCCAGACGTTCTCCGCACCCATCGCGTGTTGGCCGGTCTCCTCACCGTAGAAGCCATAGCCCGCAAAGCGCTCGCTCAGCGTGGCGCGGATCACCTCCTCGGAGCGCAGGTCCGCCTCGGTCACCGGAGAGGCGTCGGCCTTCAGCCGCACTCCCGGGTTCTTCTGGTAGTAGGAGCGGATGACCTCGCCCGCGGCGCGGGCGGCCGCCAGCGCCGCTTCGAGTTCCTTGGATGCCATATGGCTTAGGATACGACCAATGGGAAACCGCCTGAGCAGGATCTACACGCGCACCGGCGACGACGGCACCACGGGCCTCGGCGACGGCAGCCGCGTGCCGAAGGACAGCGCGCGCGTCGAGGCCTATGGCACGGTGGACGAGCTCAACAGCGTCGTCGGCGTGTTGCTGGCGGTTGCGGGACTGCCGCAGCAGGTCACCGACTGCCTGACCGGGGTACAGCACGAGCTCTTCGACCTGGGCGGTGAGCTTTGCATCCCGGGACACCAGCTGATCCGCGCCGAGCAGGTGACGCGCCTCGAGCAGGCGCTCGATGGATTCAACGAGGACCTGCCACCGCTCAGGGAATTCATCCTGCCGGGAGGCGGGCCGGCGACCGCCGCCTGCCACCTCGCGCGCACCGTCACACGCCGCGCCGAGCGGCGCGCCTGGGCGCTGGCGCACGCCGAGACGGTCAGCCCGGAGCTGCTGAAGTATCTCAACCGCCTGTCGGATCTCCTGTTCGTGGTGGCGCGGGTGCTTGCGCGGCACGAACTCGGCGCCGAAGTGCTGTGGAAGCACGAGCGCGGCAAGAAGCCGTAGCGCGCCCGCGCAGCTCCCTCAGCGCAGCGTCGTCCGCTCCTGCACCAGCGTGCGCAGGCGCCGCCAGTTGAAGAGCGGCCCGGGATCGGTCTTGCGCTCGGGCGCAACGTCGCTGTGGCCGACCATGTGCTCGGGGCCGAGCGAGGGGTAGGCGTCGAAGAGCGCCGCGGCGAGCCGCGCGAGCTCCTCGTACTGCGCGTCGGTGTAGGGCGTCTCGTCGGTCCCTTCGAGCTCGATCCCGATCGAGAAGTCGTTGCATCCCTGGCGGCCGTCGTACTCGGACTGCCCGGCGTGCCAGGCGCGCGCACCGAAGGGCACGTACTGGACGATCTCGCCGTCGCGACGGATGAGGGCGTGCGCGGAGACGCGCGCAGCCGCGATGGCGCGAAAGTAGGGATGCGCATCGAGCGGCAGTGTGCCGGTGAAGAGGCGATCGATCCACGGCCCGCCGAACTCTCCCGGCGGCAGACTGATGCCGTGCACCACGAGCAGATCCGGCTTCATCCCGGCGGGTCGCGCATCGAAGTGTGGGGACAGCACCTGCCGCGCGCCCACGAGGAGCCCGGTAGCCGCGTCGACCCTCAGGGGGGCGGTGACCGGAATGGTAGCGGCGGTGATGGTCATGTTTACCCGGCGATTCTGCCACAATTCTCCGCATGAGCTCCGCCAACGCGCCATTCGTGACGCGCGACCTCGCGCACGTCTGGCATCCGTGCACGCAGATGAAGGATCACGAGCAGCTGCCGCCGATCCCCATCCGCCGCGGCAGTGGCGCCTGGCTCGAGGACTACGACGGCCGGCGTTATCTCGATGCGGTG
>DASXKA010000125.1:0-2698 GCA_036497085.1 Steroidobacteraceae bacterium | reverse complement strand
ACGTCCAGCCGGGGTTGCCGGCCGCAGCCCAGTCGTCGAAGTCCCCCGGCTGACCGCGCACATACACCATGGCGTTGATCGAGCTCGACCCTCCGAGCACCTTGCCGCGCGGCCAGAACTGGCTGCGGTTGTCGAGCGTCGGGTCGGGCTCGGCCTGGTACATCCAGTTGAAGCGCGGATCGTTGAACGTACGGCCGTAGCCGATCGGCACTTGGATCCAGGGCGAGCGGTCCGAGCCGCCTGCCTCGAGCAGCAGCAGCCGCTGCGCGCCGCTCGCGGTCAGTCGGTTGGCGAGCACGCAGCCGGCGGCGCCGGCACCGATCACGATGTAGTCGTACTCGGCCATCGGGCGGTGCTCAGCCGACGACCGGGTTCTGCGCCATCTCGAGATGCAGCGCTTTTCCGTGGTACGGGTGGCGCGCGATGACTTCCTCGTTGAGCTCGACGCCGAGACCCGGCTCGCTCGGCGGGATGACATAGCCCGCCTCCCAGCGGATCGGCTTCTTCAGCACCTGCGCGTGGAAGCCCTGCCAGCGCTCGATGCTCTCGAGAATGAGGAAGTTCGGGCTGCAGGTCGAGAGCTGGATGTTGGCGGCTCCGACTACCGGGCCGCAGTACAGGTGCGGCGCGATCTGCACGTGCTGCACCTCGGCCAGCGCGGCGATCTTCTTGGCCTCGAGAATGCCGCCGACCCTTCCCAGATTCATCTGCAGGATAGCGGCTGCACCCTCGCGCAGCAGGCGCGCGAATTCATACTTGGTCGTGAGCCGCTCGCCGGCGGCGATCGGTATGCGCGTGCCGCGTGCCACGCGCGCCATCTCCTCGGGGGCATCGGGCGGCACCGGCTCCTCGAACCACAGCGGGTCGTAGGGCTCGAGCCGTCGCGCGAGGCGCAGCGCCCCCGCGGCCGTCATCTGCCCGTGGGTGCCGAACAGCAGGTCCGCCCGGTTTCCCACTGCTGCGCGCAGCAGCTTCATGAAGCGCTCGCACAAGTCCAGCGCCGGGAGCGACAGCTGCCGGCCGTCGAATGCGGAGTAAGGGCCCGCGGGATCGAATTTGATGGCGGTGAAGCCCTGCGCCAGGTATTCGGCGGCGCGCTCGGCGGAGAGCTCGGGATCCTGGTAGACGTTGGTCTTGTCGGCAGGGCGCGCATAGATATAGGTATAGCTGCGCAGCCGTTCGTGCACCCGGCCGCCGAGCAGGTTGTAGACGGGCTGGTTCGCCTCCTTGCCTACGATGTCCCAGCAGGCCATCTCGAGCGCCGACAGCACGCCCATGAGCGCGAGGTCCGCGTGCTGGGTGTAGCCGGCGGAGTACACGCGTCGCCAGATCGTTTCGATGTTGTGCGGGTCCTCGCCTGCGAGGTAGCGCTCGAAGACATCGACCAGCATCCGCGCGACTATGTCGGGGTGGAACGGCAGGCAGTAGGACTCGCCGACGCCGTGCACGTTGCCGTCGGTGGTGAGCTTCACGAACACGAAGTACCGCCCGCCGTAGTGGGGCGGCGGATTGCCAACGACGAAGGTCCTGATGTCGGTGAGCTTCAAGGTCGAGCCTCAGCGATAGGCGGTCCAGATGGTCTTGAGGTCGCAGTATTTGTCGATGGCATGCGGCGAGCGGTCGCGGCCCGAGCCCGAGAGCTTGAAGCCGCCGAACGGGGTCGCCATGGTGGAGCGGTCGAAGGCGTTCACCCATATCGTGCCGCCGCGCAGTGCGCTCGAGAGCCGGTGTGCGCGGTCGATGTCCGCGGTCCAGACCGCGGCCGCGAGGCCGTACGGCGTGTCGTTGGCGACGCGCAGGGCTTCGAGCTCGTCGCGGAAGGTCATGACCGAAAGCACCGGACCGAAGATCTCCTCGCGTGCCACCTTCATGTCGTTGCGCGCGTGATCGAGCACGGTCGCCTCGACGTAGAAGCCGCCGGTTTCCTTCAGCGCCTGATGGCCGCCGAGCGCGATGCGGGCGCCATCGGCGACGCCCGAGTCGATATAGCCGAGGACCCGCTGCATGTGGCCGTGGTCGATGAGCGCGCCCATCTGCGTGGTGGGTTCGAGCGGATGCCCGAGCGTGATGGTGCCCGCGACCTTCTCGATCGCCGCGAGGAGCTTGTCCTTCACCGAGTGGTGCACGATGAGGCGCGAGCCCGCGTGGCAGGTCTGTCCGCTGTTGTAGTAGATCCCCCAGGCGATACCGGCGGCCGCCTCGGTGAGATCGGCATCCGCGAAGACGACCTGGGGAGTCTTGCCGCCGAGCTCGAGCGCCACCCGCTTCAGGTTCGACTCCGCCGCGTAGCGCAGCATGAGCCGCCCCACCTCGGTCGAGCCGGTGAAAGCGATCAGATCGACGTCGGGGTGGAGCGCCAGCGCCTTGCCCGCTTCCTCGCCGAAGCCCGGCACGACGTTGAAGGTGCCGGGTGGCACGCCCGCTTCGGCGGCGAGCTCTGCGAGACGGATAGCGGAGAGGGGCGACTGCTCGGCGGGCTTCAACACCACGGAATTGCCGCTGAGCAGCGCCGGCCCCACCTTCCAGCAGCTGATGATGAGCGGGTAGTTCCACGGCACGATCGCCGCGACCACCCCCAGGGGCTCGCGCCGGATCAGCGCCAGGTCATTCGGCCCGGTGGGGGCGACTTCGTCGTAGAGCTTGTCGGCAAGCTCGGCGTAGTACTCGATGCAGTCGGCGCAGTTGGCGACATCGACGG
>DASXKA010000124.1:0-2296 GCA_036497085.1 Steroidobacteraceae bacterium | reverse complement strand
AAGCCGGGGCGCTCTCCGGGTCGTCGAGCACCTCGAGCCGTCCGGCGGTGTCGCGCAGCTGGACCACCGGCCCGTGGTTGATGAACAGCCCCGTGAGGGCGGTCGCCTCCGGCAGGTAGCCACCGCCGTCGCCGCGCAGATCGAGCACCAGACCGTCGACGTTCTCGCTCTTGAGCTCGCGCAGAAGCTTGGCCACGTCGCGCGTGGTGCTGCGGTAGCTCTCATCGCCGGCATTCTGCGCGGCGATGTCCTGATAGAAGCCGGGCACCGTGATGACGCCGATCCGGTAGGTGCGGCCGTTGCGCGCCACCGTCTTGACCTCCTTGTGCGCAGCCTGGGCTTCGAGCGTGATCTTGTTGCGCACGAACTCGAGCGTTTTCTCCGGGCTGCCCGGGGCAGCGCCGCCGGGCAGGACCTGCAGCCGCACGCTGGTGCCAGCCTTGCCGCGGATCAGCTGCACGACGTCATCGAGCCGCCAGCCGATGACGTCGGTGAACGAGCCCTCATGGCCCTGACCGACGCCGGTGATGCGATCGTTGGTCTTGAGGGTACCGGCGACCGCCGCGGGGCCGCCCTCGATGATGTTCATGATGGTGACGTAGTCGTCGACGACCTGGAGCGAGGCGCCGATGCCGTCGTAGTTGAGGCTCATCTGAATGCGGTATTCCTCGGAGCTGCGCGGCGAGAAGTAGCTCGAGTGCGGGTCGAAGGCGCGGGCGTAGGCATTCATCAGGTTCTCGAACACGTCCTCGTTCGTCACCTGGTCGATGCGCTTCAGCACCCGCTCGTAGCGCTTGCGGAGGATGTCGGCGGCCTCCGGCCACTGCTTACCGGTCAGGAGCAACGACAGCGAGTCGTTCTTGATGCGCCGTCTCCACAGGTCATCGAGCTGTGCCTGATCGGCCGGCCAGGGTGTGTGGGTGCGCTCGAACTCGTACGCCTCGTCCACGTTCCAGTCCGGCTCGGTCTTCAACAGCGAGAGCGCGTACTGCATGCGCTCGCGGTTGCGCTGCTGGAAGCGCGCGAACATGAGGTACGCCGGGTCGATGTTCCCGGTGCGGATCATGTCGTCGAACTGGTAGCGGTAGGCGGAGAAGTCGTTGACGTCGGAGGCCAGCAGGTAGCTCTTCTGCGGATCGAGGAACTCGAGGTAGCGCTGGAACACGATGTCCGACATCCGGTGATCGATCGGCGCGTGACTGTAGTGCGCCTCCTCGAGGATGCGGCCGATCTTGCGGGCGGTGGCACGCTGGGCATCGGTCGGGGCGACCGCTCCGGGCGGCAGGAGCGAGGGGCTGGCCGGGGCCTGCACGGAGCCGGCGAGCGCGAGCGCCGCCAGTGCCACCAGGCACGCAGTTATCCAGCCGGAAGAACGGCGTAGGGACTCGGTCATCGGGTCGGCTCACAGCTTCGGTAAAATCTTAGAGCTAGGCTAGAGCGTACCGTTCGTGTTTAGCAAGTGCGCTGCTCACAAGCATGAAGCCCTTAACAGCCTTGCTCGCGATCCTGGCGGGGTCGGCCGTCGCCCTGGCGACCGGCCTGATCATGACCTGGATCGTCATTCTGCTGCTCCCCGAGGACGAGCAGCGCTTCGCCCCCGAGCACGCCCACCTGGTCCGCGCCATCCTGGTCTTTACATTGTTCGCTGCGGCCTCGGGCGCGAGCTTCTACGGGCAGCTGCGCGAGCGGCGCTGGCGCGGGGTGGCGCACGGCGCGACGCTGGCGGTCTTCGCCCTCGTACTGTGGCTCTACTGGCCTCAATAGCGCCGCAGGAGGGGCGCCCGGCGCAGCAGGGCGAAAAAGCCCCGGATGAGCACGAGCAGCGCCAGCGGCCCCAGGGCCACGAACCAGAAGACCGCCGAGCCGTGGGCGAGGCCCACGACATAATCTGCGAACAACGCCCAGGGTCCCGCCTTGGGGTTGTCGCCGTGCGTATACGGGCCGAGGACCCGACTACCGCCGATCCAGATGAGGAAGGGCATCGCCAGCAGGCCCACGGCGAAGGCCAGTCCGGCGACGATCAGCTCACGCCGCGCCCGGGACAGCCCGGCTAATGACTTCCTGGCGCGGGCGAGGTGCTCGAGGGGCGTGGTTTCCATGGGCGCGGGCATAATAGCGTTCTCATGCAGAAAATCAGAGCCGCCGTCATCGGGGTCGGCTACCTCGGCAGATTCCACGCCCAGAAGTACGCGCAGGCGGAAGGCTGCGAGCTCGTGGCGGTCGTCGATTCGCGAGCGGACGCCCGCGAGCAGGTCGCAGCGGAGCTCAAGACCCGCCCGCTGGCCGACTACCGCGA
>DASXKA010000123.1:0-14453 GCA_036497085.1 Steroidobacteraceae bacterium | reverse complement strand
CAACCCCCGTGGTGCGTCAGAAGCCGGACTTCGTCAGCGCGGACGGCGTCAACAACACGTTCCTGGGATTCACGCTGGCGAGCGCAACTCCGCCCATCCAGGACAACTCGACCGTAATGCAATGCGCGAATAACGCGAGCTTCCCCAACTTTTTCGGCACGTCCGCCGCCGCGCCCCACGCCGCCGGCCTCGCGGCTCTCCTGCTGCAGGCAAACTCCAGCATCACCCCAGGAGACGTCTACACCGCCATTCGCTTTACCGCCGCGCCCATGGTCAACTCCTCGCCGGACCTGACCACCGGCTACGGGATGATTCAGGCGGGTGCGGCGCTCGCCTGGCCCAACATGAGCATCTCGCCGGCGACCATCACCCTGGGCCAATCGGCGACGCTCACCTGGAACGCAGCCAGCATCAACACCTGTATGGCGACCGCAGGCTTCAGCAGCACCGCCGTCAGCGGCAGCATGGGTATCACGCCGACCATTGTGGGTACGAGTACCTACTCGATGAAATGCAGCAACGCGGCGGGCAACGCGACGGAGAACGTCGCGCTCGTCGTCCAGGGCACGGCACCCGCACTCAGTGTGACGACTACCTCCCTCGCGAGCGGTCAGGTGGGAGTCGCCTACAGTGCAATGCTCGCGGCTTCCGGCGGCACGACACCCTATACGTGGACCCTGACCAGCGGAACGCTTCCGGCCGGCTTGTCGCTTGCATCCAGTGGAGCTATCACGGGCATGCCTACCGCGAGCGCGTCGAACGTTGCTCTGACTTTCAAAGTGACCGACTCCGGTAGTCCCGCACAGAGCCTGACGGCCAATCTGTCGTTGACTATTGCCGCCGCGAGCTCAGGCGGTGGAGGCGGGGGTGGCGGCGGCGGGCTGGATGAGCTGACGCTGCTCGCGCTCGCGGGCCTTGGCCTGCTGCGTGCGCTGCGCGGTTCCTCGCGTGCAGGCGGCAAGAGCGCCGCAGGCGACTTTTGCTCAATTAACTAGTCGGCGAGCACGTCGGCGAACACGAAGCCCTCGCGCTCGATCACCTCGCCGACGTGCACCGCGATCGGCGCGCTGAGCATCGGGCCCGCCGACACCACGGTATGAAACTCGCCGTTCTCGCCGCACGGATCGACGTCGCGCGGCAGGTCATCGAGCAGCCGGGCGTCGAAAACCCGTCCGGCAAAGGAGCGTTCGAGGCGCTTCGGGTCGATGCACGTCAGGTGCGCCACGAGCCCGCTCGCGATCATGGCGCGCGCCAGCTCCGCGGTGTCGCGACGCCACAGGGGGAAGATCGCGCTCATGCCGAGTGCCGCGAGCTGCCGCTCACGGTAGGCGCGGATGTCCTCGAGGAAGAGATCCCCGAACACGATATGGTGCACTCCCTGGCTCTTCAGGCGCCCGCAGGCCTCGCCGAAGCGCGCCTCGTAGACCTCGTTCGTGCAGGGACTCGGCAGCGGCACACGCTGCGAGGGAAGACCGAGAGCCGCAATCTGCCGGTCGAGGAGGCTCGAGCGTACGCCGTGCATCGCGACCCGGTCATAGGCTTCGCTGAGGGTCGTGATCGTGCCCACGACCTCGGCGAGACCGCGGATGCGCGCTTCGTACAGAGCGTAAGCGCTGTCCTTTCCGGAGCTCCAGGAAATGAACGCTTTGGGGGGCCGTGCCATCGAGACATTATCCTCTGAAATCAATCTCTTATCGAACCACCAACCGCACGCCGGCGGGCACCGTGAAGCGTTGCCGTCCCGGGGTGCGCGGCGCATGATTTGAGGCTGTCAACGGAACGCCCACCGGTACGTTGAGCGAATGCGCGGCGGGCCCTGTCCGCGCACCGTGAGGGTGAGTACATGAGCAAACGGATTCTGAGCAGTGCTTTTCTCGGGCTGCTGGCCGCCTCTCTCGCGGGGTGCGCCCTGCAGGTGCGATCCGACCTGAACCGCACGGCGTTTCATCCGGGGCAATGCCACACCTTTGCCTTTGCCGGTTCGTTCCGCGCCGATAACCCGATGCACGGCACGGTGGCCAATCCGGTGAACGAGAGCCGCCTGCGCGCCGCGATAACCCAGCACCTGCAGGCGATCGGGGTGCAGATGACCAAAGAGAACGCCGACTGCCTGGTCGGCTACGGGATCGGCTCGACGCTCGTGGTCGACCCCGGCTATCCCATGGGCTATCCGTACGGCTACGGCTATTGGGGCTGGGGCGGGCCGTACGGGGGACCGTGGGGCTGGGGTGGTCCGTACGTCTATCGCCAGGGAATGATCGGCATCGATCTCTATGACGGCAAGACCCGCGAGGCGCTCTGGCATGCGTCCGTCGACCAGAACCTCTACGGTGCAACCGGTGCGGACGCCGAGCAGAAGATCGACGCCGCGGTAGCAGCGATCTTCACCCACTTCCCGACCTGACGCTTCTGCCGTTCGGGGGACCGGCCACTCGCCCGCCGGTGTTCTTGTCGCTCGGCGGCGCGCAGCGCAAGATCGCGCGGTGCGCAGCCCCATCGGCCTCGGTTTCGTATTCCTCAACGTGCTGTTGCAGCAGCTCGGGCTGCCCGTGCCTGCGGTGCCCACGCTCGTGGTCGCCGGCGCCGTGGCGGCCGCCGGCAAGATGTCCCTGCCAGGCCTGTACCTGCTCGCGGTCGCCGCCTGTGTCATCGCCGACAGTACCTGGTATGTCGCGGGCCGCCGCTACGGGGGCCGCGTCATGAGCCTCCTGTGCCGGGTCTCGCTGTCGCCGGATTCGTGCGTCAGCCAGACGCAAGGCGCCTTTGAGCGCTGGGGCGCCCGGGCGCTGCTGATCGCGAAGTTCGTCCCGGGGCTCGCCCTCATCGGCCCGCCGCTCGCCGGCGCTACGCGCATGCATTTCGGCAAATTCATCGTCTTCACTGCGCTCGGGGCCGGTCTCTGGGTCGGCGCGGCGGTCGTCGCGGGCGCACTGCTGCGCACTCAGATCGAGAAACTGCTGCCGCAGGCGGCCCAGGTGGGCGGCACCGCGGCGGGCGTGCTGCTCCTGCTGCTCGCCGCCTACATCGCCTACCGGTGGTGGGAGCGGAGGCGTTTCTACGCCGCGCTCAACATGGCGCGCATCAGCGTCGAGGAGCTGCGCCAGGAGATCGAGAAGGGAGCCGCGCCGGTGATCGTCGACGTGCGCTCGCCAACTGCACAAACGCTCGAGCTGCACCGCATCCCGGGCGCGCTGCACGTGCCGGTGCAGGATGCCGCGCGCCACCTGGATAAGCTGCCACGCGATCGCGAGATCATTCTCTACTGCACCTGCCCGAACGAGGCATCGGCCGCCAAGGTGGCGCGGCTGCTGATGAACAGCGGCTTCAGGCGCGTACGGCCGCTGAAGGGCGGGCTCGAGGCCTGGATCGAGGCGGGCTACTCGGTGGAGGCGTTCTCCGTGACGGCGCCGGCGGACGCGCATCCGTCCCCCAGCCCCCAACCGAGCTCCTAGAGCGGCGCGGCGACGGGACTCTCGGCGGGCAGCCACGGGCCGGGCACGGTAGGCTCCGCTGCCGCGTGCGCCGCGGCCATGCGCTGCTCCATCTCGGTCCAGAGTGCGCCGTAGATCCGGGCCGCTTCGCTGTGCGGCGCAAACGCGGGTAGCGGTGCGCGCCGCAGCGTCATGCGCTCGATCTCGCTCCAGTAGGGAACGAGCGTCGCCAGAATCTCCGGGAACTGGGCGCGCGTCTGTCCCATCAGTTCCCGATGCAGCGATCTGCGCCGGTCGGCCATCGAGAAAAACGGCAGCAGCGTCAGATCGCTCCAGTCCTCACGCACGAGGAAATCGCACAGTTGCCGCAGCACCCGCACCGACAGCGGCGAGGGCACCAGCGGCACGATTACGCTGTCGGCGGCGCGCAGCACGTTCTCGGTGAGCAGCGAGATGCCCGACGGACAATCGAGAAACAGCGTGTGGTAGATCTCGCGCAGCGAGCGGCTCATGCGCAGCAAGCGCTCGGTCGGATGGCGGCGCTCGGCGAGATGCACGGCGAAGTTACGATAGGAGAAATCCGCGGGCAGCAGATCAAGCCCGGGGTAACCCGTGGACAGGACCAGCTCCGGCAGCTCGCGCTTGCCGGACAGGAGCTTCTTCGCGGAAGCCTGCTCATGCGGCTCGCCCTGCAGCCCATAGGTCGCCGCGCCCTGCGGATCGAGGTCCCAGAGCAGCGTTGCATGCCCGGCCTGCGCGCACAGGTAGGCGAGATTCACCGCGGTGGTGGTCTTGCCCACGCCGCCCTTGATGTTGGTGACTGCGATGATCCGCACGGCGCGTCCCTCAGGCGATCGAGCCCGGCTTGCGGATCATCTTGCCGAGGTCGGCGAGATGCGCCTCCTCGGCGGCGATCTGTGTACGTGCGTATTCCTCGAGCATGATGCTGCGGCCGCTCACCTGATCGAGGAGCTTGCGGTACTCGCCGAGCCCCTCCTCCTCATGCGCCAACGCTTCGCGCAGGATCTCATCCACGTTGTGCTTATGAGTCTCGAGGAGCGGGCCGATACGCAGCGAGGGATGGCCCCCGAGGCTGGTGATGTGCTCGCCTGCGGCAACCGCGTGCGCCTGCGACTCGTCCGCCTGACCGCGCAACCAGGCGACGATCGGGATGCGGTTGTGCCCGAATATCATGAAGCTGTAATGCAGGTAACGCACCAGGCCCGCGAGCTCGAGCTCGAGGATCCTGTTGAGGGTCTCGACTACGGTAGCCGTCTCGGACTTGCTGAGCTCGGATGCCATGGGACCTCCCGCTGGGCAGGCAAGGATGTTAAGCCCGCGGGTGGTGTATCGTAAAAGCTCCCGAGAACAGGCCCCCCCCGGGAGCGACCCATGAGCGGCTTTTACGACATCGCGGTGCGCCGGATCGACGGCACGCCGGACCTGCTGGGTGCACTGCGCGGCAAGGTGGCGCTCGCAGTCAACGTGGCGAGCCGCTGCGGGCTCACGCCCCAGTACGCTGGCCTCGAGCAGCTGCATCGCGAGCTCGGTACCGAGCGTTTCACCGTCGTCGGTTTCCCCTGCAACCAGTTCGGCGCACAGGAGCCAGGGAGCGAGGCGGAGATCGTCGCCTTCTGCCAGACGAGCTACGACGTGACCTTCCCGCTGAGCGCCAAGCTCGACGTCAACGGCGCACACCGCCACCCGGTCTATGACTTCCTCACCTCACCCGGGACCGGCATCGCCGGCGACATCAGCTGGAATTTCGAGAAGTTCCTGATTTCCCGCGATGGCCGGGTGCTCAAGCGCTATCCGCCCGAGACCCAACCCGAGGATCGCGGTCTCATGCAGGACATCGCCGAGGCGCTGTAGCGAGCGCCACCGCCAGGGACTCATGAGCGATTTCGATTTCGCGATCCTCGGCGCCGGTGCCATGGGCTCCATCGTGGGGGCGCACCTGGCGCGCGCCGGACACCGGGTGGCCATGCTCGCACGCGGGGCGCGCGCCGATGCCCTCGAGCGACACGGCCTCGCGATCCGCGGGCTGGCCGAGTTCGTGACGCCCGTGCAGACCGTGCGCGACCCCGCGGCGCTCGGCGGCGCGCACGCGCTCATCGTCGCCACCAAGACGCCCGGAACGGCGGCAGCGCTGACCGCCCTCCGGCACGCGGATTTCGGCGTCACGCTCTCGATCCAGAACGGACCGCTCAAGAACGAGCTGCTGGCGCAGGCCTTTGGAGCCGAGCGCGTACTCGGCGCGCTCGCCGACACGAGCGGCGAACTGTTGCCGGACGGAGAAGTACTTTTCACCCGCAACGTGAACATCATGATCGGCGAGCTCGACGGCACCGAGAGCGAGCGCGCCCGCGAGCTCGCACATACGATCGACGCCTCCGGAGTGCGCGCCGCTGCGACCCGCGAGATCGTGACGCTCGAGTGGTCGAAGTTCTGCGGCTGGGTCGGGCTGATGGCGCTGTCGGTGACTTCGCGCGCCGAGACCTGGAAGTTCCTGTCCGATCCCGACGCCGCGCTGATACTGGTACGGCTGGTGCGCGACGTAGGGGCCCTTGCGGCAGCGCTTGGGATCCGCTTGAGCGATCAGGCGGTCCTGCCCGCGGCCAGCCTCTGCTCACTGCCGGAAAGTGCGGCCGTCGAGGTTATCGTCGAGTCCGGGCGCACGTATCGCTCGAGCGCGCCGCAGCACCGTATGTCGTCACTCCAGGATCTGCTCGGCGGCCGGCCCCTCGAGGTAAACGAGACGCTCGGCTACGCCCTCGATCGCGCTCTGGCTCTCGGGCTCAAGCTGCCGATGCTCGAGTGCTTCCGTCACCTGATCGCCGGCATCGACCGCGCGCGCCGCGCGCCGGCGGCCTGAAGGCCGCGGCGCATCAGCCGCCGCCCGTGAGCCCCCGGTACTCGAGCAGCGGCCCGATCTCGGGCGCGCGCCCGTAGAAGTTGCGGAACAGCACCTGCGGGTCGTCGGTACGCCCACGCGACAGCACCGTGCGCCGCAGCGTGTCGCCGTTCGCGCGCGTCAGTCCGCCGTGGCTGTGGAACCACTGGCCGGTGTCGCGTGCCAGCACCTCGCTCCAGAGGTAGGCGTAGTAGCCGGCGGAGTAACCGCCCGCAAAGATGTGCGAGAAGTAGCCGGAGTGGTAGCGCGGCTGGATGGGAGCGTAGTCGAGACCCGCGTCCTTGAGCGCCGCCGCCTCGAATCCCGGCACGGACGCTGCCGCCGGAGCCTGCGCGACATCGATCAGATGCCAGGCGAGGTCAACCTGCGCCGCCTCGATGTATTCGAGCGTCGCATAGCCCTGGTTGAACTTCTGCGCCGCGAGCACCTTGGCGAGCAGCTCGGGGGGCATCGGCGCGCCGCTGCGGTAGTCGTTTGCATAGTGGACGACCACCTTGGGTTCCCGCGCCCACATCTCGTTGTACTGCGACGGATACTCGACGAAGTCGCGCGGCACGGCGGTGCCGGACAGATACGGATAGCGCACGTCGGAGAGCATGCCGTGAATGGCATGGCCAAACTCGTGAAACATCCCCGTGACCTCGTCGAAGGTCAGGAGCACGGGCTGCCCCGCCTGCGGCTTCGGGACGTTGAGATGGTTGGCGACCACCGGGCGCTGGCCGAGCAGCTTCGACTGCGACACGTAGCTGTTCATCCACGCCCCGCCCTGCTTGTTGTCGCGCGCGAAGTAGTCGGCGATGAATAGCGCGAGCGGCTTGCCGTCGGCATCCGCGACCTCGAACACGCGCACATCCGGCTGGTACACCGGCAGGTCCTTGCGCTCCTTGAAGCTGAGCCCGTAGAGCTCGTGCGCGGCGTAGAACAGCCCGTCGCGCAGCACGTGCTCGAGCTCCAGGTACGGCGCCACCTGCGCCTGGTCGAAGTCGTAGTGCGCCTTGCGGACCTGCTCGGCGTAGAACGACCAGTCCCAGGGCTGCAGCGTGAAGGACGGCGCGCCACGCGCCGCCGCCTGAGCGTCGATCAGCTTCTGGATGTCGGCGGCCTCCGCGTGCGCGCGCTGCAGCGCCGCCGGCGCGACCTGCCGGATCATGTCGGCGACCGCCGCGGGGTTGCCGGCGGACTCATCCTCGAGGACGTAGGCCGCGTGATCCGCATAGCCGAGGAGCCTGGCGCGCTCCGCACGCAGCTTCACCAGCTGCGCGATGATGTCGCGGTTGTCGGTCGCCCCGGAGAGTCCGCGCCCGATCGAGGCCCGGTAGATGCGCTCGCGCAGCTCGCGGTGGGTGAGGCTCGCGAGCAGCGGCTGGTTGGTAGTGTTCTGCAGCGCGATGACCCACTTGTCCTTGAGTCCGCGGTCGCTGGCCGCCTGCGCCGCCGCTCCGATCTGCACCGCGGTGAGGCCATCGAGATCGGCGACCTTGTCGACCACCACGGCACCGTCGGCGGTCGCCTTGAGCACGTTCTGCCGGAAGCGCGTGGTGAGCGTCGAGATCTCCTCATTGATGGCCCGCAGCCGCTTCTGCTCCGGGGCCGAGAGCCGCGCGCCGGCACGCACGAACTGCGTGTGGTAGCGCGTCAGCAGCTGCAGCGATTCCGGATCGAGATTGAGGCTCGCGCGCTCGTCGTAGAGCGTAGCGACGCGCGCCCACAGCGCCGCGTCGAGGAAAATCGCGTCGTTGTGCGCGGCGATCTTCGGTGCCAGGTCGGTATCGACCTTCTGCATCTCGGGATCGGTGTTGCAGGAGTTCAGGTTGTAGAACACGTTCCCGACCCGGTCGAGCAGCCGCCCGGAGCGCTCGAGGGCGACGATCGTGTTCTCGAAGCTTGGGGCTTTCGGGTTGTGGGCGATCGCCGCCACCTCCTGCAGCTGCTCGCGCATGCCGGCTTCGAACGCGGGCGCGTAATCGGCGTCGTGAATCCGGCCGAAGGGCGGCATCTCGAAGGGCAGCGGGCTCGGGCGGGCAAAGGGGTTGTCGGCGGCCATCGGGGTAGTTCCTGCTTCCTTGGTTGCGGCGGCGGCGAGCGCGCTGATAGCGGCCGCGACGACTACGAACAGCAATCGGCCAAGTCTCATGGGGCCTCTCTCGGATTGGGGCCCGCGCGCTGCGCGGCGCGGCGGTCGGCCTTGAACCGGGCGCTAATGGTATTCTGCGCCTCCCCGGCTTGCGCAGCTTTTCGCTCCGGATTACCCATGCCCATCGCTGACAACGATGTCGTTACGTTCCATTACACGCTCAAGGGCGACTCCGACCAGGTGATCGACAGCTCGGCGGGCGGCGAGCCCCTCGCCTACCTGCACGGACACGGAAACATCGTCCCGGGGCTCGAGCGCGAGCTCGCGGGCAAGGGCGTCGGCGACCGCCTGCAGGTGCGCGTGCCCGCCGCCCAGGGCTACGGCGAGTATGACCGTGCCCTGGTGCAGAAGGTGCCGCGGCGGACCCTGAAGGGCATCGCCAATCTGCGCGTCGGGCTGCGTCTGCAGGCAGCTCATCAGGCGGTGACGGTGACCCATATTGCGGGTGACATGGTCACACTCGATGGCAATCATCCGCTCGCAGGCAAGAGTCTCAATTTTGACGTCGAGATCACGGCCGTGCGCCCTGCGACCGAGGAAGAGCTCGCCCACGGGCACGTGCACGGGGATGGCGACCACCATCACTGAGCGGCAGCGGCATTCGCGGCCGCCAGCCGCGCGAATTCCGCGTACATGGCATCGAGCCGCTGCAGGTACGCGCGGGGGTCATGGTCCCCACAGCGCTCGCCCTCGCTGAAGCGCAGGCCACGCCGCACGTACGCTTCCGCAGCGCCGCCGCCGCACAAGTGGACGACGGCGGCGACGTGGCGGCGTTCGGCGGGCGCGCCGCGGCCACTGCGCTGCGCCAGGATCGCTGCGACCTCGAGGTCGAGGTACGCCGCAGTAAGCTCCACGGCATCACCCGGCAGCACGCGCAGGTACAGCCCGTCGAACCAGCACGAGCCGAAGTCGTTCCAGGGACCCTCGCGCGCCAGCACGTGGTGGTGAATGCAGTAGTGCCGCGCGACCTCGAAGGTGCCGTCGGTCATCTGGTACATGCCGACCGCGCTCGAAGCCGGGCGGTACACCTCAAATGGCTTCGGCGCCCACGACCAGCGCCAGTAGGTGCGCACCAGCGGATTGCCCGACCCCTCCACCTGCGCGAGCGCGGCGAGCAGCTCCGGCGTGATGGTCGCGGTCGAATAGCGGCGAAAGAGCGGCGCGTAATCGCGCCAGGTCTGGGCGGGCGTCTTGTAGAGAGCACCGCTCACCGGAAAGAAGAGCTCGGTGGGCTTGCGCACCAGCTGGTATACGCCGTTGACGGCGAGCGCCAGCAGTGCCACCGCAGCGAGCACGATCGTGATCTGCAGCATGCGCGGCGCGCGGCGCCAGGCTCGCAGCCAGCGGCGCAGCGTCCGCAGCCAGTGACGCAGGGTGCGTGTCCTCGGCCACGGGCGCCACGGCCGGCGACGCCCGCTCACAGCGTGGCCCCGCGCGGTACCGCGTACGGCCGCCGTGCTCTAACATACCGCACTCGGGCGCGCACGTAGTCAGGAGTCGTCGGTGTCACGCGAGGCGGTCGAGGTCGAGACGGGTGTCAACCCGACGGCGACGGTGATCTGGCTGCATGGGCTCGGCGCGGATGGGCATGATTTCGAGCCCATCGTGCCCGAGCTGGTGCGCCCGGGCGAGCGCGCGCTGCGCTTCGTGTTCCCGCACGCCCCGATCCGGCCGGTGACGCTGAACGGTGGCTTTGCCATGCGCGCCTGGTATGACATCGTGAGCCTCGAGCGCCGCGGCCCCGAGGACGAGCCCGGTATGCGCGCCTCACAGGCGACGGTCGAGACTCTGATCCGCCGCGAGAACGCACGTGGCATCGCCAGCGCGCGCATCGTGCTGGCCGGCTTCTCCCAGGGCGGGGCGCTCGCGCTGCTCACCGGCACCCGCTACGGCGAGAGGCTCGCCGGCATCATGGGACTGTCCTGCTATCTGCTGCTCGCCGGGCGCCTGGCGACCGAGCGCAGCGCGGTGAATCAGTCGACGCCGATCTTCCTCGCGCACGGCCTCGAGGATCCGATCATCGCACCCGCGCTCGGCGAGCACGCGCGCGCGACTCTCGAAGCGTCGGGATACCCGGTGGAGTGGCACACGTACCCGGTGCCACACAGCGTCTGCCCTCAGGAGGTCGCTGACATCGCGCAGTGGCTGCGCCGCGTGCTGTAGTTTTCTACTGCTCGCACCCGGCTCAGTGGGGATGCTGCTCGTCGCCCCGCGGCCGCTGCTCGTTGCCGCGCTGCTCATTGCCGCGCTGCTGCTCGTTGCCGCGGGGCTGCGCGTTGCCGCGAGGTTGCTCGATGCGTCCCGCCGCGGGGAAACCGCCACCGCCGCGAGGCTGCTGCGCGTACTCCCTGGGGGGAGCGTTGTTGCCGCCGCGAGGCTGCTGCGTGTACTCCCTGGGGGGAGCGTTGTTGCCGCCGCGGGGCTGCTGCGCGTACTCCCTGGGGGGAGCGTTGTTGCCGCCGCGGGGCTGCTCAAAGCGCGCGTTCGCAGGGTTAGCGCCGGGACGCATGGGCTGGCTGCCCCGCCCTTCATTGAAAGCGTTGCCACGGGTCTGCGCCCCGCGTGCCGCCACTACGCCGTTGCCGGTGAACATCGCCGGGCGCGAGGTCGCGGCGATCGCCGGCCGGCCGCCGTTCACCGAGGCGCGCATGCCGTTGTCGTGCGATGCCAGCGTCCGATGCTCGGTCTGCACCTGCAGGGGCGCGACGTGACGCTCGTGCTCCGCGGCAAGCTGCGCGGCGTCCGGCCGCGCGGCGATGCCGCCCGCGCCGCCGTTGAAGCTCGTGTGGTTGACGGTGACGTTATTGACCACCGTGCGGCTGTAGACGTTGGTGATGTTGGTGGTGTTGATGTTGGTCACGGAGCGGTTGTAGTAGAGCTCTCCGCCGCGCCATTCACCGCCGCCGAAGCCCACGCCACCGTAGCCGAAGCCGTAGTTGACGCCGCCGTAGAAGCCGACGTGCGGTCCCCAGTAGCCGGCATGCCAGAAGTAAGCGCTATCGACCCAGCCCCAGTACCCGGGCGTCCAGAGCAGCCCCACGGGCGCCAGCACCCAGGTCCCCGGCACCCAGTAGTAGCTGCCGTCCCACGCCCAGTAGCCCGGCGTCCAGATGTAACCCGACGCCGGGATTGGCGGCTGCTCGTACACCGGCAACACCGGTGGTGCGATCGTGACCGAGACGAATACGCCCGCCTGCGATGCGAGCGGCAGCGCGGCGAGCGCCAGCGCGGCGATGAGACCACGGATGAGGTTACGCATGATGAGGTCTCCTGTGAGATCCGAACATGGACGGCGGACACTGAACGCTACCTGAATTTCCGGCACGCCGCGCTCGCGGCCCTCCTCTGCTGCAACGTGCCCTGCCGGCGGGGGTTGACCGGGTTGACTCGCGGCGGCCGCAGTGCGGCTAAAACCAGCTGTAGTTGAAGCTGATGCTGACGCGCTCGGTTGCGGCTGCGTTGGCGGGCACCTCGTGCCGCAGCCAGCTCTCGAACAGCACGACTGCGCCGGTGCGCGCCGCGACCTGCACCCACGCCTGGCGCGCGCGCCGCGCGCGCGCGAGACGCGGCGGCGCGGCCATGTAGCGCTCAAGGCGCGGGTCCTCGAACTTGAGTGCCGCCGAACGCGGCGGCGTCGCGACGTAGTAGGTTCCGCTGATGGTCGAGAGCGGATGCAGGTGGGCGCCGTGCGCCGCACCGCGCCCCATGATGTTCACCCAGCAGTCCGTCATCACGAGTGCCCGCCCGGTGAGATCGAAGGCGAGCGTGCGTACGAAGCTCGCCACGTGCACGTCGAGTGCGCGTGCGAGCGCAGCGAAGCTCGGCGACAGCCGATGCATACGGTTCGCGGACCCGTAGGAAGTAAAGCCGCGCGGGTAGTTGCGGGCCGACCAGCGCCGCCCGGCCGCATCGTCCGCGCGCAGCTGCCGGCACTCGCGCAGGAGGCGCGCATTGAGGGCCTGCCAGCCCCGGCCGCGCAGCCGGGCGGTGTAGACCAGCGTCGGGAAGAGCGCCTGAGTCGCCATGGCGGCGCGAGTATGCGCAAGCCACGCCCCCCTGGTCTATGATTCGGCCATGGCCGCTTCCGCTCTGCCCGCCGCCGCCGCGATCGACTCGGTCCCGCACTGGATCGGCGGGCGCAGCGTGCACGGCACGGGGCGGCAACTCGATGTGTTCAACCCTGCGACCGGTGGGGTGACACGCCGCGTCGCCCTGGCCACCGCCGAAGAGGTGCGCGCCGCCGTGATGAGCGCGCGCGGCGCATGGCCCGCCTGGGCAGACACGCCGCCGGTGCGGCGGGCACGCGTGCTGGCGCGCTTTCTGCAGCTGCTCAACGAGCGGCGCGACGAGCTCGCCGCACTCATCACCGGCGAGCACGGCAAGGTGTTCGCGGACGCGCACGGCGAGGTCACGCGCGGCATCGAGATCGTCGAGTTCGCGTGCGGCATCCCGCAGCTGCTGAAGGGTGACTTCACCGACCAGGTGTCCACCGGCATCGACAACTGGACCCTGCGGCAGCCTCTCGGGGTGGTCGCCGGTATCACGCCGTTCAACTTTCCCTGCATGGTGCCGTGCTGGATGTTTCCGCTGGCGATCGCCTGCGGCAACACCTTCGTGCTGAAGCCGAGCGAGCGCGACCCTTCCGCGTCCGTGTTGATGGCGCAGGTGCTGGCCGAGGCGGGGCTGCCGCCCGGGGTATTCAACGTCGTGCAGGGCGACAAGGAGGCGGTGGAAGCGCTGCTCGCTGACCCGGACGTGAAGGCAGTGAGCTTCGTCGGCTCCTCCCCCATCGCACAGTCGATTTATACCCGCGGCGCGCAAGCGGGCAAACGCGTGCAGGCACTGGGCGGCGCCAAGAACCACCTGGTGGTGATGCCGGACGCTGACCTCGAGCAGGCGGTCGATGCGCTGATCGGCGCGGCTTACGGCTCCGCCGGCGAGCGCTGCATGGCGATCTCGGTCGCGGTGCTGGTCGGCGAGGTTGCCGAGCGGGTGATTCCGGCGCTCGCCGAGCGTGCGCGTGCGCTGCGGATCGGCGATGGCATGGAGCCGCGGGCGGAGATGGGCCCGGTAATCAACGCCCAGGCGCTCGAGCGCATCCGCGGCTATATCGCCGACGGCGCGGCGGCGGGCGCCGAGCTCGTGGTCGACGGCCGCGTCGATTCCGCGAACGGCCGCCCCTTCACGATCGCCGGCCAGGAGCGCGGCTTCTGGCTCGGCCCGACGCTCTTCGACCGGGTGACGCGCGAGATGCGAATCTATCAGGAGGAGATCTTCGGTCCGGTGCTCGTGTGCCTGCGCGTACCGGACTTCGCCGCAGCAGTCGAGCTCGTCAACTCGCATCCGCTCGCCAACGGCGTCGCTTGCTACACCCGCGATGGTCACGTGGCGCGCGAGTTCGGGCGTCGCATCCAGGTCGGTATGGTGGGTATCAACGTACCGATCCCCGTGCCCATGGCCTGGCATGGCTTTGGCGGCTGGAAAGGGAGCCTGTTCGGCGACACCCATGCCTACGGCGAGGAAGGAGTGCGCTTCTATACGCGCCAGAAATCCATCATGGAGCGCTGGCCGGAAGCCACACCCAAGGGCCCCGAATTCACGATGCCTACGGCGAAGTGATCGCCTGAATTCGCGCATCGCTCATTCAATCGACCGTGGTCGCCCGAGAACTGTCATAAGCGCGGGAGGCCTACGCTTAATTCCCCCACCCTGTTCGAAATCACCCCAATGGGAACAGCTATCCACGGCGAGTATGGTGGTGACAAAGATGATCCGCATACCCCACCACTACTGCCAGCACACCACCTCTCTGCGACTCAGCGAGCAGTTTCGCCGCACTGCGGGCGGCCATCTGGAAGCAGACGGAAAGGCCGTGGTTTGCGGCGCGTGCGGAGATAGCTGGCACTTCCGCGACCGGATGCAGTTGCCGGAGTGGCTGCGGCAGGAGCTGACAGACAGGGGGCTCTGATTGCGC
>DASXKA010000122.1:0-2525 GCA_036497085.1 Steroidobacteraceae bacterium | reverse complement strand
AACCTGGTCGAAGAGCGTCGCCTGATCGGCGATCAGGCGAGTCAGAATGTCCAGGCGGCCAGTCGAACTCTTGGGATTGGCAAAAGCCGCCACTTCGCTCTTCAGGCTGATCGACTCGAGCAGCGGAACAACGTATACGCGACCCTTCTCGAGCACGGCACCTTTGCCGAGGTCCATGCCGAAGCTCTGAAAGTCGGCATCGAGTTCGCCCATCTTCTCCAGGACTCTCGCGCGCTCCCCGGGCAGGAAGCTGGCATCGATGGGATACGCATAGTCGCCGAGCCGCAGGTCGATGCTGGCTGGCTGTACCTGATCCGGCAGAACGTCAGACAGAATTCCCAGCGGGGCGATTTCACCGCCCGCCACCATTTCGCTGATCTTCTGGCACGGCAAGATGCCCGTGTACACCGAAGAGCGCGTCGACGTCTCGGGCACACTGGTCACTTCCGACCCGCCTGCCGGCATCAGCTCTCCTCAATGACGATCTTGGGAAATACGGCGCTGCGATCGCGCGCGCGCACCGCGAGCGCGCCGGCGGTGCGGCGTGCCATCTCGAGATAGCAGCGCGCGCGCGGCGAGTCGGGGGCGGCGATCACCGTCGGCCGCCCGCCGTCCGCCTCTTCGCGGATGCGCGCGTCGAGCGGCAGCTCGCCGAGGACCTTCACCCCGTACTCCGCGGCCATGCGTGCCCCGCCACCGGCGCCGAATATGTGGTCGGTATGTCCACAATTCGGACAGATGTGCACGCTCATGTTCTCGACGACGCCGAGCACCGGCACGGCGACCTTCTCGAACATCTTGAGCCCCTTGCGGGCGTCGGCAAGCGCGATGTCCTGGGGCGTGGTCACGATCACCGCGCCCGCGACCGGCACCTGCTGGGCGAGCGTCAGCTGGATGTCGCCGGTGCCGGGCGGCATGTCGACCACCAGATAGTCGAGCGCTCCCCACTGCGTCTGGCCGAGCAGCTGCGTGAGCGCCTGAGTCACCATCGGCCCGCGCCAGATCATCGGCTGCGCGGCATCGACGAGGAACCCGATCGACATGGCGCTCACACCGTGGGCGGCGAGCGGCTGCAGCTGCTTGCCTTCGGCCATGACCGGGCGCTCGCTCGCGAGCCCGAGCATCAGCGGCTGGCTCGGTCCGTAGATGTCGGCGTCCAGTATGCCGACGCGCGCGCCCTGCGCCGCCCAGGCGAGCGCCAGATTGACCGCGACGGTGGACTTGCCTACGCCCCCCTTGCCGGAGGCCACGGCGACGATGTTCTTGATCTCGCCGAGCGGCTTCAGGCCGCGCTGCACCGCGTGCGCGCCGATCGCCGCCTCGACCTCGATCGCGAGCGGCGCGTCGATTCCCGCCGCGGCGAGTGCCGCAGCGAGCGCCGCCGCCAGCTCGTCCCGATAGCCGCCAACGGGGTAACCGAGGACGATCTGCGCCTCGTAACCTCCGCCGTCGGCACGCACGCCGCGCACCGCCTGCACGGAGCCGAGCGTCTCGCCGAGGTACGGATCGATGTAGGCGTCGAGCGCGGCGCGCACGGCGTTCATTGCGGGTTCGGGGGTCATGTTGAAGAGTCCGGCAGGTCCGGTCGCCGATTGTACCGAACCCGGCCGCCTCACCGGGCTGTGGCATAATGAGCCGAGCCGTCGCTGCTGCGCCCTTGGTTACATCCGTGCCCCACATCGGACCCGCCCGCGGCTGCCCGTCCGCACCGGCCTCCACTTGCCCGCGGATGCACCTCGGAGGCCTGCCGCAGCGGCTCGGGAGCGCAACGACCGCATGAGCTTTTTCACCAATCTGCGTGCCGACCGGCTGATCCACGAGATCCGCACGTCGAGCGACCCGTCGAGCCCCGCAACGCAGAAGGCGGTGGCGGGACTCAAGCAGGTCGGCCCGGGCGCCATCGAGTCCATATTTGCGGCCCTCCCCGAAGCCGACAAGCCCGCAACCATGTCGCTGGTCGATGTGCTCGCGGCGCTCGTCAGCAACAAGACCTTTCCCCAGCTCATGCAAGGGCTGATCGAGGGCAGCCCACGGGTGATCTCGGGCATCTCCTGGGCACTCACCAGCAACCGCAACTATCCGGCGCATCTGCTGCTCGATGCGCTCAATACCCAGGGCATCTCCAAGTCGGCGCTGCTCGAGATCATCATCGCGCAGAAAGCGCGCTTCTCGGTGCGCGAGCTCCTCACCGCGGCCTACGCCCAGGAGCCGAACGAGAAGGCGGCTCTGTTCCGCATCATCGGCGAGATCGCCGACCAGAGCGCGCTCCCGGAGCTGATCGGGCGGGTGCAGGGCAAGGACCCGATCGCGCGCGTGCACATCATCAACACCCTCGGGCGCTTCAACACCCCGGAGGTGCAGAGCACGCTGCAGGGGCTGCTCAAGGATCCCAACAAGCTGATCCGCGGCGCGACGCTCTCGGCGCTGCAGCGCATGGACGGTCCCATCGACGTGGAGCGGGTGTGCGCGCTGCTGCGTGATCCGGAAATCGACGTACTCAACAAGGCCGTCGATGTGGTCATCAA
>DASXKA010000121.1:0-2762 GCA_036497085.1 Steroidobacteraceae bacterium | reverse complement strand
TGCTTGGAGAGGTCGTCATAGATAATGAGTGCGTCCTCGCCGTTGTCCATGAAGTACTCGCCCATGGTGACGCCCGAGTAGGCGGCGATGTACTGCATGGCGGCCGGCACCGAGGCGGACGCCGCCACCACCACGGTGTGGCCGAGCGCGCCGTGCTCCTCGAGCTTGCGCACCACGTTGGCGATGGTCGACTGCTTCTGACCGATCGCCACGTAGATGCACCTGATCCCCGAGCCCTTCTGGTTGATGATGGTGTCGACCGCGAGCGCGGTCTTGCCCGTCTGGCGGTCACCGATGATGAGCTCGCGCTGGCCGCGGCCGATCGGCACCATCGAGTCGATGGCCTTGTAGCCGGTCTGCACCGGCTGGCTCACCGACTTGCGGTAGATGACGCCCGGGGCCACGCGCTCGATCGGCGCACTGCGCGCCGCCAACACCGGGCCCTTGCCATCGAGCGGCGCGCCGAGCGCGTCGACCACGCGCCCGAGGAGCTCCGGTCCCACCGGCACCTCGAGGATGCGGTTGGTGGTCTTGACGGTATCGCCTTCCTTCAGATGCTTGTACTCGCCCAGCACCACCGCGCCGACCGAGTCCTGCTCGAGGTTGAGCGCGAGCCCGAAGGTGTTGCCCGGGAACTCCAGCATCTCGCCGTAGCGCGCATCGGCCAGGCCGTGGATGCGCGTGATGCCGTCGGTGACCGAGATGATGGTGCCGACGTTGCGCGCCTCGGTGACGGACTTGAAGTTCTCGATGCGTTGCTTGATGAGAGCGGAGATCTCGGATGCCTTGATGGCCATTTGAGTTCCTCAGGCAGTCAATTCGTAGGCGATGCGCTCGAGGCGCGTGCGCAGCGATCCGTCGATCACCAGGTCGCCGCTCTGCACCACCGCGCCGCCGATCAGCGCCGGGTCGGTCGCACAGTGCAGCCGTACCGTGCGCTTCAGGCGCCGCTCGAGCGCGGCGGACAGCGCCTGCCGCTGGCCGGCAGCGAGCGGCGCGGCGGAGGTGACGGTGACGTCCGCCACGCCCTGCTCGGCGTCCTTCAGCGTGTCGAAGAGCCCGGTGATCTGCGGCAGCACCGCGAGGCGGTGGTTGGCGGCGAGCGTGCGCACGAAGTTCACGCCCTCCTGCCCGAGCTTGTCTCCCGCAATGCCGCCGACGAGCTGCGCGAGCTCCTCCGGCGTCACGTGCGGATTGCCGAGCAGCGCGACTACGCGCGCATCCGCGACCACGGCGGCGGCGACGTGCAGCGCCTCCGACCAGGGCTCGAGCCGCCGCGCCGTGCGTGCCTCCTCGAAGGCCGCGCGGGCGTAGGGCCGGGCGATGGTGGTCTTGTCCGCCATGAGCCGCTCTCAGACCTCCGCCGCGAGCTTGTCGAGGAGGTCGGCGTGCTTCCCGGCGTCGATCTCGCGGCCGAGGAGCTGGGCGGCGGCGGCGACCGCGATGCCTGCCACCTCGCGGCGCAGGCCCTCGCGCGCGCGCGTCGCGTCCAGCTGGATCTGCTGCTGCGCGGCGGCGATCAGGCGCGCGCCTTCGGTGCTCGCGGTGCCGCGAGCGTGCTCCACCAGCTCATTGGCGCGGTGCTGCGCGTGATCGATGATCTGGTTGGCGCGCTCGCGCGCCTCGCGCACGATGACGTCGGCGTTGCCGCGTGCCGCGGCAAGCTCCTGCTCGCCCTGTTCCGCGGCCGCGAGGCCCTGCGCGATCTTGCGCTCGCGCTCGTCCATGGCGCCGAGAATGACGGGCCAGACCCACTTCATCACGGCGAAGACGAGCGTGGCGAACACGAGCATCTGCACGATGAGCGTGAGGTTGATGTTCACGGTCCGGTCTCCGGGCTATGCCGCCCTCAGATGATCAGCTCAGTGCGCCGCCAGCGCGCCCAGGAACGGATTCGCGAACGTGAAGAACAGCGCGAAGCCGATGCCGATCATCGCGACCGCATCCAGCAGGCCCGCGACCAGGAACATCTGCACGCGCAGCACCGGCAGCAGCTCCGGCTGGCGCGCCGAGCCCTCGATGAAGCGACCGCCGAGAATGCCGAAGCCGATGGCGGTGCCGAGCGCGCCCATGCCGAAGATGATGCCGACGGCCAGCACGGTCATGGCCTGGATGTGTGCAACATTTTCCATTCAGACTCTCCTCGAAAGAACCCTAAAAACCTCTGCGGTGACCGCCGCCCGTCTTCAGTGATGCTCGTGGGCCATCGACAGGTAGACGATCGTCAGCACCATGAAAATGAACGCCTGCAGCGTAATGATCAGCACGTGAAACGCGGCCCAGATGAACCCGAGAATCGCCTGCGCGATCACGCCGAGCACGGTGCCCACGGCGCCACCCACGGTGGTGAGGTTCCCGAGGCCCGCCGAGAGGGTGAGCGCCGCGAGCAGCAGGAAGATCATCTCGCCCGCATAGAGGTTGCCGTAGAGACGCAGCGACAGCGATACCGGGCGCGCGAGGAAGGTCACCGACTCGAGAATGAGGTTCACCAGCGACAACGGTATCTGCAACAGGACGCTCTTGACACGGAAGGGCTGCAGCGTCAGCTCGCTCACGAAGCCGACCAGGCCCTTCATCTTCAGGCTGTAGAAGATGATGAGGATGAAGACCGTGAGGGAGAGCGCGAAGGTGGCGTTCAGGTCCGTGCTCGGCACGACCTTCAGGTGCTCGACGCCCACGGCGTGACCCACCCACGGCAGGAAGTCGACGGGCACCAGGTCCATGAAGTTGAACAGCCACACCCAGCAAAAGATAGTGAGGGC
>DASXKA010000120.1:0-7776 GCA_036497085.1 Steroidobacteraceae bacterium | reverse complement strand
AACCGCCCCGACAAGCTGAACAGCTTCACACGGGCGATGCATCGCGAACTGCAGTCGGCACTCGATGAAGTCGAAGCGGCCGGCGCACGCGCGCTGATCCTGACGGGTGCGGGGCGCGGCTTCTGCGCGGGCCAGGACTTGGCCGACCTCGACTTCACGCCGGGGGCGTCCACCGACCTCGGCACGCTGATCGACGAGCATTTCAATCCACTGATCCGCCGCCTGCAGCGTATGCCGATGCCGGTGATCGCCGCCGTCAACGGCACGGCCGCCGGCGCCGGCGTGGGACTGGTCGCCATGGCGGATCTGGCGCTGTGCGCGCGTAGCTCCAGGTTCAACCTCGCCTACACCAGCGTCGGGCTCACGCCGGATGCGGGCACGACCTTCCTGCTGCCGCGCACCGTGGGGCACAAGCGCGCCATGGAGCTGCTGCTGCTCAACCGCGTGCTCGACGCCGGGGAGGCGCTCGCCTGGGGACTCGTCAACGAAGTGGTGGCCGACGAGCGGCTGCTCGAGCGTGCGCTGGAGGTCGCCGAGCTGCTGGCGCACGGGCCGCGCAGCGCCTACGGCGCGACCAAGCGGCTGATCGCCCATTCCCTCGGCGCTTTCGAATCGCAGATGGTGCTCGAGAGCGAGACCATCGCCTCGCAGGCTACGAGTCCCGATGCCGCGGAGGGCGTCGGCGCGTTTCTCGAGAAGCGGCCGGCGCGCTTTCCCGGCAAGGGGCCGCGCTGAAGCCGCGCGCGGCCGGAGTCTCTCCCATGTTGTCTTTCGTCGTGGCGCTGGCAGTTGCCCTGGTTGTCATCGTGGCGCGCGTCTACTTCAAGCTGCGCGCGGCGAGCCGCGCCCGGGTGGCCAGCTGGGACGCACAGCTCATCGAGCGGCTGCGCGCGCGCGGCTACGTGCCCTTCAACGATTATCCGCTGGACTTCTTCCTCGCCCTGCCGGACCAGTCATCCTGCCAGGGCGTGCGCGCGCGTCTCGAGCCCGAATTCAGCGTCGACGTGAAGCCGCTGCAGGACGAGGCCGAATTTGCCTTCAGCCTCCACGCCACCAAGAGCATGCGGCTGATCCTGCAGGACGTGCAGGCGCTCAGCGCGCGCATGACGGCGCTCGCCGCAGAGTTCCATGGGCGCTATGACGGCTGGGCGGCGTGAGCGGCGCCGCCGTCAGCGCTTTTCGGTCTGGCGTTTGACGGCCTCGGCGGCGGCGGCGATCGCCGCCGGGTCGCCGAGGTAACGGCGGCCGCGGGGCTCGAGCCCGGCGTCGAGCTCGTAGAGCAGCGGCACGCCGGTCGGGATGTTGAGCTCGACGATCTCGCTCTCGCTCAACTGATCCAGCATCTTCACCATGGCGCGCAGACTGTTGCCGTGCGCGACCACCATTACGTTGTGCCCGGAGCGCAATTCCGGCGCGACGCGCGCATGCCAGTAGGGCAGGACGCGCGCGAGCGTGTCCTTGAGCGACTCGGTCGCCGGGAGGTCCTGCGGCGCGACGCCGCGGTAACGCGGATCGAAGCGCGGGTGACGCTCGTCATCCGCCGCCAGGGCCGGCGGCGGGATGTCGTAGCTGCGGCGCCAGACCTTCACCTGGGCTTCGCCGTGCTGGGCGACGGTCTGCGCCTTGTTGAGCCCCTGCAGTGCCCCGTAGTGGCGCTCATTGAGCCGCCACGAGCGCTCCACCGGGACCCACATGCGGTCCATCTCATCGAGCATGATCCACAGCGTACGAATCGCACGCTTCAGCACCGAGGTGAAGGCGATGCCGACCTCGAGCCGCTCCCTGAGAAGCTCGCGCCCGGCCTGGGCCGCCTCGGCACGGCCCTGCCCGGTCAGGTCGACGTCGGTCCAGCCGGTGAAGAGATTCTCGAGGTTCCAGGCACTCTGGCCGTGACGGACCAGGATCAGTTTTCCGGGCATGGTCAGTTGGCGAGCTTGCGGACCGTCTCCACACCCACGGTCAGCGTAGCGAAATCGGTGGCACCGGCGGCGCGCATGTCGGTGAGCGTGCGCTGCCAATGGGCGAGCTCCTTGCCGGCCGCATCCATCCAGGCGCCGACGCGCGCACTGGCGCTGCCGCGCTCGTGGCGGCCGAGCACGCGCTCGGTGAGACGCCGGTGCACGCGCAGCGCGCCGTCGCGCAGTCCGGTGCGTGCGATCGCCTGCCACGGCCCGTCGACGCTCAGCTTCTCGATCCGCGTTCGCAGCCAGTCGATGCCGGTGCGCGTACCTACCTCGAAGTAGACGCGCGCCGTTTCGGTGACGCTCACGCGGTGTGCCGCGGAGATCTCGGCGATGTCGAGTGCCGCATTCAGCGCCTCGAGACCGGCGATGCGTGCGGCGAGCTGCGGCGGCAGTCCCGCTTCCGTATAGCGGCCGCGCGCCTCGCCGAAGCGCTGCAGCCCGTCGCCGGTGAGGAGCTCGGCGATGCGCGCCTCGAGCTCGTGGACGGCACCACGGAATTCCTTCACCGCGGCGTCGACCTGCAGGCCGCGCCGGCTGGCGCTGAGCAGCCAGTAGGTCGCGTGCCGCAGCAGGCGGCTCGTCTGGAAGGCCGCCTCATACTGGAGCTTCGCCGGCACCCGGTTGTCGAGTCCCTCGACCTGCTCCCACACCTCGCGCATCGCAAAGATCTCGCGTGCTGCGGTGTAGGCACGCGCTATCTGTGCCGGTTCCGCGCCGCTGTCCTCCTGCGCGCGTGGCACGAAGGTCGGCCCCATGCGGTTCACGAGGCTGTTGGTGGTCGCGGTGGCGATGATCTCGCGGCGCAGCCGGTGGTGGGCGATGGCGCGCGGGAAACGCTCCTGCAACGGCGCGGGGAAGTAGCGCTCAAGCTCGTGGGACAGGTACGGGTCCTCGGGCACGTCGGAGGCGAGCAGGTGGTTGTTGAGCCAGATCTTGCTGTAGGCGAGCAGGATCGCGAGCTCCGGGCGCGCGAGTCCGATGCCACGCTTGCGCCGCTCGAGCAGCTCGTCGTCGCTCGGCAGGAACTCGAGGCCGCGGTTCAGGTCGCCGGTGCGCTCGAGCGAGCGGATCAGGTGCTGGAACTCCTGCAGGCGTGCCGCCGACTGCACCTCGAGGGTACTGATGGCCTGGCCCTGCAGGTAGTTGTTGCGCAGCACGACGTCGGCCACCGCATGCGTCATGCGCGCGAGCAGCCGGTTGCGCTCGCCGCGCGCGAGCTTGCCTTCGGCGACCTGTGGGTTGAGCAGGATCTTGATGTTCACCTCGACGTCGGAGGTGTTGACGCCGGCGGAGTTGTCGATGAAATCGGTGTTGAGGCGCCCGCCCTTGAGGGCGTACTCGACGCGGCCGCGCTGCGACAGGCCGAGGTTGCCGCCTTCACCGACCACCCGGGCGCGCAACTCCCTGCCGTTGATGCGCAGGCCGTCGTTGGTGCGGTCGCCGACCTCGGCGTTGCTCTCGTCGCTCGCCTTGACGTAGGTGCCGATGCCCCCGTTCCACAGCAGATCGACCGGGAGCTTGAGAATCGCGCGCAGGATCTCGTTGGGGGTGGCACCGCCCGCTTCGAGCCCGAGCAGCGCGCGTGCCTCCGCCGGCAGGGTGATCGACTTGAGCGTACGCGGGAACACACCGCCGCCGCGCGCGAGTTTCTTGCGGTCATAGTCGTCCCAGCTCGAGCGCGGCAGGGCGAACAGGCGCGCGCGCTCGGCGAAGCCGAGCGCCGGGTCGGGATCCGGATCCAGAAAGATGTGGCGGTGATCGAACGCGGCCAGCAGACGGATGTGGCGCGACAGCAGCATGCCGTTGCCGAACACGTCTCCCGACATGTCGCCGATGCCGGCCACCGTGAAGTCGGTCTTCTGCGTATCGACGTCCATCTCGCGGAAGTGGCGCTTGACGCACTCCCAGGCGCCGCGCGCCGTGATGCCCATCTTCTTGTGGTCGTAACCGGCCGAGCCGCCGGAGGCGAACGCATCGCCGAGCCAGTAGCCGTAATCGCCCGAGATGGCGTTGGCGATGTCGGAGAACGTGGCGGTGCCCTTGTCGGCAGCGACCACCAGGTAGGGGTCGTCGCCGTCGCGCCGCACTACGCCGTGCGGCGCGACGATGCGGCCCGAGACGATGTTGTCGGTGAGATCGAGCAGTCCGCGGATGAAGGTCTGGTAGCAGGCCACGACCTCGGCCTGGATCTCCTCGCGCGTGCCAGCGAGACGCTTCGGCACGAAGCCACCCTTGGCGCCTACCGGCACGATCACGGTGTTCTTGACGTTCTGCGCCTTCATGAGGCCGAGAACCTCGGTGCGAAAGTCCTCGCGCCGGTCCGACCAGCGGATGCCGCCGCGTGCCACGTAGCCCATCCTCAGGTGTACGCCCTCGACGCGCGGGCTGTAGACGAAGATCTCGAACTTCGGTCGCGGCAGCGGCAGGTCCGGAATCTGTGCGGGGTCGAGCTTGAAGGACAGGTAGCTCTTGGGACGCCCGTCGCCGCCCGCCTGATAGAAGTTGGTGCGCAGCTTCGCGCGCACCAGGTTGAGGTAGGCGCGCAGGATGCGGTCGTCGTCCAGGCTCGCCACGCCATCGAGCCCCGCACGGATCTGCGACACGAGGCTCTCGGCGGCGCGATCGGCGCGCGCGTTGCGCGCCGTGCCGGGCGCGAAGCGCGCCTCGAAGAGCCGCACGAGATTGCGCGTGACGCCCGTGTTGCCCGCCAGCGTGCGCTCCATGGAGATCTGACTGAAGGGCACACCGGTCTGCAGCAGATAGCGGCAGCAGGCGCGCAGCATCACGATCTGGCGCGCGCTCAGGTCCGCGCCCAGTACCAGGCGGTTGAAGCCGTCGTTCTCGATGGCGCCCGCCCAGGCGGCGAGGAACGCCTCGCGGAACCGGTCTTCGACGCGCCCGATGTCGATCACCAGGTGGTCACGGTGCTCGAGCTCGAAATCCTGGATCCACGCCGCGCCGCCTTCCGGCCAGGCGAGCTGGTAGGGCCGCTCGGAGATCACCCGCAGGCCGAAGTTCTCCAGCATCGGCAGGATGTCGGAGATCGGTACCGGATCGCCGAGTTTGGCGACCTTGAGATGGAGTCGCGCGGCCTTCTGCGCGGCCGGTCGGTAGAGCTTGAGGCGCAGCGCCTGCGGCTCGCGGCGCAGCGCCTCGAGGTCCGCGAGGTCATGAAGTACGGTCTCCGGCGCGACGTCGTCCTGGTAGGCGATCGGAAACACATGGCGGTAGCGCGCCAGCAGCGCGAGGCCCGCGGCCTCGCCACGCTCACTCGTCAGCACCTCGCGCAGGCGATCGGACCAGGTGAGGGCGGCGTCGGCGATGCGGCGCTCGATGGCGGGCAGGTCGGGCTTGTGGTGCCGGGACGGATCGGTGCGCACCACCGCGTGCACACGCGCATGGCTCGAGCCCGAGATCTGCGCGTTGCTCTCGACGCTGCTGCCGGCGAAGCCCTCGAGCGCGATGCGCTCGATGCGCTGGCGGACCTCGGTGTTGTAGCGATCGCGCGGCACGTATATCAGGCACGAGTAGAAGCGCTGATAAGGATCGCGGCGCACCAGCAGGCGCACCGTGCGGCGCTCGTAAAGATTTACGACGCCGCGCACGATGCGGACCAGATCCGGCACGCCCGCCTGGAACAGCTCGTCGCGCGGATAAGTCTCGAGGACGTTGAGCACTTCCTTGCCGTCGTGGCTCGACGGGTCGAGGCCGAAGTGCTCGATGACGCGCTCGACCTTGCGGCGCAGGACCGGAATCTCGCGCGGGCTGCCGTGATAGGCGGTCGAGGTCCACAGCCCGAGGAAGCGGTGCTCGCCGTCCACCTGCCCGCGGCTGTCGAAGGTCTTGACGCCGACGTAGTCGAGGAACTCGCCGCGATGCACGGTGGCGGTCGAGTTCGCCTTGGTGACGATCAGGAGCTCCGGCTCGCGTGCGCGCACGCGCACGTCGCCGCGCAGCACCGTCGCGGCGGCACGGCCTCCCTTGCGGCGGCCACGGGCGAGCACGCCGAGACTCGAGAGCACATCCGGCACCAGCCGATCCTCGGAGCGGCCGCGCTCGAGGCGGTAGTGGCGGTAGCCGAGAAATACGAAGTGCCGGGCCTCCATCCAGTCGAGCAGGTGACGCGCCTCGCTTACCTCGGCGGCGGGCAGCGGCGGCGGGTCGGCCTCGAGGCGCGCGATGATCTCGCGGACGCGCTCGCGCATCGGCATGAAGTCGTTCACCACCGCGCGCACGTCGCCGAGCGTGGACTCGAGCTCGCGCCGCAGCCTCTCGAGCTGCTGCGGGTCCGTGACGCGATCGATCTCGTAGAGCTGCCACGACTCGGCGTGGGCGGCCTGCGAGCCGTTGGTACCGAGGTCGGTGAGCCGCCCGCGCCCGTCGCGGCGCACCTGCAGCACCGGGTGCACTATCAGGTGCACGGCGAGACCGGCGCGGTTCAGTGCCAGGCCGAGCGAGTCGACCAGGAACGGCATGTCGTCGGTGACCGTGAGCACCAGCGTGTGCGGCGACTCGAAGCCGTCCCCGTCCGCGACCGGATTGAAGACCCGTACCAGCGCACCTCCGGGTGCGCGGCGGGAGGCAAAGGCGAGGTGCGCGAGCGCCGCCTTGGCGAGCAGGCCCGGCGGGTGCGCCGCCAGGTCCTCTTCCGCGACGCCGTGGAAGTAGCCGCGCAGGAAACGGTGCTGAAGCTCGTTCCGGCCGCTGCGGCCACCCGCGGCGCGCGCGATGCGCTCGATCAGCGCGACCCGCGCGGCGGGGATGCTGCGCAGCAGCCTGCTGTCTTCGGGAGCAACGTGCGCGTGCATGGAGGCGCGCGATTATACATGCGGGACGCTGCCGGCGGCCTGCATGCCGGGGGGCGCCTTATAATGCCCCTCATGAGCGACCTTCACGACAACCCCATGGGCACCGACGGGTTCGAGTTCGTCGAATACACGGCGCCCGATCCGCAGCTGCTGCGAACTCTGTTCGAGCGGCTCGGCTTTCCGGCGGTGGCGCGCCACCGCTCCAAGAACGTGACGCTGCACCGTCAGGGCGAGATCAACTTCATCATCAACGCCGAGCCCGCCTCGTTCGCACAGGCGTTCGCCCGCATGCACGGTCCCTCGGCGTGCGCCATGGCCTTCCGGGTGCGCGACGCGGCGGGCGCCTACCGCCGGGCGCTCGAGCTCGGGGCGAAGCCCGGACCGCAGAGCGCCGGTCCCATGGAGCTCAACATCCCCTGCATCGAAGGCATCGGCGGCTCCCTCATCTATCTCGTGGATCTCTACGGCGAGCGCTCGATCTACGACGTGGACTTCCGCGCGGTGGCGGCGCCGGCAACGGCGGCGGGCGCGGGTCTGACGGTCATCGACCACCTCACCCACAACGTCGGTCGCGGGCGCATGGACGTGTGGGCTGGCTTCTACGAGAAGCTGTTCAACTTCCGCGAGATCCGCTACTTCGACATCGAAGGCAAGCTCACCGGGCTGCTGTCGCGCGCCATGACGAGTCCGTGCGACAAGATCCGCATTCCGATCAACGAGTCGCAGGATGACAAGAGCCAGATCGAGGAGTATCTGCGCCAGTACCGCGGCGAGGGCATTCAGCACATCGCGCTCGCAACCGCCGATATCTACCGCACGGTCGACGTGCTCCGCGGTCACGGCGTCGCGTTTCAGGACACGCCGGACGGTTACTACGACGGAGTCGCGGCCCGCGTGCCGGGGCACGGTGAGTCGCTCGGCGAGCTGCGCGGGCGGCGCATCCTGATCGACGGCAACCCGGCCAAGGGCGAGGGCGTGCTGCTGCAGATCTTCACCCAGAACGT
>DASXKA010000119.1:0-4980 GCA_036497085.1 Steroidobacteraceae bacterium | reverse complement strand
CCTTCGAGGTCAACGAGCGCACCGAGAACATCGGTGCACGCCGCCTGCATACCGTGATGGAGCGCCTCCTCGAGAGCGTCTCCTACGAGGCCGCGGCGCACGAGGAGCAGGGCGCGGGCGGCGCGCACGGCGCGAGCTCCGTCACCGTCGACGCGAAGTACGTCGACGATCACTTGGGTGCGCTCGTCAAGGACGAGGACCTGAGCCGCTACATCCTCTAGAGCGGGTCTCTTCAGCGCGCTTGTCGCGTTGATACAAACGCACCGCCACGCGATTTCTGCGCATGTAACTTGGGCGGCCGGATGTGTATCATCTTGTAAAAGAGGCGCGCTCACGCGCCTGACTTTTTCGGGAGAAACCGTCATGCGTCGCACTCAATCGATTCTCGTCAGGGGACTCACGGGTGTCGCAGTCGCCAGTCTCGCCGCCCTGCCACTTGTTGCCGCTGCGCAACAAGCCCAGCCGCAAGCTGAGCAGACAGGCGCGCTCCAGGAGGTCATCGTCACGGCCACCAAGCGCAGCCAGAACCTCCAGGAGGTTCCCTTCTCCGTGGCGTCGACCAGCCAGGAGCAGATCCGTAATTCAGGGGCCATCGACGTCGTCGATCTGGCCCGCAACGTGGCGGGGCTCGCGATCGCGGACTTAGGTCCCGGCCAGAGTCAGATAGCCATCCGCGGCATCAGCTCGGGCCAGGTCATCCGCGACCAGCCGGGCGTCAAGGAGCAGGTCGGCGTCTATCTCGATGAGTCGCCGATCTCGGTGGCGCTCTTTACTCCGGATCTCGAGTTGTTCGACCTGGACCGCTTCGAGGTGCTGCGCGGCCCGCAGGGCACGCTGTTCGGCGCGGGCTCCGAGGCCGGCACGGTGCGCTACATCACGACCCAGCCGCATCTCGGCAAGACTGAGATGTTCACGGATGCCTCCATCGAGGACGTCACGCACGGGGATGAGGGCGGGTTCGTGCGCGCGGCGATGAATGTGCCGCTCGGCGATGAGGTGGCGGCCCGCTTCGTCGCCTACTGGCACCATCTCGCCGGGTTCATCGACGCGATCTCGCCCTACGGGCCGGCCGGGGCCGACAAGCCGGTGGGCTTCAAGATCAACCGGGCGATCAATTCCGGCGATCGCAGCGGGGCGCGCTTCTCGCTGCTCATCAAGCCGAGCAATGAGCTGTCGATCACGCCGCGCATCGTGTTCCAGAAGCTCGACACCAACGGCTATCCGCGCGTCGATCTCTACAACATCCTCGCCAACCCCTACACGACGACCCAGCCGGCGGTGACCATCGGCGACCGGCAGCAGTACCGGCAGCAGAACGACGGGCTCACCGACGACTTCATGCTCGCGGACGTCAAGGTCGACTACGACGCGGGCCCGGCGACGCTCACCTCGGTCACTTCGTTTACGCACCGCACCGTGCAGGTGCTGCGCGATGCGACCCAGCTCACCGGCAGCGTGACCTTCGACGTGTTCGGGGATGCCTCGGTGCCGCCGGATTTTGCCGGCGTGCGCACCAACTCGCCCCTCTACGACCGCACGCACCTCAGCGTGTTCTCGCAGGAGGTGCGGCTGGCGTCCAACGGCAAGCAGATGATCGACTGGCTGGTCGGCGGCTTCTTCCAGCACGTCGGACGGCACTACGGGCAGGACCTGCCGACGCCGGGCTATGACGCCCTGAACGCCCAGTTCGGCTTCCCGTTCGGGCCGAACCCGGCGGGGCTGTACGACACGCCGTTCTACTCGGATCTTTACTACACACTGAAGCAGTACGCCGCCTTCGGTGAAGTGACCTGGCACGCCACCGACCAGTTCTCGATCACCGGCGGCCTGCGCTACTACAAGTACAGCGAGGACCGGGTGCTCAACTTCAACGGCGTGTTCGCCTCGGATACTCCTCCCGGCGGCATACCGGGATCGGTGGACTCGAACGGCACCTCGCCGCGCCTGATCTTCTCCTACAAGGCCACGAGCGACGCGGAGCTCTATGCCCAGGCTTCCCGCGGGTTCCGCCTCGGGGGCATCAACGATCCCATCAACCTGCCGCTGTGCTCCGCGCAGGACAAGATCATCTTCGGCGGCTACGGCACCTGGAAGGACGAGAAGCTCTGGGACTACGAGGTGGGCCTGAAGTCGCAGTGGCTGGACCACCGCGTCACCTTCAACCTGGCCGCATTCTACGAAAAGATCGATAACCTGCAGGCGACGGCCACCGCAGGTACCTGCTCCTCGCGCCTCGTCATCAACGTGCCGACCTCCCGCAGCGAGGGCATCGAGGCCGAGCTCTTCGCCAGGCCCGATGCGAACTGGGATTTCGGCGTGTCGGCCACCGTCCTCGATGCGAAGCTGACCTCCTCGGTCATTTCGTCGCTCGGCGTCGTCGGCGGGCTCGCCGACGGCAATCGCATGCCGACCGCGCCCAAGACCCAGGCCGCCGGCAGCATCGGCTACACCATGCCGGCGACGGGCACGACGGATTTCTTCGCCAACTTCACCATCCAGTACGTCGGCTCGTCCTTCTCGCAGTTCGAGAACGAGGAGCCGGGCTGGGGTCAGATCGGCGGGGCCGGCGACCCGAACGCGGCACGCCTGATCACTTATGGCGGCGTGCCGGCGGGGACGGTGATCCCCTTCAACACCGAGCTGCCGAGCTACACGCTCGCCAACCTGCGCTTCGGCTTCAAGACCGAGCGCTGGCAGGCGGCGCTGTACGTGACCAACATCGCCGACAAGACGGCGGAGCTGGCGCTCGACTACGAGCGCGGGCGCAGCGCGCGCGTCGGCTATCTGACCAATCAGCCGCGCACCATCGGGCTGTACGGGAGCTACAGCTTCTAGGAAACGCCGCAGCTTCCGGGTAACGCATGAGCCGGCTCTCCGCAGGGAGAGCCGGCTCTTTTATTCGCTCAGATCCTGAACCTCTCTTTGAGCTCTCCGGCCATCCGCCGGCTCACCGCCAGCAACGCCGGCGAGCCACGCAGCCGTACGAAGTACTGGCCCTCGGCATCGCGCTCGATGCGCTCGAGGCGCTTCACGGCGACCAGCGCGTTGCGGTGAATACGCACGAAGGCGGCGCCGAACTCGCTCTCGAGGAGGCGCAGGGAATCCTCGATGAGGTCCTCGCCGTTGACGTGCGCGACCGTGGTGTACTTGCGGTCGGCGAGGAAGTAGTGCACCTCCTCGATGGGTATGAGCTTCAATCCCGCGCGCGTGCGCGCCGCGATGTGCGTGCGGCGCGCCTCGCCGCCGGCGGCCGCGAGCTTCTGCAACTGGGCGCGCGTCAGCCGCCCGGCGCGGGTCAGCGCCGCGGCGAGCTGCTCCTTGCGCACCGGCTTGAGCAGGTAGCCAACCGCGTGCGCCTCGAAGGCCCCGACCGCGTACTGGTCGTAGGCGGTCGTGAAGATGACGGCCGGTGGCTCCTCCAGCGTGTTCAGGTGGCGCGCTGCCTCGAGCCCGTCCATACCCGGCATGCGCACGTCGAGCAGCACGATGTCCGGGGCGAGATCGTGCACGAGCGCGAGCGCCTCCGCGCCGCTCATCGCCTCGCCCACCACCGCCGCCTCGGGCATCTCGCCGAGGAGGCTGCGCAAGCGCTCGCGCGCCGGCGGCTCGTCGTCGACGATCAGCACCTTGAGTCGTGGCGCGCTCACGGGGTCAGGCGGCGGGTGGCGCGGACGGTGGCGCCGACTGCCGCTCGAGGAGCGGAAAGCGCAGCGTGACGATGTACTCGCCGTCGAAGACCCCGGATTTCATCAGCGCCCGCTCGCCGTACAGCAGGGTGAGCCGCTCGCGGATGTTGGCGAGCGCCAGGCGGTTGCCGTCGCGCTGCTGCGGACCGGCGCCGAGCGGATTGCGGACGACGATGGTGATGAGCCCGGAGCTGATCTCGCCGCTGATGGTGACGCAGCCACCCTCGGGGCGCGGCTCGATGCCGTGATAGATGGCGTTCTCAAGCAGCGGCTGGATCGTCAGGCCGGGCACCAGCGCGTTGCCGGGGAGCGAGTCGGTCTTCCATTCGACCGCGAGCCGCTCGCCCATCCGCAGTTGCTCCATGCGCTGGTAGGTGCGCGCCACATCCAGCTCCTCGGCGAGCGTGATGGTGCTGTACTGGTCGCTCAGGGTGGCGCGGAACAGGTCGGCGAGATCCTGGACCGCGGCCTCGGCGCGCGGCGGGTCGCTGCGCGTGAGAGCGGCGATGGTGTTCATGCTGTTGAAGAGAAAGTGGGGGCGGATGCGCGCCTGCAGCGCGTGCACGCGGGCGGCGGCGCGCAGCTCGATGCTGCGGCGCCACTCATGTGCCACGTAGAAGTAGCGCAGCGCGAGCCCGGTCACCACCAGCCCGATCCAGACGTTGCCTAGCGCAAAGCTCACGGGCTTCCTGGGGAAGAGCGCGGCGCCGCCGGTGTCGACCACCAGGTGGGTGCGGCCGATCAGGTACGCGCACGCCGAGATCAACGCCACCAGCAGCGCGATCAGGCCGAGCACGGCAGCCGAGCTCGCCGCGACGCTGAGGCGCGACAGGGAACGGCGCAGCACGCACAGCAGCCCCGCCCCGGTGATCCCGATCCAAAGGAGGAACAGCGAGGTGCGCACCAGGTCGGTCCAGAAATCGACTACGATGCTCTGCCGCGCCAGCGTCAGCACGAAGGCGGTCAGCTCGACGATCAGCACGATGGCGAGCGTCGTGCGCTGGGTGCAGAAGTCGGGGAGGTAGAGCGAGCGCCGTTCGCCTGGGTCGTCGTTCATGGAGTGCGCGGCGGCGGACGCAGCTGCGGCGCGCCCATGATGTTGGTGCGCTCGAACAGCTCCTCTTTGAGGCGGAACGTGGCGGAGATGTCCTCGTCGCCGTAGCCGCGCGCCACCAGCTCGGCGTACTCGGCCAGCATGCGCTCCACCACCGGCAGCTCCACCCCGAAGCGCGCCGCCATGTCGTGGCAGATGCGCAGGTCCTTCTGATGCAGCCGGACGCGGAAGCCCGCCGGG
>DASXKA010000118.1:0-6382 GCA_036497085.1 Steroidobacteraceae bacterium | reverse complement strand
GATCGACACGATCGGCTCTGCCAATGACCAGAAATCGATTCTCGAACTCGGGGCGCGCATTGCCGCCGAAGGCGGCATGCTCGAGAACGAGCACACCAAGCTCGAAGGGCTCTACCAGAGCACCCAGGCCGAGCAGTGGGTGAACGCGCAGCGCGCGCGCGAGCTGATCGTGTCCGGCCACGGGCAGTTCGCCGGCCGTTTTCAGCCGCACCCCTGAGCGCCGGGGCAGGGGCCGTGGGCTTCTTCGAGACTTTCTGGAGCTGGCTCGAGGGCCAGTTGAGCTCCTACATCGGCACGAATACCGCGGTCGTCGCCGCGGCGCTCGAGCCCGCGATCGTGACGCTTGCGGGCGTGTACGTGATGGTGTGGGGATACCTGCAGCTCACGGGGCGAATCGAGGAGCCACTGGTCGCGGGGCTGAGAAGGCTGGTACTGCTTGCGCTGGTCCTGGGCGGCGCGCTGCACCTGTGGCTCTACAACACGCTCATCGTCGACGCCTTCTACCGGGCGCCGGCGGAGCTCGCGAGCGCCGTCGTCGGCGCCCCCGATCCGGTGGCCACGCTCGACGCCATCTGGAGCCAGGGGGGAGCCGTGGCCGGCTATCTGTGGAACAACGGTGGAGTCTTCAACGGCGACTTCGGCTACTACGTCGCCGGCGCGATCGTGTGGGTGTTGATGGGACTCGTGTGCGTCTACACGATGTTCCTCATTGCGCTCTCGAGCATCGCGCTCGCGGTACTGTTGGCGCTCGGGCCGCTCTTCATCGCGCTGCTGCTCTTCGATGCGACCCGCAGGTTCTTCGAGGCCTGGCTGGCCCAGCTCGCGAACTATGCGCTCATCACCATCCTCACGGTGCTGGTCGCGGCGTTGCTGCTGCAGATCGTCGCCTCTTACGCCGCGCAGACCGCGGCCCGCGGCGCGGCGCTCGTGACCGTCGATGCGCTCGACATGGTACTGGTCGCGATGCTGGTTCTTCTCCTCATGCGTCAGGTCATGCCGATTGCCGCCGCGCTGGCCGCCGGTGTGAGCCTCAGCACCTTCGGGATGCTGAGTCGGATCGCGCACTGGGGCGGTCGACACGGTGCCGCGGCCGGGCGCGGCGCGGCCGTGCTCGCCGCCAGTTCGCTCATGACCCCACGAACCGCATCGACACAGCCCGCGACCCTGCCGGCGCCCTGGCGCGACAACTGAGGCGCAACGTGAAAACCCTCTTGCTCGTATGCCTCGCCCAGCTCGTCTGCGGCTGCACCCCGCACCAGGTGCGTTGCGACGGCCATCTCGAGCCCATCAATGCAGCCGCGGTGACGCCGGGTTCCGCGCCGGCGGCGCCGGGCGGCAGCGGCTCCCTCTCGGGTGTTCCGTGAGTGCCGGGGCGCCGCTCGCTGGGTACTTCCGCGAGGCCGCCGCCTGGGACGCGGATCGGATCCGCGCGGCGCAGCGCAGCGCGCGCGTGGCGTGGCGGGTAGCGGCGGGGGGTTGGCTGTGCGCCCTCGCGGGCAGCGTCACGCTCGTCGTGCTCATGCCGCTGAAGCGGGTCGAGCCCTTCGTCGTGCGTGTCGACAATGCCACCGGAATCGTCGACGTGGTCCCGCCTTACAACGGAGCCGCCAGACCCGATCAGGCTGTGACACGCTACTTCCTCAGTCACTACATCACGATCTGCGAGCGCTTCAACTTCGCGACCGCCGAGAGCGATTACGAGGAATGCGGGGCGTTTCATGCGGCTCAGCGCAACCAGGCGTGGTATGCGCTCTGGAACCCGACGAACGCGGCTTCCCCCCTCAACGTGCACAAGGACGGCAGCACGGTGCGCGTCCAGGTCGAGTCGGTGAGCTTCTTCCAGCGCGCGAGCGGCGTGACGGACCTCGCCCAGGTCCGGTATCTCAAGGCGGAGCGCACCGGTGCGGGCACGGATGAGCGCTTCACGCACTGGATTGCGACCATCCAGTATGCCTACAGCGCGCCCTCGACGGATCCCAGGGTGCGGCGCTGGAATCCCCTCGGCTTCAAGGTGATCGAGTTGACCTCTGAGCCCGAGGTCGTGCCCCAACCGCAGCCCAGGGCGGGGTGACGGCGTGGGCGGGGTCGTCGTGTCGGGTTCCGGTCGCGCGTGCAGGGCGCGCTGTTGCGCACTCGCCGCGGCGCTCATCGCGCCGTGCGCTTTCGCCGACGCGGTGCCCGAGCGCGGCGCGGTCGACAGCCGCATTCGTGTCGCGCCCTATGCTGCGGACGAGGTCTACCGGCTGCGCGGATTCGTGGGCTATCAGATCGACCTCGAGTTCGAGGTGGGCGAGAGCTTCGTCGGGCTCGGCGCCGGTGACCTCGAAAGCCTCACCTTCGCGGCGCAGGCGAATCACCTGTTCCTGAAGCCGAGGGCCGCGGGCGTCGACACCAATCTCACGGTGCTGACCAGTCGCCGCGCGTACCACTTCGACTACAAGGTCAGCGAGCGCCGGCCGGCTCCGGACGCGGACGACATGATCTACGTGCTGCGATTCACCTACCTGCCCGAGCCGGCCCAGGAATCCGAAGCCGCGCTTGCGCGGGCGTTGGAGAACGTGGGCGCGCCCCGCAACCTGGACTACTGGTATTGCGGGAGTCCCGAGCTCAAGCCGGTCGCGGCCGCGGACGACGGCGTGCAGACGCGCCTCAGGTTTGGCCCGCTGCAGGAGCTGCCGGCGATATTCCTGCGCAACGACGACGGCAGCGAATCACTCGTCAACTTCACCGTCGAGCGCACGGACGTGATCGTGCACCGCGTGAGCCGCCGGCTGAGCGTGCGCCGCGGCGACCTGACGGGCTGCATCGTGAATGCCGCCTTCGATCGTGCCGGCGGTCACGCCTCCTCCGGGACCGTTACCCCGGCCATCGAGCGGGTCACCCGGAGCCCGCGCCCGTGAATGACAAGGAGAACTTAAGGGCGGGCGGAGTGACCGGGGAGGCCGTGCGCGGCGAGCGCACCACGGCCATCGTGCACGGTGTTCGCAGCGCCCACGCAAGGGTCAGCAGCCTGCTCGCCGCGGGTCTCATGATCACCCTCGGGCTGGCCACGCTCGGCTGGTACTACGCGCATGCGCTCACGCGTGTGACGCGTGCCCGGCAGCAGGCGCAGTCGGCGGCGACGAGCCGCGCACAGGGCGAGATGCCGTTGCCATCGCTCGGCCGCATCGAACCCCCGAGTGCGGTGGTGACGGCAGCCGCCGCAGCGCCTGCCGATCGCCCGCTGCAGCCTGCGCCGGCCGGTGTGCCAGCGGACCCGATGGCAGTTCCCGGAGAGTCCGCGGGCGCGAGCCCTAAGGTTGCGGCGCAATCCGTCGAGGCACGGCCCGCGCGTGCTCTGGCGCGCCGCCTCTCGGGAGCGGTACTGGCGCGCGAATCTGAAGCGGACGCACATGCGGCCGTCACGCAGTCTTCGCCGACCTCTGCTACGCCGGGATTCGCCGCGGGCGCCGCAGCCCGGGACGGCGGCTCTGGTCTCACTCGCGTGGGTGATCGGAGCGCGGTGAGCCTGGCGACGCTGTTGCAGGCGGAGGTGACTCCTGCGGCACACGCGGCGCTGCTGCCGACTCAGCGATGGCTGTTGCCGCAGGGCAGTTTCATCGACTGTACGCTCGAGACCGCGATCGACTCGACGCTCCCCGGGATGACGACCTGTGTCACTGCCGCCGACACCTTCGGCGCCGACGGCAAGGTGGTGCTGCTCGAGCGCGGCACGAAGCTCGTCGGCGAGACGCGGGGTGAGGTGCGGCAGGGACGCTCGCGCGTGTTCGTGCTCTGGACGCAGGCGCGCACGCCGACCGGCGTCGTGGTGCCACTCGCCTCCCCGGGGACCGATGAGCTCGGGCGCGCGGGGCTTCCGGGAGAGGTGGACCGTCACTTCTGGCAGCGCTTCGGCGCGGCGATGTTGATCACATTCATCGACGGCGCAGTCCAGGCGGGCGTGCAGGCGTCGGCGCGCACGGGCGGCACGGTGATCTACGCGCCCTCGGCCTCGCAGGACGTTCTCACCGAGATCCTGAAAGACACCGCGGCCATTCCTCCCACGGTCATCAAGCACAACGGCGATCGCATCGAGGTCCTGGTCGCCCGCGACCTCGATTTCAGGCCCGTGTATGAGCTGCGCGCACTCCCTCCCTGAGCCACGATCCGACTGCGCATGGGGGCAGATCCCGCCTGCGCTCGCGCCGTGCGGCCGATCGGCGCTCGATCTCACGCTCGAAGCGCTGCGCCCGCTGCTCGCCGATCCGGAGGTGACCGAGCTCTGCATCAATCGGCCGCGCGAGGTTTTCATCGAGACGCGCTCCGGCTGGCGCTGCGTCGCAGCGCCCTCGCGGACTTCGATTGGTGTCAGCGTCTGGCAAAGCTGCTCGCCAATGCGACACGGCAGCGGGTCGATGAGTCCGCGCCGCTGCTATCCGCATCGCTCCCGACGGGTGAGCGCGTGCAGATCGTGCTGCCGCCGGCGACCACCCTCGGGTGTGTGGCCATCACCATCCGCCGTCCCTCGGGCGAGGTGTGGTCGCTCGAGGAGCTGAGCCGGCGCGGAGCCCTGCGGGCCGTCAGGCCTTGCGGACGGGGGCTCGATGAGGACGAGGCGGAGTTGCAGCGCCTCCACGGCGCAGGCGACTACCAGGAGTTTCTGCGCCTCGCGGTACGCAGCCGGCGCAACATCCTGGTTTCGGGGCCGACCGGGTCCGGGAAGACGACCTGGACCAAGGCTCTCATTCGGGAGATTCCGGCCGAGGAGCGCCTCATCACCATCGAGGATGCACGCGAGCTGGTGCTCGAGCGCCACACGAACCACGTGCGTCTCTACTACAGCAAGGATGATCACGGACTCGCGCGCGTGACCCCGAAGCAGCTCCTCGAATGCTGCCTGCGGATGCGGCCCGACCGGATTCTGCTCGCGGAGCTGCGCGCCGAGGAGGCGTTCGACTATCTGCGCAATGTGAACTCCGGGCACCCCGGCTCGATCACGAGTGTTCATGCGGCGAGCGCCGAGCTGGCGTTCGAGCAGCTGGTACTGCTCGTGAAGCAGAGTCCGGGCGGCCGTACGCTCGCGCGGCGCGACATCAAGCGGCTCCTCTATCTCCTGGTCGACGTCGTCATTCAGTGCGGACTCGAGCATCACCAGCGCGTCATCCGCGAGATCTGGTACCAGCCCGAGCGCAAGCGCGCGCATCCGCGCGCCGCGCGCGGCACCTCGCGGTCACGCTCCGAGTCGACGCCATGCCACCCGGCGCACTGATACACGGCTGGCCGGGCCTGCTCGGGGCTTATGCGACCGTGCAGGGCTCACTGCTCGCCGGGATGGTGCGTGCGCGTGCGCCCTGGCGGCGACTGCTCATGGCGCCGGTGATTGCAGCGCCGCTCACCGTCGCCTCGGGCCTGGGTTGCGCGCTGCTGACTCCGGCGCTCTCCGGCCTCGGCATCGGGAGCGCGAGCTTGCTGCAACTTTCCGCCGCCCTCGGGCTGACCGCAGCCTTAGGCTATCTCTCCGGCCGCGCCTATGGCGGTGCCAGCGCTGCGCCGGTTGTTCGAGTGCGGGGTGCGATCGTGGCGGCGGCGCCCGCGACGCGGGTCCGCGGCACCGGCGCGCACGGCGCGGTGCGCACGCATGGCCGCGCGCCGGCCGCACTCACGCTCGCCGGCGTTCCCCTCGATGCGGCTGACGAAACCAAGCACTTCAAGCTGATCGGCACCACCGGCACCGGCAAGAGCACGGCGATCCGCGAGCTCCTCGGCGCCGCACTCGCCCGCGGCGACCGCGCGGTCATCGCCGATCCCGACGGAGGATATCTCGGGCACTTTCACGACGCGGCGCGTGGCGACGTCATTCTCAATCCCTTCGAGCGCGCATCGGTCAGGTGGGACCTGTTCGCCGAGCTCACGGAGGCGCACGACGTCGAGCAGCTCGCCCGCTCGCTGATCCCCGACCACGAGGGACCGGAGCGCAGCTGGCGCGGCTATGCACGCACCTTCTTCAGCGCGGTGACCGATCAGGCGCGCGTCGCGGGGGTGAGCGACGTGCGCGAGCTCTACCGACTGCTGGTCGTCGCGGGGACTTCCGAGCTCAGGACGCTGGTCGCCGGAACCCCCGCCCAACCTTTCCTCGAAGAGCACAACGGCCGCATGTTCGACTCGATCCGCTCGGTCACGAGCTCGGCGGTTGCAGCTCTCGCCTACGTCGCGCGTCAGGAGCACGGCGCTGCCTTCTCGGTGCGGCGCTGGGTGCGAGACGCCGCGGCAGCGGAGCAGGGAACTCAAGGCCGCGGCGTGCTCTTCATCCCCTATCGCGCCGGACAGATCGCCGCGCTCCGCTCGGTGATCTCCGCGTGGATGTGACTTGCGATCTTCGAGGCGATGAATAGCTCCGGCGCGG
>DASXKA010000117.1:0-7181 GCA_036497085.1 Steroidobacteraceae bacterium | reverse complement strand
GCGAACAACGTCGGCTGGCGCATCGACTATCAGGTGGTGAGCGGCAGCCTCGGCGGCCGGGCGCGTCGTGCCGCCATATACAAGGAGAAGCGCTTCTCGGATCACGCCCCACTCATCATGGACTACGATCTGTGAGCGCGGCGGGCGGCCCGCCGACCCTGCGCGCGGTACTCGCGAGTCCCAAGATGCTCGCGATCCTCGTGCTCGGTGCGGCGTCCGGATTTCCCAATCAGCTCACCGAGAGTGCGCTGCAGGCCTGGCTCAAGGACGTCGGCGCGACCAACATTACCATCGGGGTCCTGTCGTACGTCGCGCTGCCCTACCTGCTGAAGCCCTTGTGGGCGCCGTTCATCGACCGTTACCCGCTGCCGCTGCTCGGCCGGCGCCGCGGCTGGATTCTCGCCATGCAGGTCGCGCTCGCGGCCGGGATCGCGGTACTCGGCTTCCAGAATCCCTCGGTCTCGCTCGCCGGCCTGACCGTCTGCGCTACCGCGATCGTGATCTGCTCGGCAACCCAGGACATCGCCATCGATGCCTGGCGGACCGACGTCGCGCTGCCGAGCGAGCGCGGGCCGGCCGCTGCGGCGACCAATCTCGGCTACCGTACGGCTTCCTACCTCGCACTCGCGCTGGCACTCATCGTCGCCGATCACTTCGGCTGGCGGCCAGCGTTCCTGATCCTCGCCGCGGCGATGCTGCTGTTCTGCGCGGCCACGGTGCGCGCACCGCGCAGCGAGAATCTCTATCGGCCGCGCACTCTCGCCGAGTCGGTGCTCGAGCCGCTGCGGGAGCTGCTCGGCACGCCGAGTGCCCTCACGTTCATTGCGCTCGTGCTCCTGTTCAAGATCGGCGATGCCTTCGCCAACAAGCTCTTCACCCCCTTCATGATGGATACCGGATTCTCCAAGACCGAGATCGGCGTCATCATCAAGGCGCTGTTCACGGCGAGCTCACTCGTGGGATCGGTGCTCGGCGGCGTGCTCATGGTGCGGCTCGGCCTGCTGCGCTCGATGCTGGGCTTCGGCGTGCTGCAGGCGCTCAGCAATCTGCTCTATTGCGTGCTCGCCCTGAGCGGCCGCAGCTACCCCGTCATGGCACTCGCGGTCGTGGTCGAGCATGTCGCTGCCGCGATGGGCAGCATCGCGCTCGTGGCACTCATCATGGCGCTGTGCGACCGGCGCTACAGCGCCTTCCAGTACGCGCTGCTCTCGGCGGTCGCCACCCTGCCGCGCTACAGCCTGGGGTATCCGGCCGGCTGGGTGGCCGATCACGGCGGCTGGTTCCTGTACTACGTCACGAGCTTCGCGATAGCGCTGCCCGGGCTCGGGATGGTGTGGCTGACGCGCGCGAAGATCGCGGCACTCGACGAGTCACGCGCGCGAGAGGTGCAGTGAGCGTTCCCGGGCCCGCAGTGAGCGCGGCGGTGCTCGACGTGGAGCGCGTCGTTTGCCGGGAGAGCGAGCTCGAGGCGCACGGAGCGCGGGCCTTCACCATCGGCGGTGGGGATTGGCCGCTGCGGGGGTTTGCAGTGCGCGTCGGTGCACAGCTGCGCGGCTACGTGAACCGTTGCCCGCACGCGGGCCATCCGCTGAATCTCCTGCCCGACCGGTTCCTGACGCCGGACGGCGCGCTGCTGCTGTGCTCCTCGCACGGCGCGCTGTTCGAGAAGCTCACGGGTTACTGCGTCGCCGGACCCTGTGCGGGCCGCGCGCTCACGCCGGTGGCACTCGAGGTACGCAGCGGTTTCGTGATGCTGGCAGACGGGGTGGATATAGCGGCGCTGGCGGAGGAGGCGAGTCGCTGAGCGTCCGCGCGCCCTATTCGAACAGATCGATTCCGTCGAGCGGGCTCATGCGCAGGTCGCGGTCTTCGGCGGGATCCGCGCCCCGCGACTCCTCGTCGCCCGTTTCGACATCGACCGACCCGCTCCAGTCCTCGGGCGCCTGGGCCGTTTCCAGGCCACCCTCGTCCCACTGGGCTTTCCAGTCTTCGACATCCATCTCCTCGACGGTGCCGTCGAAGTACTGAATCTCGATGGTGCCGTCGTCGTCATCGACGGCGACTACTTCGAACATCTGGCCGCCGTTCATGCGATACCAGTCGCCGATGCCAGGGTGAGGGGCCGTCATCGTCGCAACCTCCCGAGGGCCGCGCGCCGCAGCTGCTATGCTGACAACGTCAGGGCCCTGGCGAACAATTCAGGGTGTCCCGACGCGATTCATGTTGCGCCTCGCCCATGACGCTTTCAAGACTTAAATGAGTCGCGAGCAGCCGCGCGGGTCCGCTTGATCCTGGCGCACAGCATCAATGTTCGAACAGTCACTGAAATTCTTCGTGGTGTTCTTCGTCGTGATCGACCCGGTGTCGCTGATTCCGCTGTTCACCGGACTCACGACCGGGGCCAGCACCGAGTACAAGCGCCGCATGGCGCTCAAGGCCGTGACGATCTCGGCGACGATCCTCCTGCTGTTTGCCGTGGGGGGTGCGGCCTTTCTGCAACTCATGGGCATCAGCCTCGAGGCGTTCCGCATTTTCGGCGGCTTGCTGTTGTTTCTGCTGGCGCTCGAGATGGTGTTCGCGCGCGAATCGGGCACCCGAACCTCGAGCGATGAGGCCGCCGAGAGCCGCCGCCGCGCCGACATCTCGGTGTTCCCGCTGGCGTTTCCCTTCATAGCGGGGCCGGGCGCGCTCGCCACCATCCTCCTGTGGTTCGGCCGCATACATCTCCCCGGCCAGGCGGGACTGTTCGCGGGATTCATTGCCGCGGCCGCGCTCGTGCTCGCGATTGTCGCAGCACTGCTGTGGGTGGCCGAGCCCCTCATGCGGGTGATCGGCGTGACCGGCGCCAACGTCGCGAGCCGGATTCTCGGTGTGATCCTCGGGGCGCTCGCGGTCCAGTTCGTGCTCGACGGCTTGCGGCAGGCGTTCGCCGCCGGCTGAGTCCGCCCCCTCAGAAGCGGCGGGCGAAGGCGAGATCCCACACCTCGTGTCCGAGGCGCGTGCCGCGCAGCTCGAAGCGGGTTGGTGCGCGCTCGGCGGGACGCGCCACGAAGCCGCCGCCTGCGGCGAGGTTGCTCAGCTGCGGCGCCGCGCTCAGATGCGCGAGCATCTCGAGCGCGTACGGCTCCCAGTCGGTCGCGAGCCGCAGCATGCCCTCAGCGGCGAGCGCGCGCTCGGCGAGCGCCAGAAAGGCCGGCTGAACGAGGCGCCGCTTGTGATGGCGTTTCTTCGGCCAGGGGTCGGGAAAGAGGATCAGGATCTCCGCCAGACTCCCGGGCGCGATCTGCCGCTCGAGTACCTCGACCGCGTCGTGGCAGACGACGCGCACGTTGCTGAGCTCCTCCTGCTCGAGCGCCAGCAACAGTCGGCCGACGCCGGGACGATGCACCTCGACGCCGAGGTAGTCGCGCTCCGGGTGGGCGCGCGCGAGCGCCACGAGGTTGGCGCCGTTGCCGAAGCCGATCTCGAGCGTGCAGGGCGCGTCGCGCCCGAAGAGCGCAGCGAGCGCGAGCGGCTCGTCCCGGTAGTCGAGCCCGTACTTCGGCCACAGCGTCTCGAGCGCGCGCTGCTGCGCCGCGGTGATGCGCCCGGCACGCGTGACGAACGAGCGGATCGAACGCGGTTGTGCGGTGTCGGGCATGGCAGCGATCTTACCGGGGCGAGGCGAGCCCGGCGCGCGCCGCGGCGGGGGGCGGCGCGGCGGCAGCCGTGGTATAAGCCCGCCGGGGACTTTTGCCCAATCAATAAAAAGGAGGAAGAGATGTTGAGGAGCGCGTTGTTGGGCCTCCTGGCCCTGGTCGGAACGTGGAGCGCCGCGGCGGCGCAGGACGCGAAAGCCGGGACCGACAAGGCGGGCGGCAAGGCCGGCGAGTCGCAGACGGAACCCGCGGGCGATGCGGGCGCGCTGATGCGCCTCTGCCATATCGACGTCAAGGGCGACCTGAAGGATGAGTGGAAGAGGCTCCCGGTGGCGCAGAGCTCGGTCACCGAGCATCACTTCGCGGCCTCCGGCAAGTCCTTCGACTACACCGCCACCGCGGGCACCCTCATCGTGCGCGACGACGAGGACAAGCCGATCGCAAGCATCGGCTACGTCGCCTACACCAGGAAGGGCGGCAAGGACGGCGAGCTGCGTCCCGTCACCTTCGCGTTCAACGGTGGACCCGGCTCCTCGTCGCTGTGGCTGCACATGGGAGTGCTCGGACCGAGGCGCGTCGTGGTGTCAGATCCCACGCCGACGCCGAGCGCGCCCTACCGCACGGTCGAGAACCAGTACGGCCTCATCGACAAGAGCGACCTCGTCATGATCGATCCGGTGGGCACGGGGCTCAGTCACGCAGTCTGCAACCACAAGGACGACGAGTTCTTCGGGGTCGATCCGGATATCGACTCCATCAGCCGCTTCATCGCTCAGTACGTGAGCGACAACAACCGCTGGACCTCGCCGAAGTATCTCCTCGGGGAGAGCTACGGCACGACGCGCGGCGCGGCGATCCTCAACTGGCTGCGTGCGCGCCGCTCGCTCGAGTTCAACGGCCTGATCCTGGTCTCGGTCGCGACCGACATCGAGGCCATCTTCGCCGAGCTCCCGGGCAACGACCGCCCCTACTCGGTGTACCTGCCGGGTTATGCCGCCGTCGCCTGGTACCAGAAGGCTCTGCCGCACCAGCCGGCCGCGCTCGAGCCCTTGCTCGCGGAGGTGCGCGCCTATGCGACGGGCCCGTACACCGCGGCGCTGCTCAAGGGTGATGCGCTCGGCGACGCCGAGCGCGATGCGGTCGCGGCGCAGCTGCACGAGTACACCGGCCTCTCGACCGAGTATCTCAAGTTCGCGAACCTGCGGGTCTCGGAGATCATGTTCGCCCACGAGCTGCTGAAGCATGAGCGCAAGACCATCGGCCGGCTCGACGGCCGCTTCGTCGGACCAACTCAGGATCCGCTCGCCAAGGAGGTGGACTACGATCCGCAGTCAGCGGCCATCGGCGCGGCTTTCAGCGGGGCGTTCCTCGATTACTACCATGGCGAGCTCAAGTTCGGGCAGGGCAGGACGTACTACACCACCAATTTTGGCATCGGCGAGAAATGGAAATTCACGCACAAGACCGATAACGGCGAGCAGCCGATCGTGAATTCGGGAGTGGACCTCGCCCAGGCGCTCGTGCAGGACCAGAACCTCAGGGTGCTGGTGCTGAACGGCCTCTACGATCTCGCCACGCCGTTCTCGGCGACCGAGTACATGATGGCCCACCTCGGAGTCCCGCCCGCGGCGAGCGCCCGTATCTCGATGAAGTACTACGAAGCCGGGCACATGATGTACGTGAACCCGGCATCGATTGCGAAGATGAAGAAGGATCTCGACGACTTCATCGACTCGACCGACCGTCTGTGACCGGCAGCACCATCTGGGCCCTGAGGCCCGGATGGTTGTCGAGAAGCTCGAGCACGCCGCCGTGGAGCCTTGCCACGGCATCGACGATCGAGAGGCCGAGGCCGACGCCCGGGGTGCCGCGGCTGGTGTCGCCGCGGAAGAAGCGCTCGGTGACCTTGGGTCTGTCGGCCGCGGCAATACCGGGCCCGTTGTCGACTACCTCGATCGCAACCGAGCCGTCGGCGCGCTTAGCCACCCGAACCTGGATGGCGCCACGCTCCGGCACGCACTTGAGCGAGTTATCGATGAGGTTGCTCACGGCCTGCGCGAGCAGCACCGGGTCGCCGGCGACCGGCGCGGCGCCTGCGGACTGGAACGAGAAGGCAACACCCTTCTGCTCGGCGGCCGGCTCGTAGAACTCGACCACCTCGGCCGCGACCCGCGCCGCATCCACCTGCACGAAGCCGGAGCGGCGCACCCCGGTATCGAGCTCGGCGAGGCGCAGCAGCGCCGCAAAGATGCGCATCACCCGGTCGACGTCGGCGACCGCCGCCTCGATCTCGGCAAAGGCCTCGGCCGGCGCCGGACGCGTGAGCGTGAGCTCCTCGAGGCGCGAGCGCAGCTCGGCGAGCGGGGTGCGCAGGTCGTGCGCGATGGAGTTGGAGACGTCACTGATGCCGTGGATCAGCCGCTCGATGTGATCGAGCATCCCGTTGATGGTCTGCGAGAGAGTGTCGAGCTCATCGTCCGACCCCGAGGCCGGCAGCCGCCGGCGCAGGTCGCCCGCCATGATGGCCGATACGGTGGTGCGCATGCCCTGCACGCGCGCGAGCAGCTGGCGGCGGATGAGGATGGCGCCGGCGACGCCGACCACGAAGAGAAAGGTCACTGCGGCGGTCAGGCCCCAGGCGAATCGCCGCTCGAGCGGCAGGTAGAAGCCGAGGTCGCGGCCGACCAGCAGGTGATAGCCGCCGGGAAGGGTGGTGCGCACCAGCAGCGTGTGCACCGGCTGCCCGGCCAGCTGGTTCACCATCACGGCGTGGGTGCCCGAGTCGTCGGGGATCTCGCGCGGCCAGGCGGCGAGGTTGCCGGCGAGCGGCCGGTAGTCGGCATCGGTGAGCAGCAGCGTGCGCTCGCCGACGATCTGCAGCCGCATGCGCGTCTCGATGTGCGCCGTGAGTCCGGCGGGCCCCTCGCGCGCGAACACGTCCGCCAGGTGCTGCGCGTCGGCGTGCAGGATCTCCTGGCGGCCGGAGAAGATGCTCACGTTCCACGCGTACCACAGCAGCACCGCAAAGGCGACCAGCGCCGCGAGCCCGAGCAGCAGGTAGCCGAGCGCCCAGGTGACGGGCGAGGGACGGATCAGCCTACTCATGGTCGGTCATCATGTAGCCGGCGTTGCGCACGGTACGTACCAGCGGACGTTCGGAGTCATGCTCGATCTTCTGCCGCAGCTTGGAGATGTGCACGTCGACAACGTTGGTCTGCGGGTCGAAGTTATATTCCCACACCGCTTCGAGCAGCATGGTGCGCGTCACGACCTGGTCGGCGTGGCGCATCAGGTACTCGAGCAGCTTGAACTCGCGCGGCTGCAGCGTGATGGCGCGGTTACCGCGGGTCACGCGGCGCGACAGCAGGTCCATGCGCAGCTCGCCCACCTGCAGCGTGTGCCCGGCATCGGCGCCGGAGCCGCGGCGCCCGAGCGCATCGACCCGCGCCAGCAGCTCGCCGAAAGCAAATGGCTTGGTCAGGTAGTCATCGCCCCCCGAGCGCAGTCCCTTGATGCGCTCATCGACCGCGTCGAGCGCCGAGA
>DASXKA010000116.1:0-22735 GCA_036497085.1 Steroidobacteraceae bacterium | reverse complement strand
GCTATACGGTGGCAGCTTCGGTACCTTCGAGCCGGCGTTCGAGTACGGCGGCAGCTCGGGGAACCTGAACTACTACGTGACCGGCGACTACAAGCAGGACAACGTCGGCATCGAATCCCCGGACGGCAGCGCCAACCCGCTGCACGATCACACCAAGCAGGTGCACGGCTTCGGGTACTTCGAGAACATCATCGATGAGAGCAATCGCGTGTCGCTGATACTCGGTTCCTCAGACGACGCCTTCGAGATTCCGAACCAGAGGGGCCTCGAGCCCGGTCTCGGACTCACAGTCAACGGTCAGAGCGCCTTCCTCAGCGACGACTTGAACGAGCACCAGCACGAGGCCGCCCAGTACGCGATCGTGAGCTGGCAGCACTCCGCGGGACCACTCAACTGGCAGACCTCGCTCTCGGCCCGCTACACGACGCTCCACTTCGCGCCCGATCTGCTCGGCGACCTGCTCTACAACGGCATCGCCCAGGACGCGTACAAATCCGACACCGCCATCGGCTGGCAGACCGACGGCTCCTATCGGGTGAGCGACGCCCACACGGTGCGCGCCGGGCTCTACTTCCAGCACGACGACGCCAAGAGCAACACCACCTCGCAGGTGCTGCCGCTCGATCCCGTCACGGGCGTGCAGACCACGGACGTGCCGCTCACCGTGATCGACAACGGCACCCAGAGCCAGTCGATCGAGAGCGTCTACGTCCAGGATGAATGGAGGGTCTGGCAGCCGTTCACGCTGAACTACGGCCTGCGCTTCGATCAATACAGCGCCTATTCCAGCGGCAGTCAGCTGAGTCCGCGCGTGAATTTCGTGTGGGAGCTCGCCGAGGGCACCACTGTGCACGGCGGCTACTCGCGCTATTTCACGCCGCCGCCCTTCGAGCTGGTCGGCTCCGAGACACTCACGAAGTTCCTCAACACGACCGCTCTGCCGCCGGGCTCGATCACGCTGGCCACGTCCCCGGTCGCCGCGCGCGCCAACTACTACGATTTCGGTGTGCAGCAGAAGCTGCTCGACAGGTCGCTCACCCTGGGGGTCGACACCTTCTACGAGCAGGCGACGCACCTGATCGACGAGGGTCAGTTCGGCGCGCCGATCATTCTCACGCCCTTCAACTACAGCCACGGCCTGATCGGCGGGGTGGAGCTCAGCGCCAACTACTCGGTGAGCAAGTTGTCCGCGTACGGCAACCTGTCTTTCCAGGCCGCCCACGGCAAGAATTGGGAATCCTCGCAATTCAACTTCAATGCCGCCGACTTCGCCTACGTCTCGCAGAACTACATCCACCTCGACCACGAGGGCCGCGTCGCGGCCTCAGGCGGGGTGTCGTACCTTTGGGGCGACACGCGCTTCAGCGGCGATTTCATTTTCGGCACCGGGTTGCGCCAGGCGCTCGTCCTGCCGAGCGGGGACGTGATCCCGAACGGCGACCATCTCCCGAGCTACACACAGGTCAACCTCGGGTTGAGTCATGCATTCCAGCTCGCAGGCTCCAGGCCCCTGACAGCGCGCCTCGACGTCATTAACCTGCTCGACAAGGCCTACGCGATCCGCAGCGGCACGGGGGTCGGGGTGTTCGCGCCGCAGTGGGGGCCGCGGCGGGGGCTGTTCGGAGGGCTCTCCTGGGAGTTCTGACAGCCTGACCGGCGCAGCGGTTCTGGTTGATAATGCGCCGGTGGCTGCGGCACCGGATCGCATTTGAAGCTGACCGCCGATTCCCTGGCGTCGAACCTGCGCGAGCGGCTCCTGCCCGCGTACCTCATCTCGGGAGATGAGCCGCTGCAGAGCGGCGAGGCGGCGGACGCCGTACGCGCCGCCGCGCGGGCCGCGGGTTTTTCCGAGCGCGAAGTGCACGTGGCCGAGCGCGCCGCGGACTGGGAGGAAGTGCGCGGCTCGGCACGCAACCTGTCGCTGTTCGGCGCACGCCGGCTGTTCGAGATCCGCATGTCCGGCCGGCCTGGAACCGCGGGCAACGGCGCGCTGGTCGAGCTTCTCGAGGCCGACGATCGCGACACGCTCTTTGTGATCCTCACGCCGCGGCTCGACCGCGAGGCGCAGGGCGCGGACTGGGTGCGCGCGGTCGAGGCACGCGGGGCCTGGGTACCGGTCTGGCCGGTGGATGCATCACGGCTCGTCGGTTGGCTCCGCGGACGCGCCCGGCAGCTCGGGCTCGAGGCGAGCGATGCGGCGCTCGAGCTGCTCGCCGAGCGCACCGAGGGCAATCTCCTCGCGGCACATCAGGAGCTCACCAAGCTCGTGCTGCTCGCGGGCGGAGCGCCCGTGACGCCCGAGACGGTGCTCGCGAGCGTCGCCGACAGCGCGCGCTTCGACGTCTTTCAGCTCTCCGAGGCGGTGCTGAGCGGAGCCGCGGCGCGCGCGCTGCGGGTGCTCGCGGGGCTGCGCGCCGAGGGTACCGAACCGACGCTCGTGCTGTGGGCGCTGACCAAGGCGCTGCACGATGCCTGGGGCGCGCTCAGTGGCGCGGGCGGTGGCGCGCCGCGGGGCTGGCAGCGCCAGAGCGCGGCGCTCGAGCAGGCGCGGCGGCGGGCACCGCACATGGCGTTCGCGGATCTCACGGCGCGCGCCGCGCGTGTCGACCGCGTGATCAAGGGCCGGGTCACCGGCAATGCCTGGGACGAGCTCACGCTCCTGACCAGTGCTCTCTGTGCATAGCCTCGGCACCGGATCCACCCACGTACATCGCCGCCAGCCATGCAGCAGCCCATCGGCCTCTTCGGCGGCAGCTTCGATCCGATCCACTGCGGGCATCTGCGCACCGCGTTCGAGCTGTGGCAGGAGCTCAGACTCGCCGAGGTGCGCTTCCTGCCGACCGGCAGTCCCCCGCACCGCGACCATTTGTACGCGAGCCCGGAGCTGCGCCTGAAGATGGTCGAGGCCGCGATCGCGGATCAGCGGGGCTTCGCGATCGATGACCGCGAAGTGCGCCGCTCCGGCGTGTCGTACTCGGTCGATACGCTCGCCGAGTTGCGGCGCGAGTACCCGCAGCGCTCACTATGCCTGCTGCTCGGGATGGACGCGTTCCTCGGTCTGCCGAGCTGGCATCGCTGGCGCGAGCTCCTCGATCTGGCCCACATCGTCGTGGCTCACCGCCCGGGGTGGAAGGCCCCGACCAAAGGACCGCTCGGCGAGCTCATGGTCGACCATGGCACGGGCTCGATCCGCGAGCTGCACGAGCGGCCGGCGGGCTGCCTGCACGTGCGTGCGGTGACCCAGCTCGAGATCTCCTCCACCGAGCTGCGCGCCGCTCTGGTCGCCGGCCGCGATCCCCGCTTCCTCGTTCCCGATGCCGTACGGCAGATCATTCTCGAGACGAGGTGTTATGCTGCACGGCAAGATCCACGCAACCCGAGGCCGCCAGGAGACACCGCTTAAGCACATGACCACCCGTACACGCCTGCGCCCCGCAACGGAGCGCATCTCGCCCCTCAGGGAAGCCGTGACGACCGCGCTCGAAGACATGAAGGCCGTAAACGTGAGGGTTCTGGATGTACGAGGGCTGACCGACATTGCCGATACGATGGTCATCGCATCCGGCAACTCCGACCGCCACGTGCGCTCGATCGCCGAGCGGGTGGTGGAGAAGGCCAAGGCGGCTGGTTTCCGGCCCCTCGGCACCGAGGGCGCGCGTGACGGCGAGTGGGTGCTGGTGGACCTTCAGGATCTCATCGTGCACGTGATGCTGCCGCGGGTCCGCGAGTTCTACGGTCTCGAGTGGCTGTGGGAGGGGGATGCGGAAGAGCTGGCGGTCGCCGCACCCGCGCTGGTCCGCGCCCCGCGCACGCGCCGCCGGCAAGCCTCGCCCTGAACTGACAGCCCATGCGCGTGCGGCTGATCGCCGTGGGCACGCGCCCTCCCGGCTGGGTGCGCGAAGCGTGCGAAGATTACATAACGCGGCTGGGCGCGCGTCTTCCGGTCACGATCACTGAGATCGCGGCCGGCCCGCGCAGCGGCGGTGAGCCGCCCGCTCGGGCCATCGCCCGGGAGGGCGAGCGGGTGCTGGCAGCGTTGCGGCGCGAGGACTACGTCGTCGCGCTCGACGAGCGCGGCACCGAGCTCGCGACGCGCGAGCTCGCCGCATGGCTCAAGACCCGCATGCAGGAAGGTGATGATCTGGCATTCGTGATCGGCGGCCCCGACGGGCTCGCGCCCGAAGTGCTCGCGCGCAGCAAGCTGCGCTGGTCGCTGTCGCGCCTCACGCTGCCTCATGCCCTGGTGCGCGTACTGCTCGCCGAGCAGCTCTATCGGGCGCACAGCCTGCTCGCCGGTCACCCTTACCACCGGGACTAGAGCATGCCGTCCGCCGCGCCGCTGCTCACCCTCGCTTCGGTGTCGCCGAGGCGTCGGGAGCTGCTCGGGCAGATCGGTGTCGCTCACGTCGTGAGCGCCGCCGATATCGACGAGACGGTCCGCCCGGGCGAGGCGCCCGCCGACTACGTCGTGCGTATGGCGTGCGCCAAGGCGCGCGCGGTGCAGGAGCGCGGCACGCACCTTCCGGTGCTGGCCGCGGACACGATCGTGGTGATCGACGGGCTCATTCTCGGCAAGCCCCGCGACCGGGCCGACGGGATGGCCATGCTCGGGCGGCTCTCGGGGCGCGTCCACCAGGTGCTCACCGCGGTGGCGCTCGCGAGCGCGGGCGGCATCGCCTTCCGGGTGAGCACGAGCGAGGTGCGCTTGCGGGCCGTGACACCCGCCGAGTGCGCTGCGTACTGGGAGAGTGGCGAGCCGCGCGACAAAGCGGGCGGCTATGCGATCCAGGGCCGGGGCGCGCTCTTCATCGAGCATCTGAGCGGGAGCTTCTCCGGGGTGATGGGGCTGCCGCTTTATGAGACCGGACAGCTGCTCGCCGCCGCCGGTGTCCTGTGAGCACGGAGATCCTGGTCAACGTCGCTCCGCGCGAGACCCGCGCCGCGATCCTCGACAACGGCGTGGTACAGGAAATTCATATCGAGCGCACGAGCCGCCGCGGCCTGGTGAGCAACCTCTACAAGGGGCGGGTGTCGCGCGTGCTACCGGGCATGCAGGCGGCCTTCGTCGAGATCGGGCTCGAGCGCACCGCGTTCCTGCACGCCGCCGACATCGTACGCGCCAGCGCGGACGACACGCTGGCGACGGCGGTGGCTGCAGCGCTGCCCGAGCCCGAGGACATCCGCCGCCTGCTGAACCCCGGCGACGACATCCTGGTGCAGGTGATCAAGGACCCGATCGGCACCAAGGGCGCGCGCCTCACGACCTTCATCGCGCTGCCCGCGCGCTACCTCGTGTATCTGCCGCGGGGCGCGGGGATCGGCGTCTCGGCCCGCATCGAGGACGAGGACGAGCGGGCGCGCCTGAAGAGTGCCCTCGGGGCCCTGGTCGGCGCGGATGCCACCGGCGGCTACATTCTGCGCACTGCGGCCCAGGGAGTCGGCCCGGAGGGCCTGAGCGAGGACATGGCCTATCTGGCACGCCTGTGGGAGCACGTGCGTACGCGGGCCGCCGTTACCCAGCCGGGCTCGGTGGTGCACGAGGATCTGCCGCTCAGCCTGCGGGTGCTGCGCGACGAGCTGTCGCGCGGACTCAGCCGGGTGCTGGTCGATTCCCCTCGTGAGCAGGCGGCCATGCTCGAGTTCGCCGCCACCTTCGTACCCGGCGCCGCCCCGCCGATCGAGCTCTACTCCGGCCCCCGGCCGATCTTCGATCTGAACGGAGTCGAGGAGGAGATCACCCGCGCGCTCGATCGAAAGGTGCCGCTCAAGTCCGGCGGCCATCTGGTATTCGATCAGACCGAGTCGATGACGACCATCGACGTGAACACCGGCGCCTACGTCGGCCATCGCAATCTCGAGGAGACGATCTTCCGCACCAACCTCGAGGCGGCGGTGACCATCGCGCGGCAACTGCGGTTGCGCAACCTGGGCGGGATCATCATCATCGACTTCATCGACATGCGTGACGAGCCGCACCGGCGCGCGGTGCTCGCCGCGCTCGAGCGCGCTCTTTCAGGCGATCGCGCCCAGACTCACATCGTGAGCCTCTCGCCGCTCGGCCTCGTGGAGATGACCCGCAAGCGCACCCGCGAGAGCCTGGAACACCTGTTGTGTGAGCCGTGTCCAAATTGCGAGGGCCGCGGCTTCGTGCGCGCGCCGGAGACGGTCTGCAACGAGATTTTTAGGGAAATTGTGCGACAGAGCCGACAGTTTGCCAGCCGCGAGCTGCTGATACTGGCTCATCAGGACGTCGTGGACCGGCTGCTGGACGAGGAGTCCACCACCCTCGCGGAGCTCGAGGCGCAGGTCGGCCGGCCGATCCGCCTCCAGGTCGAGGCGCTCTACAGCGTCGATCAGTACGACGTCGTGCTCGTATAGGACTGAGACCCAGGTAATGCGTGTGAGCCCCGCGGATGCCGCTGCCGGGACGGACGCGCCGGCTGCGGCGCAGCCGGAGCTGCCGCGCGCACGCACGCTCGTGCGCGTGACCCTGATCACGCTCGCCGCCGTATCGCTCCTCGCCACCATGGCGCTGCTCACCTATGCCCTCGCTGCGGCAAGCGTGCCGGAGCGCCGCGCGACACTCGAGAACCTGGTGCACGCCGAGACCGGACTCGACGTGCGCTTCAGCGAGCTGCGGCTGCGCTGGGGCTGGTACGGGCCCGAGGCGGTCTTCCGACGCGTGGAGCTGCGCGAGCCCGGCGCGGCGCGCCCGCTGCTCACCGCTCCGCAGCTCGTTCTCGGCGTCGATGTGTGGCGGATGCTGCGCAGTGGCGACCTCGCAATCAGCCGCATCACCCTCGTCGACCCCGACATCGACGTGAGCGAGCGACCGCCGGTGCGGGCGCTGCGCGCGCCGCCCGCGGCCGCACCGGCGACCCCGGCCCGCCTCCTCGCCCGCTGGCGCGGTACGCGCATCGACGTCGAGGGCGGGACGCTGCGCGCGGACTTCGCGGGCGTGCCGCTGGAGGCCGGTATCCGCCGCATCCAGCTGCGGCGCACGGGAACCGACTGGAACGCGGCCGCGCTCCTTGCTCTGCCGGAAGCGCTCGGCACCTCAGCTGAAGTCGCCCTGCGCCTGCATGGCGATGCGGCGCAGGCGGCTCTCGCCGGCAAGCTCACCCTGAGCAGCCGACGGGTACAGCTCGCCGGCTGGCGGTCGCTCCTCAAATCCGCGCCACTCGGCGCCTACCTGCCTGGAGCGGGCAGCGCCGATCTCACGCTGCAACTCGATCTCGCGCCGGGCGGCGTCGTGAGCGCCCAGGGCGCCGTGACGGGCGCCGGGCTTGAGTGGCCGCCGGTCGGACCCGCCGCGGGGCTCGCGCTCGGCGAGCTGCACGCCGAGTGGCACCTGCTGCGCAATGCCGCGGGCTGGCATCTCGGCGTGGAGCCGCTCGAACTCGGCGCAAACTCACCTCCTGCCGCTCTCGGTATTGACGCCGCCGCCGACGGCAGCTGGGTGCGCGGCCGCCTGCAGCACGCACCGGCGGCGGTGCTCTCGGGGTTGGTTAGCGGCGTGATGCCGCAGCTGCGACTCTCGGGGGTCGGACTGACAGGAACGGTGCGCGAGGCGCGCTTCGACTGGAACGCCACTCGTGCGCCGGATGCGCGGCTCCTGACCGCCGCCGAGCTCGACGAGCTGAGCGTCACCCCTCCCGGGCACGCGATTACGCTCGCGGGACTTACGGCGCACCTCGATGGCAAGGGCACGAGCTTCGAGGCGGTGCTCGATGCGAGCAATGCACGCGCGACGTTCGCTTCCGATCCCCCCTTCAGGCTCGGCGGGATCGGGGTGCACGCGCAGCTCGCGCTCGCGGACGACGGGCATGCCTGGCGTGTCAGCACCCGCGAGCTCGAGATCCACCAGGGGGAGGCACGGTTCCTCCTCACCGGCGCGCTCACGGGCGAGGACTCCGGGGCGCAACCGCGCCTCGATGCGCGCGCCACGTTAGTCGGTGCGCGGGTGGAGCTGGTGCGCAGGGCGCTCGGAGCGCCGGCGCTCGCCGCACTCGGCACCGCCGCCGGAGTGCTCACCGGCGGGCGCATCGCCCGTGCCGCGCTCGTGGCACGCGGCCCGCTCGACGAGCCGCTGCCCTGGCGCGGCGCGCATCGGGAGTTCACCGGCTCGGTCGAGCTGAGCGACGCGAGCCTCGCGGGCGCCGAGGATTGGCCGGATCTGCACGGCCTCGCGGCGCGCATCGACTGGCGCGGCGCACGTGTGCGCGCGCGCGTGGACGGCGCTACCGCCGGTGGCTTCCGGCTCACCGCGGCACGGGCCGAATGGGACGCACGCGATGCGAGTCTCACGCGCCTCGCTGGCAGGCTCAGCGGTAACGCCGGCGATGCGCTCGCCTGGCTGCGGGACCACCCCCGGCTCGAGCCTTACGCTCCGGGGATCGGTGACATTGCGCTGAGCGGCGACGCGCAGCTCGCCTTCGAGCTGTCGCGCGCGGCCGGCCCGGGCCGCCCCGCGCGCGCGCCGCGCTTCACGACGCGCCTCTCCGCGCAGCTCGACGGCGCGCGGCTGCGCCCGGTGGCCGGGGTGCCCGCCATCGAGGCCCTGCGCGGCACGCTGGCCTTTGCCGATGGCCACCTGCGGCACTCGACGCTCGTCGGGCAGTGGCTCGGCGGCCCGATCGCGCTCAGCGTAGGCGAGCGCCGCGAGCGCGACGCCACCGCGGTCGCGATCTCGGGAAAGGGAGTGCTCGACGTGCGCGCAGCGCTGGCTGCCGCCTCCGGAGTGCGCACCGACGAGACTCCGTTGCAGGGCAACGCCGAGTGGAGTGCGGACCTCAAGCTTCTGCCCGGCACCGACGGCGGGCGCCCGGGCTGGCGTGCCCGAATCGATTCCAGTCTCGCGGGCGTCGCGAGCAGCTTGCCGGAGCCACTCGGCAAGGTGCCGGGGTCGGTGCTGCCGCTGCACATCGAGCTCGTCGGGACCGAGGACGCGGGGGTGCTGCGCGTCGACCTCGGGGAGCGGCTGCGCGGGCTCGCGGCCGTCAGCCGCCGGGGCGAGTTGTGGCGCGTAGAGCGGGGCGCCGTGAATTTCGGCGCGAGCGCGCCGGCCATGCCGGCCGCTCCGGTTCTCGAGATCGAAGGTACGGCGAGCCGGCTTGATCTGCCGGGCTACGCCCTGCTGTGGCATGAGCTCGCGCGCAACTCCACCTGGCCGGCGCTGCACGTCGAGCTCACCGCCGCCGAACTGCTCGCGGCGGACCACACCTTCCCGAACGTCCGCGTGTCGGCGGAGGCGGGCTTCGGCCCCGGCCAGCTCAAAGTCGAATCCCCGGACATCGATGCGCTGGTGCGCTGGCCCCGCCTGGTCGACGGCGCGCACCCCGTGAGCGCGCGTATCGAGCGCCTTGATCTCGAGCAGCTCCCGGGCAGCCGCGCCGCTCTCGCCGCAATGGCTTCCGCGCTGGGAGCCGACACCCAACTTTCCATCGGCGACCTGCGCTGGCAGGGCGGCTCGCTCGGAGCGCTCGAGGCGACCGTCGGTGCGCGCGCCGGCGCGCTCGAGGTGCGGGATCTGCGTGTCACCGGGGCAGTCGGCGAGGCACGCGGCACGCTGAAGTGCCACGACGGGGCGTGTCGCGCGACCTTCAACCTCGCGAGTCACGACGCCGCCGCGACGCTCGGCAGGCTGGGTTTCCGTGCCGATCTGAGCGCCGCGCGCCTGGCCGCGAGCGGCGATCTCGAATGGCCCGCCGCCGACACATCCATACTCGCCGACGCGAAAGGTGCACTGCACGTCGAGCTCGACGACGGTGTCGCGCGCCGCGTCACAGCGGCCGAAGCGCCCGGTCGATCGCTCGGGCTCCTCGCGGTCCCCGGGTTGATCGCGGGCCTCGGCCTGCCGCAGCTGCCCTTCGCCCGGCTGAGCGCGGATTTCAGGGCGGCCGACGGCGAGGCGGTGACTTCCAACCTGCATCTGGACGGGGATACCGAGATCCTGATGCGAGGCCGCATCGGATTCCTGGCCCATGACTACGATGCGCAGGTCTGGGTGCTGAAGGGCGAGGAGCGGCTACCGGCCGCCGTCCGGCGCCTCGGCCCAGGGCCGCGGGTGGCGGCCCTGTGGATGTCGCTGCGGGAGCTCTTCACCGGCGAAGGCCGCGAGCACGCCACGCTACGCTTGCGCGGGACATGGGATGACCCCATGGTTAGCCCATGAGAGTAGCGGCTCTGCAGATGACCTCAGGCCCCGAGGTTGCCGCCAATCTCGCCCAGGCGGGTGCGCTGCTGGAGGAGGCTGCGGCGAACGGCGCGCGCCTCGCGGTGCTGCCGGAGAACTTTTCCTTTCTCGGCTTGCAGGACGCTGACAAGCGCGCCGTGGCCGAGACCGACGGCGCGGGTCCGGTGCAGGAGTTTCTCGCCGCGAACGCCCGGCGCCTCGGCCTGTGGATCGTCGGCGGCACCATTGCGCTGCGCAACGGCGCCGATGGCCGCGTCGCCGCCGCCTCGCTCGTCTACGATGCCGACGGTGCCCGGGTCGCGCGCTACGACAAGATTCACCTGTTCGACGTCGACATTCCCGGCCGCACCGAGACCTACCGGGAGTCGGCGAACGTCGCCCCGGGAACGCACCCGGTGGTGCTCGATACGCCGGTGGGACGCCTCGGACTGTCGGTATGCTACGACGTCAGGTTTCCGGAGCTGTATCGGCACCTGAGCGCCGCAGGGGCGCAGCTGCTTTCCGTGCCATCCGCGTTCACCGCGCCCACCGGGCGCGCCCACTGGGAGACATTGCTGCGTGCCCGCGCGATCGAGAACCTCAGTTACGTGATCGCGCCGGCGCAGTCCGGGATCCATCCGAGCGGGCGTGAGACCTATGGAGACAGCATGATCGTCGATTTCTGGGGCCGGATATTGAAGCGCGTGCCGCGCGGGCGCGGCTGCGCTCTGGCCGAGGTGGACCTCGCGCTCCAGGGCAACGTGCGTGCGAGTTTTCCCGCCCTGAGACACCGCGCCTTCCGTGCGGACGCGCACCCGTGAGCTCATCCAAGTCGCAGCTTCCCGCGACAGCCGCGGCGCCCGCGGGCGATCCGCTCGACGTGGCGCGCGAGCTGATCCTGCGTCCCGGCGGGCTCGACGACCGCCGCCTCGACAACGTATTCGGCGAGGTGCTGACGCACTCGGTCGATTTTGCCGACCTCTATTTTCAGCTGGTGCACCAGGAGTCCTGGTCGCTCGAGGACGGCATCGTCAAGGATGGCAGCGCCAGCATCGAGCAGGGAGTCGGCGTGCGCGCGCTCGCCGGCGAGAAGACCGGCTTCGCCTATTCCGACGAGATCGTGCTGCCGGCGCTCGAGGAGGCCTCGCGCGCGGCGCGCGCCATCGCCGTGCAGGGTGGGGCGCGCCGCGTCAGCGCCTGGCGTGCGGCACCCGGCCACCGGCTCTACCTGCCGGCGGACCCGGCCGCCGCGCTCGCTACCGCCGACAAGGTGGCTTGGCTCGAGCGCGCCGATCGCGAGGCGCGGCGGCAGGATCCGCGCATCGTGCACGTGAGCGCGAGCCTGGTCGCGGTGCACGAGGTAGTGCTCATCGCCACGAGCGACGGGGAGCTGTCGGCCGACGTGCGCCCGCTGGTGCGCTTCAACGTCTCGGTGCTGGTCGAGCACAACGGCCGCCGCGAGCAGGGTTACGCCGGGGCGGGCGGTCGCTACTCGCTCGCCGACCTGGTCGCGGGCGACAAGCCGCTCGAGCTGGCGCGCGAGGCGGTCCGGCAGGCGCTGGTGAATCTCGAGGCGGTGCCCGCCCCCGCGGGCACCATGACGGTCGTGCTTGGCCCGGGCTGGCCCGGAATCCTGTTGCACGAGGCTATCGGCCACGGGCTCGAGGGGGACTTCAATCGCAAGGGCACCTCGGCGTTCGCCGGCCGGATCGGCGAGCGGGTGGCGGCGGCCGAGTGCACGGTGGTGGACGACGGCACGCTGGCGCGCCGCCGCGGCTCCCTCAACATCGACGACGAGGGGACGCCGACCCAGTGCACGACGCTCATCGAGAACGGCGTGCTGCGCGGCTACATGCAGGATCGGCTGAACGCGCGCCTCATGGGAGTCGCGCCCACCGGCAACGGCCGGCGCGAGTCCTTCGCCCATACGACGCTGCCGCGCATGACCAATACCTACATGCGCGCGGGTCCCCACGATCCCGGCGAGATCATCCAATCGGTCGCGCGCGGCATCTACGCCGTGAATTTCGGTGGCGGCCAAGTAGACATAACGTCGGGCAAGTTCGTGTTCTCGGCGAGCGAGGCCTACGCCATCGAGAACGGTCGCGTCACGACGCCGCTGAAGGGCGCGACTCTCATCGGCAACGGGCCCGATGTGCTGACGCGCGTCACCATGGTGGGAAACGATCTGAAGCTCGACGAGGGCGTGGGCACCTGCGGCAAGGAGGGGCAGAGCGTGCCCGTGGGCGTAGGCCAGCCGACGCTCAAGATCGAAGGGCTCACAGTCGGCGGCACAGCCTGAGCCGTCGATTGCCGCCGCCGTCGTTCGCCGCGACGTCGGTGTTCCCCGACATCTCGCCATTCCGGAAACAGAGCGCCAATATGTGCGTGGGCGGGCACGCGCGATCCGCGATGCCTGCACCGGAACATAATCGGGAGCGTTGGCTGCTTTGTGAATTTCCACACGCCCTCGACGCAGGCGAGTCCGTAGCGTGCACCCGGCAGACACTGGCGAAGGAAGGACGACACGATGCAAGCCGAGCCCAACGTCTCGATGGCCGACACCTCCACCCTGAAGCTCCCGGAGGAGCTGCTGGCGGAGCTGAAGCGCCATGCCAGACAGAAGAACGACTTTCGCGTCGAGAGCCTTAAGCCGTCTCTGCTCGAGCGCCTGCTGGGGCTGCTGGGCCGGAAATAGGGGAAATAGCGGGCTGCCCATGCCCCCTGGGGGATGAGTATCCCCCGCCGTGCCGGCAAGTTAGGATGTCGGCATGGAACGACGTCACCTGTCGCGCCCCGTCTACGAAGGCCTGCCCTGGTTCTACATGGTTTTCGGCCTCGGCGCGCTCGCCGTCAGCTACCTGCTGGCCGCGCACGCGGCGCTGAGCCACGCCATCGGGCTCGTCGGGCTGGTCGCCCTGGTGTACGGGATCGTGGTGTTCCTGCGCCGTCGCGGCTATCGGGCCCTGCGCAGCGAGTACGGCAACCCCGACTCGCTCAACGACGACAATTCCACCTGAGGCCGGCAAACGCCGGCCGACCCGTGCGCCTCAGCCGTCCACGCGGCGGTTGCTCTGCGCATGATCCGGATGTTTGGGCTCGGACGCGGTCGCGCGGCCGCGCGCGGCGCGGTCATCCATGTAGATGAGCTCGTGCTGGCCGATCACCACGACGTCACCGTCGCTGAGGTAGTGACGGCGGACGCGCGCCGACTTCACGTAGACACCGTTGGTGCTGTTGAGATCCTCGATCACGGACGAGTGCGCGGTCGTAATGATCTGGCAGTGATGGCGGCTCACGAAGCGGCTGTCGATGTGCACGTCGTTGTCGGGAGTGCGACCGACTATGAGCCGGCCGATGCGCAGCGGGATCTCCTGCACGGTGCGCCCTTCGGAGGCCACCAGCAGCTTGCCGAGCGGCACCGCCTCGGGCGCCGCTGCATGGTGCGCTCCCGGTCCGGGCGCGGGCGGTCCGTTTGCCGCGGGTCCGTTTGCTTTGCGTACCTTCGCTGAGACCGCTGCCGCCTCGCGCACCTCCGCCGCGTGTGCTTCCACGGCGCGCGCTACCTCCTCACGCGCTGCGGCCTCTTGCGCGGCCGCGTCCGGCACCGCAGCGTCGGGCGCGGGAGCCTCATACGCGGGAGCCTGGGGGGAGGCGGCCGCCGCGACCGGCCGCACGGGCACCGACGGGTGCGTCCCGGTCGCGCTCTCGGGGCCGACCGCCGCGCCCTGGGCACGCGCGGCGTGTGGCGGCCAGCGCAGCTCCGCGATCGCGCTCGAGACGTCCGCGAGGCGCACCGAGGCGCGGTTCTCCGTGAAGGCGGCCATCATCGCGGTGTCGCACAGCGAGTTGATGAGTCGCGGCAGTCCGCCGGTGTAGCGGAAGATCTCGGGGAAGGTGTCGGCTGAGAAGATCTCGCGATCGCCGGCGCCCGCTACCTCGAGGCGGTGCTCGATATAGGCACGCGTCTCGGCCTCCGCCAGCGGCGAGAGATGAAACCGCAGCCGCACGCGCTGCGTGAGCTGCTCGAGGCTCGGGGAGTTGAGCGTGTCGTTGAGCCCGGGCTGCCCGGCGAGAATGATGCGCAACACCTTGTCCTGGCTGGTGTCCCCACCCGACAGGAGACGGATCTCCTCCAGCACGCGCGGCTCGAGATTCTGCGCCTCGTCGACGATCAGCAGCACCTTGCGTCCGGCGGCATGCTGCTCGATGAGAAAGTTGTTGAGCGTGCTGATGAGCTCGGCCTCGCGCATCTTGAAGGGCGCGAACCCGAACTGCACCAGCACCGCCTGCAGGAAATCCGTCGTATCGACCTGGGTCTGGTTGATCTGTGCCACTACGACGTCGGCGGGGATCTCCTTGAGAAAAGCCTCGATGAGGGTGGTCTTTCCCGAGCCGGTCTCCCCGGTGATCACCACGAAGCCGTCGGTGAACCAGATGGTCGACTCCATGTACGCCTTGGCGCGCGCATGTTGTTTCGACAGGTAAAGGAATTGCGGTTCCGGGCTGAGCCGAAACGGCAATTCCTTGAGTTTGAATGGCTCGAGGTACATGCGAGCTGTACTCGCAGGTCATGTTACGGGATGCGCACGCCGGCGGCCAATTTCGCGGCCAGGCGCCGCGCCCGCGCGTCCCGCCGGGCCGCGGTCGGCTCGACGACGGTGCAGTGGCCGACTTTGCGCCCCGGGCGCGGTTGCTTGCCATAATCATGCAGGTGCACGCCCTCGAGCGCCAACAGCCGCGCGCGCGGCGGGATGCGCCCGATCAGGTTGATCATGGCACTGTGACCCAGCGCGCGCGTCGAGCCGAGCGGCAGCCCGAGGATCGCGCGCAGGTGGTTCTCGAACTGGCTGGTGGCCGCGCCCTCGATGGTCCAGTGTCCGGAGTTGTGCACCCGCGGAGCCATCTCGTTGGCGATCAGCCTCCCGTCGCGCACGAAGAACTCGATGGTGAGAATGCCGCGATAGCGGAAGTGCGCCAGCACGCGCCTGAGGTAGCGCCCGGCCTGCTGGTGCCAGCGCGGCGGCCCGTAGGGCGCACAGGTTACGCGCAGGACTCCCGCGCCGTGCACGTTGCCGCACAGCGGGTAGATCGCCACCTGGTCGCGCGCGCCGCGCGCGCCGATCACCGACACCTCGCAGTCGAACGGCACCCACTCCTCGTAGAGGAGCGGCGCGCTGCCCAGACGCTCCCAGGCGCGGCCGGCGTCCGCGCGCGTGCGCAGCAGCGCCTGCCCCTTGCCGTCGTAGCCGAGGCGGCGGGTCTTCAGCACGCCCGGCAGACCCACCGCGGCGATGGCCGCGTCGAGCCCGGCACGCGAGTCGACCGCGCGCCAGCGGGTGGTGGGAATCGCGAGCTGCGCGAACAGGCGTTTCTCGCTCACCCGGTCCTGGCCGCACCCGAGCGCCGCCACCGGTGGGGCGATGCGCGCCGCGTGCGCACCGCGCTCCATGGCGCGCAGGCTCGCCACTGGAACGTTCTCCCAGTCGAAAGTGACCACTTCGCAGCGCCGTGCGAGCTCCGTGAGCAGCGCGCGGTCGGTGAAGGCGCCGGTGAGCAGCGGCGCCACCTGGCCAGCCGGCGCGTCGTTCGCCGGATCCAGACACAGAAAATCGAGGCCGAGCGGATAACCCGCCAAAGCGAGCATGCGGCCGAGCTGGCCGGCGCCCACGATGCCGATGGTCATGTGCGCTTATGGGCGCGCGGATCGGGACTGGCGAGCACGGCCGCGGTCTGTTTCTCGCGGAACGCCTCGAGCGCCGTCTGTACGGCGGGATGCCGGTTGGCGAGGATCGCCGCGGCGCACAGCGCCGCATTGGTGGCGCCGGCGGTGCCAATGGCGAAGGTTGCCACCGGAACGCCGGCCGGCATCTGCACGATCGACAACAGCGAGTCGAGCCCGCCCAGGGACTTCGACTGCACCGGCACGCCGAGCACCGGCAGGGTGGTCTTCGCCGCGGCCATGCCGGGCAGGTGCGCCGCGCCGCCCGCGCCGGCGATCAGCACCTCGAGGCCGCGCGCGCGCGCTGCCTGAGCGTATTCAAACAGGAGATCGGGCGTGCGGTGCGCGGACACCACGCGTACCTCGTAGGCGACACCGAGGCGATCGAGCGTCTCGGCGGCGGCCTGCATGGTCTCCCAGTCGGAGCCGGAGCCCATGATGATGCCGACGAGGGCTTGCATCACGGCATTGTATCGAACAATGCGCGCAGAGCGCGAAACAACTCGCGGGATGCGCCGGCCGCGCCCGCGCGCCGGCCGCGCTCGGCCTGGGCGGCCGCCACGCGCCGCGCCCACTCGGACGTCTCGATGCCGGGGTGGGCACGCCTGAGCTCCTCGAGCACCGCAGCGCCACCCTCGATCAATCGCTCGCGCCATTGCTCGACGCGGCGAAAGCGCTCGGCTTCGCGCGCGCTCACCGCGCCGCGGGCAGCGAGCGCAGCGCGGATCGGCGCGGGATCGAGCGCGCGCATCAGCTTGCCGATGTACTGACGCTGGCGGGCACCGCCCGCGCGGCTGGTGATGCGGCGGGCGGTGCGGACCGCCGCGGCCAGCTCCTCCGGCAGGGCGAGCGCGTCGAGCTCGGCGTCCGACAGGCCGATCAGCGCCTCTCCCAGCTCCTGGGCGGCATGCGCAGCGCGCTTCGCCGCGCTCTTGCTGGGCCGCTCGGCCGCGTCATCGTCTCTCAAGTCGTCGCGCCCCCGCGGAGCCAAGCCTGCGGCCCGCTGTTACAATTTATTCTATGCCATCGACCTCCGAGCCTGCGGGTCTGGCGCAGCTCACCGATATCGTGAGCCTCGCGCTCGAAGAGTCGCGCCGCCAGGGCGCGTCGCAGTCCGAAGCGGACGCCTCCGTGAGCCGCGGGCTCTCCGTGACCGTGCGTCTCGGCGAGGTCGACACCGTCGAGTACCAGCGCGACCGCGGCCTCGCGGTGACCGTCTACTTCGGCAAGCGCAAGGGCTCGGCCAGCACCGCCGACCTCGGCCGCACCGCGGTGCTCGAGACGGTCGGCAAGGCGTGTGCGATCGCACGCTACACGGCCGAGGATCCCTACGCCGGGCTCGTCGAGCCCGAGGCGCTGGCGCGCAGCATTCCCGACCTCGATCTCGATCACGCCTGGGCGCTGACGCCCGAGCGCGCGATCGAGCTGGCGCGCGGCTGCGAGGCGGCCGGTCTTGCCGTGGATGCGCGGGTCAGCAACTCCGAGGGTGGCTCGGTCGGCAGCCAGCGTCACACTGGCGTATACGGCAACTCGCACGGCTTTCTCGCCGGCTACTCCGCCACCAGCCACTCGCTCAGCTGCTCGCTGATCGCCGAGGAAGGCGGCGAGATGCAGCGCGATCACTGGTACAGCGTGGCGCGCGATCCGGCCGATCTCGACGACGCCGCCGAGATCGGCCGCACCGCCGGCGAGCGCGCGCTCGCGCGTCTCGGCGCGCGACGTCTCGCCACGCGCAAGGCCCCGGTCGCCTTCACCCCGGACATGGCGCGCGGCCTCATCGGCCACTTCATCGGCGCGATCCGCGGCACCAGCCAGTACCGCAAGGCGTCGTTCCTGTTGAATGCGGCCGGCTCGCAGGTATTGCCCGCCTTCCTGCAGTTACATGAGCGGCCGCATCTGCCCAAGGGCCTCGCCAGCAGCCCCTTCGACCAGGAGGGGGCCGCCACGCGCGATCGCGAGCTGGTGCGCGACGGCGTGCTCGACGGCTACGTGCTCGGCAGCTACTCAGCGCGGCGGCTCGGGCTCAAGACCACCGGCAACGCCGGCGGGATACACAACCTGATCGTCGCGCCGAGCGACGGCGGCCTCGACCCGCAAGCGTTCCTTGCGCGACTCGGTACCGGATTGCTGGTGACCGAGCTCATGGGGCAGGGGGTGAACGGCGTGACCGGCGACTACTCGCGCGGCGCGAGCGGCTTCTGGGTCGAGCGCGGCGCGATTCAACACCCGGTGCACGAGGTGACCATCGCCGGAAATCTCAAGCAGATGTATCTCGACATTGCAGCCGCCGGCGCCGATACCGATGCGCGCGGCGCCATCCGCACCCCCTCGCTGCTCGTCAGCGAAATGACGATTGCCGGTGAGTGAGCTGCAGCGCCGGGCGCGGCGTCTCCCCCACCAGCTCGCGCAGGGTGAGCTCGCCGACGCTGCGGCGGCGCGCTTCCTCGAGGCCGGCGAGCACCCGGTCCACCGCGGGGATGTCGATATTGCGCGGCGCCACGTGGCCACCGCGCTCACTGCGCGCGAGGTCGAGGATCTCCTGCACGCGGATGTGGCCCGTATCGCGTCCCGGGATGAGCTCGCCGTCGTCGGTCACGACCAGCAGCCCCGCCTGCTCGAAGGTCGCCGCCATGCCTGCGACCGCGATCCCGGGGAGTCCGAGCTCGGCGGCGACCCGGTTGACGGTCCAGCGTGTGCCGCCGGTAACGTGTGCGCGCCCGACGAAGTACATGAGCTTCAGCGCCAGCTCTTCGAGCTCGAGTCCCGAGAGTCGCAGCGGCTGCAGCCCGAGGCGCAGGTAGGCCGGGTTCTGCAGGTAGAAGGAGAGCTGCGCCCCGGCGAGCAGGATCAGCCAGCCGAAGTAGGTCCACAGCAGCCCCGCGACCACGAAGGCGAACCCCGCATAGACGATGGTGAGGCGGGTCGAGTAGACGACGAACGCCGTGAACACCTTGCCGACCGCCGCCCATAGCACGCCGCCGACGAGGGCGCCGATGAGCGCCGCGCGCCATTGCACCCGGGTGTTGGGCACCATCATGTAGAGCGCCGTGAAGAATGCGCTCACCATCGCATAAGGAGCCAGGGCGACGCCGGCCGCCCGCAGCCATTGCAGCGGCGGCAAATGCAGCCGCACGACCTCCTGCACCGGCGCGCTCGAGAGCGCGTGTTGGGTGAGCCCTATGAAACCGACCACCAGCACCGGTCCGGCCACTAGCAGCGCCGAGTATTCCGCCAGGCGCCGCGCCAGGCTGCGCGGCTGCTCGACGTGCCACAGGAAGTTGAAGCTGTCTTCTACCTTCTTGATCGTGCCGATGAGCGTCCAGGCGAGCAGCGCCAGGCCCACCGAGCCGACCACGCCGTTGCTCGCGCGGTTGGCGAACTGCACCACGCGGCTGGTGAGGTCGGTGGCGGCCGGCTCGCCTACGGGGCGGAAGAACTCGTACACGATCGGCACCAGGTTGCGGTGCCCGCCGAAGAACCTGAGGATGGCGAAGCTGAAGGCGAGCAGCGGAATGAGCGACAGCAGCGTGGTGTACACCAGGCTCATGGCGCGCAGGTTGATCTCGCCGCGCGACAGGTCGCGCAGCACCGCGTAGGGGTAGCGCAGCAGCCGCAGGGTGGCGCCCAGCATTCCGGCGCGGTGCGAGGCCGGTCCGAACAGACGCCGGTCGAGGAGTCCCCAGATGCGCTGCCACATGTCTCAAGGATACAGTGCCGGACGGCCGCAACAGCCCGCTATGACAGCTGATTCAGGATACCCGCAGCGGATCGTATGCCTCACCGAGGAGACGACCGAGACACTCTACCTCCTCGGCGAGGAACGGCGCATCGTCGGCATTTCGGGCTTCACCGTGCGGCCGCCGCGTGCACGCCGCGAGAAACCCCGCGTGTCGGCCTTCACCAGCGCGCACACCGAGCGCATCGTCGCCCTCACGCCCGACCTGGTGCTCGGCTTCTCCGACCTGCAGGCCGACATTGCCGCGGAGCTGGTGCGTGCCGGCCTCAACGTGCATGTCTTCAACCAGCGCAGCGTCGGGGAGATCCTTTCAATGATCCGCACCCTCGGCGGCATGATCGGCTGCGAGGCGAAGACCGCCGCGCTGCTCGCCGAGCTCGAGGGCGCGCTCGCCGCGGTGCGCGCGACGGCGGCGGCCCTCGCCAGGCGGCCGCGGGTCTATTTCGAGGAGTGGGACGAGCCGCTGATCTCGGGCATCCGCTGGGTGTCGGAGCTCATCACGCTCGCCGGCGGGGAGGACTGCTTCCCGGAGCTGGCACGCGAGTCGCTCGGGCGCAACCGCATCGTCGCCGACCCCCTCGAGGTGGTGCGGCGCTCGCCCGACATCGTGCTCGGCTCGTGGTGCGGCAAGAAGTTCCGCCCGGATCGCGTGGCGGCGCGGCCCGGCTGGGACGCGGTGCCGGCCGTGCGCTCGGGCTTCGTGCGCGAGATCAAGTCCGCCATCATCCTGCAGCCCGGGCCGGCGGCGCTCACCGACGGGGTGCGCGCCGTGCAGGCGGTGATAGCCGAGTGGGCTACATCCCGCGCCGCGCACGAATCAGCTCATACGCCTCGATGATCTGCTGGGTGCGCTGCTTGGCGTGGCCGATCATCGATTCCGGCAGCCCGTTCGCCTTGAGCTTGTCAGGATGGTGGCGGTTGAGTTGCCGCCGGTAGGCCTTGACCACCTCGGCATCGCTCGCGCCCGCGGTCGTCTCGAGCACCCGGTAGGCCTGCTCGAGCGCAGCGGCGCTCGCGCCGCTGCCGGCCGCGCCGCCGTCCGGACGCTGTTGCTGGTAAAAGCCGCCGCGCTGGATGCGCAGCACCGCCTCGATCTGCGCCAGCTCGAAGCCCGAGATGCGCGTGGCGGCCGCGACGCTGCCTAAGATCGGCCGCACCGGTCCCTCGAGATTGTTGCCGGCGAGCGCGGCGCGCACCTGGATCTCGAGGAAGATGCGCAGGATGTCCGGTCGTCCGCGGCAGGCCGCGCGTAGTCCGGCGAGCTCGGCCGCGAGGTCGAATTGCGGCTGCTTGCCGGCGGTGAAGAGCCCGATCGCCTCGCGCACCTGCAGCGCATCGAGCCTCAGGTCGGTCATCACCGCGCGCGCTGCCGCGATTTCCTGCTCGGAGACACGACCGTCGGCCTTGGCGACGTAGCCCATCACGCGGAAGGTCGCGCGGAAGAAGCGCTCGCTGATCGCGGCCACGTCGGCCGGCGTTGCGCCGGGCTCGTCGTCGTCCTCCTGCGCGCGGTCGAACTGGTGGCCGAGCAGCACGCCGACCGCGAGGCCGATCGGACCGAAGGCGAGACCGATCAGGCCGCCGGTCAGCTTGCCGAGCCATTTCATGCCCGCCGCCATGTCAACGTATAGTACCAAGCGCATGCCAGCGCCCATCGTCTACCGCACCCGGCTCACGGGACTCGAGCGCCTGCATGAGGGCAAGGTGCGCGACATCTACGCCGTCGATGCCGACACGCTGCTCATAGTGACCACCGATCGCCTGTCGGCATTCGATGTCGTGCTGCCCGATCCGATCCCGGACAAGGGCTGCGTGCTCAATTCGATCTCGAACTTCTGGTTTGCCAGGACCAGTCACCTGGTTCCGAATCACCTCAGCGGCCGTTCCATCGAAGGCGTGGTGAAGGATCCGGCCGAGCGCGCTCTGCTCGAAGGCCGCGCGGTGATCGTGCGACGCCTCGAGGCGCTGCCGATCGAGGCGGTGGTGCGCGGCTATCTCATCGGCTCGGGCTGGAAGGACTACCAGAAGACCGGGTCGCTGTGCGGCATCGCGCTGCCCGCGGGCCTGCCGCTCGCCGGACAGCTGCCGCAGCCGCTGTTCACGCCGGCGACCAAGGCCGAGGCGGGCGCGCACGATGAGAACATCAGCTTCGAGACCATGGCGCAGCGGGTCGGCGCGTCGATCGCCGGCCAGGTGCGCGACACGGCGCTCGCGCTCTACGGTTTCGCGGCGGCGCACGCCCGGGCGCGCGGCATCATCATCGCCGACACCAAGTTCGAGTTCGGCCTCGACGCCGCCGGGAATCTCACGCTCATCGACGAGCTGCTGACGCCGGACTCCTCGCGCTTCTGGCCCGCCGACACGTACCGCGCCGGCTGGAGCCCCCCGAGCTTCGACAAGCAATTCGTGCGCGACTATCTCGAGACGCTCGACTGGGACAAGCGCGCGCCCGGGCCGCAACTGCCGCCGGATGTCATCGCGCGCACCAGCGCCAAGTATCGCGAGGCGCTGGCCCGTCTCACCGCGCCATGAGCGCCGGCGAGCAGGCGGGCGGCCAGGCGGCAGCCGGCGCCGAGCCGCCGCGCATGTTTTCCGCCGCCGAGATCGGTGCCATTGCGCACCTCTATCGCGCCGAGATCTACCGCAGCACGGTGTGGCGCACCCGCCTCGACAGCACCACCAACTGGGCGGTGGTGACCACCGGCATCGCGCTCTCGGCGACTTTCTCGAGCGCCGCCGCCTCGCCCCTGCCCATGGCGCTGGTGGGGCTCATCGTCTGCATGTTCCTGCTGCTCGAAGCGCGCCGCTACCGCTACTTCAATATCTGGCGCGCGCGGGCGCGCCTGCTCGAGACCGACTTCTTCACGCCGATGCTGCGGGGCGAGCCGTATGCGGTGAATTCCGCCTGGAGCCGCCTGCTCGCCGAGGACTACTGCGCGCCGCGCTACCACGTGAGCCTGGCGCGCGCCGCCGGCCGGCGGCTGCGGCGCACCTACTGCTGGATATTCCTGATCCAGGCGATCTCCTATTACGGCAAGCTCGCCATCCATCCGCACCCGCTCACGGCGCTCAGCGATCTGTGGGCGCGCGCCGCCGTCGGCCC